>JAVXWL010000272.1:0-40563 GCA_032230565.1 Pseudonocardiales bacterium | reverse complement strand
GCGGTGCTGATCATGGTCGGGGTGGGCCTGGATACCGTGAAGCAGATCGAAAGCCAGCTGATGCAGCGCAACTATGAAGGGTTCCTGCGCTAGTGCGAATCCTCATCGTCGGTCCTCCAGGCGCGGGCAAGGGCACTCAGGCGGCCCTGCTGAGCGAGGAGCTCGGGGTGGTGCACATCTCGACTGGCGATCTGTTCCGGGCGCATGTCGACCGCCGATCCGAGCTAGGTCAGAGGGTCAAGCGGTACCTGGATGCCGGTGCGTTGGTGCCCGACGAGGTCACCAATGCGATGGTCGAGCAGCGGCTTACCGATGACGTGTGCCGGGCAGGATTTCTGCTCGACGGATTTCCTCGTACGGTCGGCCAGGCCGAGGTGCTGGAGAATCTGCTGCTCGAGCGTGACTGCGAGATCGGCACGGTGCTGGAGTTCGACGTACCCGAGGATCAGCTGGTGGCGCGGCTGCTGGCCCGCGGGCGCAATGATGACACCGAAGACGTGATCCGGCACCGCCAACAGCTCTATCGCGAGGAGACCGCGCCGCTGCTGAGCTTCTACGCTGATCGGCTGGTGACCGTACCGGCGGTCGGTTCGGTGCCAGAGGTCACGGCCCGGGCGCTGCACGCCTTGCGAACGCGGGCGTGACGAGCGTGCGATGACCGGGGGCGGGGTGCGTGCTGTGGTAAGACGGTTACGGGGCAAGGCCAGCATCGAGCTGAAGTCCCCGGGTGAAATCGAGGCGATGCGCGCCGCCGGAGCGGTGGTGGCCCGGACACTGCGCTTGCTCGAATGTCATGCCCGCGCCGGGGTGAGCACTGGTGAGCTCGATGAGCTGGCGGAGCAGTCGATCCGCGACGCTGGGGCGCTACCGTCGTTCAAGGGCTATCACGGTTTCCCGGGGTCGATCTGCAGCTCGGTCAACGAGCAGGTGGTCCATGGCATCCCCAGCCGCGAGCAGGTGCTCGCCGATGGCGACCTGCTGTCCCTGGACTGCGGTGCGATCCTCGAGGGCTGGCACGGCGATGCTGCGGTGACAGTGCACGTGGGCACCGTTATGCGAGCCGATAGCAAACTATCTACGGCCTGCCGGGCGGCGCTGGAAGCCGGAATCGCGGCGGCGCGACCCGGTGGCAGGTTGACCGACATCTCCCATGCAGTGGAGTCCACGGCGCTGGCCGCCAGCGCCGCGCACGGGACGTCGTACGGCATCATCGCCGACTATGGTGGCCACGGGATCGGTACCGCCATGCACATGGACCCGTTTCTGCCCAATGTGGGGCGCCCCGGTCGCGGCCCCCGGTTGGTGCCCGGCATGGCGTTGGCGATCGAGCCGATGCTCACCGCGGGCAGTGACAAGACAGAGGAGCTTGGCGACGGCTGGACCGTGGTGACTGTGGACGGCTGCCGCGCCGCGCACTGGGAGCACTCGGTCGCCATTACCGAGGACGGCCCGCTGATCCTCACGGTTGAATAGCTCACCGGACCCGTTGGGCCGATCGGCCTCAGCCCGCTCGGCGAACGGCTGCAACCCTTCATGGAGCCTTGACCTGTCCCGGTGCAGTTGCCACCGCAGACTGATGGCAACCGCCGGTCCATCAGGTCCGGTCACCCCGAAGGGCGGGCACCGATGGGCATTCTCGACGGCAAGGCGATTGTTATCACTGGAGCCGGTCGCGGTCTAGGCGAAGCTTATGCGGGCCACGCCGCCCGGTCAGGAGCCTGCGTCGTGGTCAACGACATCGACGCTGAACAGGCCGAGAAGGTCGCAGACCGGATTGTCGAGCTGGGCGGCCGGGCGGTGGCCAACGCGGCGTCGGTTCGCGATCCTGGTCAGGCCAGCGAGATCGTGGCGCACTGCCTGGAGCAATTCGGCAGGATCGACGGTCTGGTGAACAACGCCGCGCTCGGCCCGCACGAGGTACTACCGTGGGAGGAGGACGTTGACTGCGCGCGCGACGTCATCGAAGTCAACGTCCTGGGCACGCTTTATTGTGGCCTCGCGGCGGCCAAGGTGATGCGCGCGCAAGGCGCTGGATCGATCGTCAACATCTCGTCAGGCTCGTCGTTCGGTCAGCGTCGCGCAGGTGCCTACTCGGCCTCCAAAGGCGCGGTCGCGTCGCTGACATACGCGTGGGCGCTAGATCTGGAGGACGTAGGGATCCGGGTCAACGGCGTCTGCCCGCTAGCCTGGACCCGGCTGGTGGAGCGTTCCCCGGCCGCCCAGTCGCGCTGTACCCGCGAGCGCACCCCCGACCGGGTAGCGCCGCTGGTCACCTACCTGTTGTCAGATCTTGCCGCTGGGATCACCGGGCAGCTCATCCGGTGCACCGGAGATCAACTGCACATCGTGCGCCAGCCAGCGATCAAGGAGCCGGTTCTGCGTTGTGCGGGCTGGGACACCGAGGACATCGCGGCAGCCTTCGACGGCGTTCTGTACCCCCACTGCGAACCGTTCGGCCTGGAAAAGCGGATCACCCCGAGGCTGCGAGCAGCGACCTGCTGCTCGACGGACGGAGACAGCCGCTGCGGGCAGCGTAGCCGGTAGCTCATCCATTCGGGTGTCGCTTGATGAGGGGCTGTGGGTCGGTCGGCCGCATCCGCGGAAGGCTGGGGTCTGACTCTTCGCACTTGCGGGCTCTACGAGCGAACTGATCACCGGCGGCCTGAGCTGCGCTTTCCTGCCCTGCTGCTGCCGTTGCGGCGGTGTGGCATGCGCGGTGGGATGGGCGACAGCCGTCACATCGCCGTGGCGGTTTCCCGGTGACTTGATTGCTGGGATCGCCCATCACATGCGGTCGGGCGGCCCCGACCGGACGAGGAGTTGGCCCGTGACACGCATCACTGTCATGGTTGACGGCGTCTCCTACGTCGACGACGTCGAAGCACGAACTCTCCTGGTGTACTACCTCCGGGAAAGGCTGGGAAAGATCGGAACAGTGGTCGGCTGCGACACCAGCAACTGTGGAGCGTGCACCGTGCACCTCAACGGCCGGAGCGTGAAGTCCTGCTCGATTTTCGCGATCCAGGTTGACGGTAGTGAGATCACCACGATCGAAGGCCTGGTTCGCGATGGACAGCTACACCCGATGCAGCAGGCCTTCCATGACAATCATGCGCTCCAGTGTGGTTTCTGCACCCCCGGCATGATCATGCAGGCGATCGACCTGCTCGGCGACGATCCCGATCCGGACGAGCAGAAGGTGCGCGAGGGACTCGAGGGCAACCTCTGCCGCTGCACCGGTTATCAGAACATCGTGCGAGCCGTGCTCGACGCGGCGCAGAAGATGAAGCCGGCCGCAAGCGCGCCCAACGAGGTGTCCGCACGGCAGCCCAGCACCGTCGCCGGAGGGGGTAACTGATGACTACCACCGCGCAGCCCGCGACCGCGGAGGTCGGTCGGGCCCGCAAGCGCAAAGAGGACGCTCGGCTGATCACCGGGCAGACCCGCTGGACGGACAACATTACGCTGCCCGGGATGCTGCACATCGCTATTGTGCGTAGTCCGCTGGCCCACGCCAAGATTACCAGAATCAATACCGAGGCGGCCCAGCAACTGCCCGGCGTGCAAGGCGTGTTCACTGCCGCCGACCTCGGCGCGGACAGCATCAGCACGCCGTGCGCGTGGCAGATCACCCCGGATATGAAGTCCCCTCAAGCCCCGCCGCTGGCGGTCGACACCGTGCACTTCGCTGGCGAAGGGGTCGTAATCGTGGTGGCCCGCGATGCGGCGTCGGCCGCAGACGCCGCTGATGCTGTCGAGGTCGACTACGACCCGCTCGAACCGGTGCTCGACATGGAGGCGGCGCTGGCCGACGGCGCCACGCTGGTGCATCCAGACTTGGGCACCAACCGCAATGCTTTGTGGGTCTTCGACTCGGGCCAAGCCGGCAGTGGTGGCAGCGCCGAGGCAGCGATCGCCGCAGCGGTGTCCGATCCGGACAGCATCGTGATCAGCCGACGGTTCCGCCAGCAGCGCCTGGTCCCCGCTTTCATGGAGCCGCGCTCCGTCGTGGTCGATCCGACCGCCGAGCAGCTGACTATGTGGTCATCTACTCAGGTACCGCACATCGTCAAGACGATGGTCGCGCTGACCCTGGGTCTGCCTGAGCAAAAGTTGCGGGTGATCGCACCGGACGTTGGCGGAGGGTTCGGTGGCAAGCTCCAGGTGATACCCGAGGAGATGCTGGCCGTGCTGGTCGCTCGCCGGATGGGCAAGCCGGTCAAGTGGACCGAGACTCGCTCGGAGTGCATGGTTGCCACGCACCACGGCCGGGCTCAGATCCAGGATGTGACCATCGCCGCCCGCAAGGACGGCACTGTTACTGCCCTGAAGGTCGAGCTGATGGCCGACATGGGCGCATACCTGCGAATCATCACGCCCGGGACACCGCTGCTCGGCGCGTTCATGTACGGCGGGATCTACAAGTTCCCGGCCTACCGTTTCGCCTGCACCAACGTGTTCACCACCAAAACCCCAACCGATGCTTACCGCGGTGCCGGCCGCCCGGAGGCCACCTTCGCCATCGAACGGATCATGGACGAGCTCGCCGTTGAGCTTGGTGTAGATCCCATGCAGCTCCGGGAGCGCAACTGGATCAAGAGCGAGGAGTTCCCGTACACCACCGCTGCCACGCTGACCTACGACTCAGGCAACTACGAGGCGGCCACTGCCAAGGCCATGGAGCTGTTCGACTACGACGGCCTGCGTGCCGAGCAGCGGCGCCGCCGGGAGGCGAACGATCCAGTGCAGCTGGGCATCGGCATCTCGACCTACACGGAGATGTGCGGGCTGGCCCCGTCGCGGATTCTGGGTGCGCTGTCCTACGCCGCCGGAGGGTGGGAGCACGCCAGCATTCGGATGTTGGCCACCGGCAAGGTCGAGGTCGTCACCGGCGTCTCCCCGCACGGCCAGGGACACGTGACGGCGTGGAGCCAGATCGTGGCCGACCGGCTGGGTGTGCCGTTCGAGGACGTCGAGGTGCTGCACGGCGACACCCAGAGCTCGCCGAAGGGTATGGACACCTACGGCTCCCGATCGCTGGCCGTTGGCGGTGTCGCGGTGGTCAAGGCCATTGACAAGGTGATCGACAAGGGGAAGAAGATGGCGGCGCACCTGCTCGAGTGCTCCGAGGTCGACATCGACTTCATCCGTGGGAAGTTCACCATCAAGGGAACCGACCGGGGAGTCACGATCCAAGAAGTCGCCTTCGCGGCCTTTTCCGCACACAACTACCCGGAGGGAATGGAACCCTCGCTGGACTCTGAGGCCACCTTCGACCCGGAGAACTTCTCCTTTCCGCACGGAACTCACCTGTGCGCGGCCGAAGTGGACACCGAGACCGGCCGGGTGCAGATCCGCCGTTACGTGGGAGTGGACGACATCGGCACCGTGGTGAATCCATCGATCGTCGAGGGGCAGATACACGGGGGTCTGGTCCAGGGAGTGGCGCAGGCGTTGTTCGAGGAGGCCGTCTACGACGAGAGTGGCACGCTCACCACGGGCACCTTGGCCGACTACCTGGTGCCTAGCGCGGTAGACGTGCCGCACTTCACCACCGACCGGACCGAAACCCCAGCCACCACTAACCCGCTGGGCGTCAAGGGAGTGGGGGAGGCCGGCGCCATTGCGTCTCCCCCTGCTGTGGTCAACGCCATCCTCGATGCTGTGCGCCACCTCGGCGTCACCGACATCGATATGCCGTGCTCGCCGCAACGGGTATGGCGAGCGGTGCAGTCAGCTCGCGGAGCCGTGAAATCCACGTCGGAGCACGCCACCGAGACCGCTGCCGGTGGTGGGTTGGGCTCCATCGATGCGCAGCAGGGAGGTGCCGAGTGATCCCGTCACCATTCGACTACGTCGCCGCATCATCGGTGGAGGAAGCGGTGCAGGCGCTGGCCCAGGCCGGCGAGGACGCCAAGGTTCTCGCTGGGGGCCAGAGCCTGGTTCCGGTGCTCCGATTGCGGCTTGCTACCCCGACGACCCTGGTGGATCTGAACAAGATCAGCGAATTGCGCGGGGTACGTGAGGACGGCGATGCCATCGTGGTCGGGGCGATGACCACGCACCACGATGTGATCAACAACGATCTGATTGCTGAACATGCGGCGCTGCTAGCGCTGGCCACCCAGACGGTGGGCGATCCGCAGATCCGGCACCGTGGCACCCTCGGCGGCGCCCTGGTGCACGCGGACCCCGCCGGTGACCTGCTGGCCCCTGCGGTGGCGCTCGACGCCGAGATGGTCATCGTCGGACCCTCGGGGCAGCGCACCGTGCCAGCTGGGGAGTTCTTCGTGGATCTGTTCACCACGGCGGTGGGGCCCGATGAGGTACTCGTAGAGGTGCGGATTCCGAAGAAAACCGGTTGGGGCGCGCACTACGAGAAGTTCAACCGGGTGGCGCAGGCCTGGTCGATCGTCGCGGTCGCGGCAGCGGTGCTAATCGAAAACGAAACGATCACGCAGGCGCGGGTGGCACTGACCAATATGGGTGCCACCCCGGTCCGGGCTGTCGGGGTGGAGCAGGCGCTGATTGGTCAGCAGGCCAGCGCAGAGACGATCCGTGCGGCGGCTGAGCACGCCGCCGACGGCACCACCCCGACGTCGGACGGCAACGCCGACGCCGACTACCGCGAGCACCTCGCCCGGGTGCTCACCGGGAGAGCTGTGGCGGCCGCAGCGGGGGTGGGAGGCGAGCGTGCATGAAGCTTGAGCACAAGTTCACGGTCCCGGCGCCCATCGACACCGTCTGGGAGGCCCTGCTGGATCCGGCACGGGTCGCCCCGTGCTTTCCGGGAGCTACCATCACGTCGGCCAGCGGCGACGAGTTCGCTGGGATCGTGAAAGTCCGGCTGGGCCCGATCTCTCTGCAGTACCGCGGATCGGGCCGCTTCACTGACACCGATGTGGCCGCGCACCGGACCATGATCCACGCGACGGGTACAGCATCCGGGGGGCAGGGCACCGTCACGGCGACGGTGGCTGCCAGCCTTGTTGCAAACGGCGCGGGAACCGCGGTCACAGTGGCTACCGACATGATCGTCACGGGCAGACCCGCCCAGTTCGGCCGGGGACTGATCGAGGATGTCGGCGGTAAGATCATCAGTCAGTTCGCGGACTGCCTCAGCAGAAGCCTCGGACCGCAGGAGGCACCCGCGCCGGTGGTCGAGTCGCCAGGCTCCCCGCCGCTGCAGGCATCGCCGCCGCCAGGTCCGTCGCAGCCGGTAGTCGCGCAGCCGGCTGCGTCGCCCCCAGGCCGGGTGCCGGCAGCCCGAGAGCTGCCACCCTCCGTCCTACCGGTGCCCCCACCGATGCCCGAGGAGATCGACCTGCTTGAAGCCGCTGGCGGGGCCGTCGCCAAGCGAGCGATACCGGCATTTACCGCACTCGTCGTACTGGCCCTGCTCATCCGCTGGTTGCGCAGCCGGCGCCAGCGGGCCGGGTCTGTCGTGAACTCGACACCACCGACCCCAACGCCGGCTGGCAACGTCGGGGTGGTCGAGTTCACGACACGGACCCCGCCGACGGCGCTAGTCGACTTGGGGGATGGCGGGGCCTAGGAGGTCGTCGGCGTCAATGATGCGGTAGGCGTAGCCCTGCTCCGCGAGGAAGCGCTGGCGGTGGGCGGCGTAGTCGGTGTCCAGGGTGTCTCGGGCGACTACCGAGTAGAAGTGCGCCTGTCGTCCATCGCCCTTGGGGCGCAACAGACGGCCGAGGCGCTGGGCCTCCTCCTGCCGGGAACCGAACGTCCCGGAGACCTGCACCGCTAAAGATGCCTCCGGTAAGTCGATGGAGAAGTTGGCCACCTTGGACACGACCAGCGTGCGTATTTCGCCTCGGCGAAACGCCTCGTAGAGGGTCTCCCGCTCAGTGTTGCGAGTCGAGCCTTGCACCACAGGAGCGTCCAGGGCCTCGCCGAGCTCGGCGAGTTGCTCCAGATATGCGCCGATCACCAGCGTTGGCTCGTCCGGATGCCGCTCCATGATGGCGGACACGACGGCTAGCTTGCTGCGCGCAGTGGAGCACACCCGGTAGCGCTCGTCGGCCTCCGCTGTGGCGTAGCGCAGCCGCTCAGCGTCGGTCAGAGTAACGCGTACCTCCACGCAGTCCGCCGGGGCGATCCAGCCCTGAGACTCGATGTCGCGCCACGGTGCGTCGTAACGCTTGGGGCCGATCAGGGAGAACACGTCACCCTCCCGACCGTCCTCGCGCACCAGCGTGGCGGTCAGCCCGAGCCGGCGGCGGGACTGCAGATCGGCGGTCATCCGGAACACCGGGGCGGGCAGCAGGTGCACCTCATCATAGATGATCAAACCCCAGTCCCGGGAGTCGAACAGATCCAGATGCCGGTATTCACCTTTGGATTTGCGGGTCATCACCTGGTAGGTCGCGATCGTCACCGGGCGGATCTCCTTGCGCTCACCGGAGTACTCACCGACCTCGTCGTCGGACAGTGAGGTACGCCCGACCAGCTCGCGCTTCCACTGCCGGCCGGCGACGGTGTTGGTGACCAGGATCAGCGTGGTCGCTTTGGCCTGCGCCATGGCGGCAATCCCGACCAACGTCTTCCCCGCCCCGCAGGGCAGCACCACAACCCCGGAACCGCCCGCCCAGAACCCGGTCACCGCGTCACTCTGGTAGGTACGGAGCGACCAGCCATCTTCTACCAGCTCGATCGGGTGCGCTTCACCGTCGACGTATCCGGCCAGATCCTCAGCCGGCCAGCCGGCCTTGAGCAGGCCCTGCTTGAGCCGCCCGCGTTCGGACGGATGTACCAGCACGGTGTCGTCGTCGACCCGGGCGCCCAGCATCGGAGCGATCTTGCGGTGCCGCAGCACTTCCTCGAGTACGGCGCGGTCCAGTGCGACCAGCGCCAGCCCGTGCGTCGGATGCGCTACCAGCTGCAGCCGCCCGTAGCGGCCCATCGTGTCCACGACGTCGACCAGCAGCGGCTGTGGCACGGCATACCGGGAGAAGCGCACCAGCGCGTCAACGACCTGTTCGGCGTCGTGACCCGCGGCTCGCGCGTTCCACAGCGCCAGTGGGGTCACCCGGTAGGTGTGTACGTGTTCCGGCGCGCGCTCGAGCTCCGCGAACGGCGCAATCGCGGCGCGGGCCAGCCCCGCAGCTGGATGCTCGACCTCCAGCAGCAGCGTCTTGTCGGACTGCACGATGAGCGGTCCGGCCTCGGGCGAAGAGCTCAACGAGTTCCTCCGGTTGGCGAGCACCGCGGGCGGGTGATCGGCTTGGTCTGCAACCAGTGTCCCAGGTGCGTCCGGGCCCACTCCGTCGAGGCAATAGGTGGTGTGGCAAGTGGATCGTCCGGGTTGAACAGAATTACTTTGAGTGGTGGAGTCGGTCCATCAGGGTAAGAAAAGTTAGGCCGCGCGGGTATTGTCCCCGCAAGGTACTGGCGCGATCAGCGGTCGAATAGAACGGTAAGCGGTCGGATAGGACGGTATTGAGACCCGCAGGACAGTCCAGCTCGGCGCGTCGTAACGTCCGTCCCCTACATCGGGCGTATCCGGCTCGGTGCTCGAGGCGTTTACCTCCGTGCGGTGGGAATGGCCCACAACCGCGGTTACCCGTGGTGCGTCGGATGCTCGGCCACCGTCGACCCCTGGGAGGAACCTCACCGTGCCAGCGAGTAGCCCGCGACGCCCGGCTTCCGCGGCGGTGGCGCGATGACCGTCGTACTGAGTCCGCCCGCCAAAGCAGGGGCGCCGATCGGCCCGACGAATCCGCGGTCGCGGTGGTATTGGCGCAACTGGCCTGTGGTCGTCAAGCTGGCCGCAGTCCTGCTGGTGCCAACCATCGTCGCCCTGGTCGCCGGGATACTGCGGATCGTTGACGAGGCGGGCGCCGCGCCGGGCTACGCCCGGATCTCCCAGATCGTGCACGTGCAGCAACAGCTGTCCGACCTGATCAGCGGAGTAGAGCGGGAACGCGACATGGCTACGGCGTTTGTCGCCACGAGCCGTGCCGGCGACCATCGACCGCTAGACGCGCAGTTCCGCGCCGTCGACAGCAGTGTGCAGGTGGTCGCGGGGGCGGCCGGCCAGGTGAATGGACTGGACTTCACCCGCTCGCCGCTCGCCGCCTTGGGCGCACTGGGGCCACTGCGGGCAAGCGTGACTACCGGCTTTGGCCCGGTCGAGGTGGTGGTCACCGAGTACAGCGACGCCATCGATCCGCTGATCGAGTTGGATTCCGCGCTGACCCGCCAGCTCGATGACGTCGCGGTCACTAACGATGCTGCCGCTGTGCATTCCCTGCTTTCCGGTCGCGAGCAGATCAGCCGGCAGCACGCGATCGTTTCAGCAGCGCTGTACACCAACCGGCTCGGTTCCGGCCAGATCGAAGATCTCCGCACCGCGGCCGTCCGGCTGGTCACCGATCAGGACGCTCTGCGGGCCGCTCTGGGGCAGGCAGAGCGGGCCAGCGCGATCGCTGGGATGGGTCAGGACGCTGAGCTGTCCCGGCAGCGGCTGATGCAGCTGGTACTCAACCGTGGTCTGGCCGGCCAGCCGCTGGGTGCATCGCCGCAAGACTGGGATCAACGCAACACGGTGGTCATTGACAACATCAACACCGTCGAGAAGAACCTGCGCCAGCGGATCGAGCAGACCGCCCAGACGCTGCTTGCCCAGGTGCGCACCGCCGCTGGTCTGAACTCGGTCATCCTGTTCTTCGCGCTGGGGCTGGGTGTGCTGGTCGGTATCTTCGTGACCCGGGCTCTGCTGCGGCCGCTGGGAGTGCTCAAGCGCACCGCCCTGGACGTCGCCGATCGACGGCTGCCTGAGGCGATGGCCCGGATCCGCGACGGCGAACTGCCTGAGACCGCGGTCGAGCCGGTACCGGTGGGCACTCGCGAGGAGATCGGCCAGGTCGCCAGGGCCTTCGACGAGGTGCACAGTCAGGCCGTCCGGCTGGCCGGTGAGCAGGCCCAGCTCCGTGCCAACGTCAACGACATCTTCGTCAACCTGTCGCGCCGCACGCAGGGCCTGGTCGAGCGGCAGCTCAAGCTCATCGACCGGCTCGAAAGCGGAGAGCAGGACCCGAAACAGCTAGATAACCTGTTTCAGCTTGACCACCTCGCCACCCGGATGCGGCGCAACAGTGAGAACCTGCTGGTTCTCGCGGGCACCGATGCGGCCAATCGATCCGGCCGTCCAGTTCGGTTGGTTGACGTCCTGCGCGCCGCCGTTTCCGAGGTGGAGCAGTACCAACGGCTCGTGCTCCAGCAGCCGCCCGCGGTGCTGGTGCTCGGCCGGACGGCGAGCGACCTGGTGCATCTGCTGGCCGAGCTGCTGGACAACGCGACTCAGTTCTCCCCGCCGGACAGCCACGTAATGGTCTCCAGTGACTTCGCCGCGGACGGTTCGGTCTCGATCGAGGTCGCTGACCGCGGAGTCGGGATGACCGAGGCGGAGCTTGTCGAAGCCAACCAGCGGTTGGCCGCCCCACCGGTGGTAGATGCATCGGTGTCGCGCCGGATGGGCCTCTACGTCGTCGGTCGGCTAGCCGGTCGGCACGGCATCGAGGTGCAGCTGCGCCGTGGCGACGGTGACGTGGGTGTCTGGGCATCCGTGATCATGCCTTCGCGGCTGGTGCGGGTGGCATCGGAGACGGTGGAGCCCAGCCCGGCAGCCGTCGCCGAGCTCACCGGATCCAACGGCTCAGGCCGGGACGACGCCACGGCGCCGGTAGCCGCCAGTGCCAGCGACGCGATCCCGGTGCCTCGACCAGACGTCGCGCGCGACGTCGAAGTCGAAGCAGACGGCGCTCCTGTCGTCGAAGCAGACGTCACTGCCGCCGTCGAAGCGGACGCCAAGCCGGATATCGACGCGGATGTTGATCCGCAGGTCAAGGCCGATGTCGACGCTGATGCCGGGGGCGCCCCGGAGACCGTGGTGGAGAACCCGGCGACGGCAATCGATCACAAGCCAAGCGGCGATCCTGACCTGCCGCAGCGCGTCAGTAGGCGCTCACCGTCAATGTCGGGTCCGGCGCAGCCACCACCGGCTCCGCCTGGACCGCCAGCCAGTCCACCGGCACACAGCCCGATAGACAACACAGCGGACAACCCGCTAGACAACCCGGCGCAGAGCCTGGTGGATGACGCTGGCCCCGGATCCGGCGCGGATCTGTTCCGGCCAGCGCGGGCCACCGTGGCGGGACCGGTTGGACAGGTTGGACCGGGCCAGCGGGTGTCGCTGCAGCACTCCACGCCGATCTTTGATGACGTTGCGTCGGCGTGGTTCAAGGAACACGAGGCCGTGCCGGTGCGCTGGACTGGTCCGGCCGCTCGTGGACCGGCGGGAGCGCCGACGCGGGGCGTCGCGTCGCCAGATGCGCCGTTGCCGGATGCTCCGGCCGCGGATACAGCGCTCGCGGATGCCGCCGCCACGAAGGCGTCTACCGCTGGCTCGCCTCCGCTGATGCGTCGCCAGCCTGGACGTACATTGGTCGGATCCGAATCCGGAGATGCTGGCAAGCCCGGCTCATCGGGCCAGCCAATCCCCGCATCGGGTGCGACCCGCCCACCCGGCACCCCGGCGCAGGACTGGGGCGCCGGGGATGACGGCTGGCGAGCGGCCGAGGCACTGGCGATGCCGGTGAGTGCGGAAACCACCGCCATGGGGTTGCCGCGGCGCCAACCTCGGGCCCTGCTGGTGCCGGGTGCCGCGGGTGGAGCTGAGCCCGCGAGCGCGCCGGTGCGTACCGCAGAGTCGATTCGTGGCCGGCTGGCCAGCTACCAGCAGGGAATCCGCGAAGGGCGCCAGACCCGCCGAAACCTCGAGCACGAGGCTGACGGATCGACGCCGGAGCACCAGGGTGCAGAAGGGCAGACCAAGTGACCGTTCCGCAGCCAAAACCGAGCCGCTTCGGGTGGTTGGTCGACGACTTTGTCAACCGGGTAGCTGGGGTGGCGCACGCATTAGTGGTGTCGGCCGAAGGCATGCCCATGTCGGCTTCGGCGTACCTGCCCAGGGACCGTGCCGACCAGCTCGCCGCAGTGGCGTCCGGGCTGGTCAGCTTAGCTCAAGGTGCAGCCCGCTGCTTCGACGCCGGCCAGGTCGTGCAGACGGTGGTGGAACTTGAACGCGGGATCATGCTGCTGATGTCGATCAGCGATGGATCCAGTCTTGCGGTGCTAGCGGCCCCAACCTGCGATATCGGGTTGGTGGGGTATGAGATGACATTGCTGGTAGACAGGGTCGGCCAGCAGCTAACCCCACACTCGCGTACCGAGCTGCATGGCGCGCTAGGTCGTTGAGGCGCCAGTGAGTAAACCCAGCGGTGACGACGCTGATGAACGGTTGTTCGCCGGTTTGGTGAACGACCTCAGCGGTGGCCCCTGGCGTTCCAGCGGGCGTCGCAAGAGGTCAGCGAAGTCATCGGCCACCCCGCAGCCGGTTGCAGTAGAAGGGCAGCCCTCAGCGCAGCCGCAGACGTCGGCGGCCGCGGGAACCTTCGAGTGGAGCCAACCCGCGGCCGCAGCATCGGTGGTACGTCCTTACACCTGGACTGGGGGCCGGACCGCACCGGTATTCGATCTCGCGGTGGAAACGCTGGTATCGACCAGCGAGCAAGGCCACGATATGGCGGCGCTGACCAGCGAGGAGCACCGGGCGGTGGCCGAGCTTTGTGGTGACCCCCGATCGGTGGCCGAAGTGGCCGCTCTACTATCCCTGCCGCTGGGAGTCGTTCGAGTTCTGCTAGCTGACATGGCCGACATCGGCCTGGTCGTGGTGCACCAGAGCGCGAACGGATCCAGCAACGCGCCGGATATGGCCTTGATGGAAAGGGTGTTGAGTGGACTTCGTCGACTCTGATCGGTCACGGTCCTACGGGGGCGCGTCAGCGGCCGCGGTCAAGCCCGACCCAGCTCGGTCCAGTCCGCCCGCCGGGCGGCCAAGCGGGGATAGCCGGCCTAACGTGATATCCGCGAAGATCGTCGTAGGCGGCGGGTTCGGTGCTGGCAAAACGACCTTCGTTGGCACGGTATCCGAGATCGCGCCGCTGACCACCGAGGCGGTGCTCACTGACGCGAGTACCTCAGTCGATGACCTCGCGGCCACTCCGGATAAGTCGACCACCACCGTCGCGATGGACTTTGGCCGGTTGTCACTGGATGCCGAGCTGATCCTCTACCTGTTCGGCACCCCGGGGCAGCATCGCTTCTGGTTCATGTGGGATGACCTCGTGCGTGGTGCGATCGGCGCGGTTGTCCTAGTTGACACCCGCCGGTTGGCTGACTGCTTCGCGGCGGTGGACTTCTTCGAAGACCGCGGGCTGCCCTACGTCGTCGGGGTGAATTGCTTTGACGGCGTGCTGAGTCACAGTGTTGAGGACGTCCGGGAAGCTCTGGCCATCGGACCTGCGGTACCGATCGTCCCGTGTGACGCCCGTGAGCGGGAATCGACCAAGAGCACCCTTATCGCGTTGGTCGAGCACGCCATGCGGAAGTCGGTGGCGACTCCCGCGTGACCGTCGAGTGGGGAGAGTGCGCAGCGTGACCGGCCATGAAGTTCGGGCTAGACCACCTTCCGGCCGTTCCGACGGCTCTACTGATGTCGCTAACCGTCACGAGGTGACTACACAGGGCTTCGCTGCTGGTCCTGGGTTCGCCATGTTCGGGGCCGGTGGGGCGGCGCTGCGACATCGCGGCGGTTGCTGGCGGCTCAAGGACTGGCGGCTGCGCACCAAACTCACCGCGGTGCTGTTGGTGCCGCTGCTGCTGGCCGGTGTCCTCGGGGCACTGCGGGTCACCGATCTGGTAGGCAATGCACGGAATTACGCCGCGCTGAGCGACCGGATCAAGTTCGCCCAGCAGTTGGGCGTCGTGGTGTACGAACTGCAGGGAGAGCGCTACCGGGCGGCCGCGATGCAGGCCAGCGGTGGTTTTACGGATCGAGCCGCACTGGCGGCGCAGGTCCGGCGGGTGGATGCCGCGGTCAGTTCGTTGGGCGCGGCGCAGCGAGCCGTCGAGCCGTCCCCGGCCGCCGCACTGAGCCGGCTGTCTGGGCTTCCCGCGCTGCGCAGGACCACCTCGCGCACCGATCTTGCGCTCAGTAATGCCGCCGCACGCGACGCCGTCGTCGGGTATTCCGCGCTGATCGCGACGCTGCTCGAGCTCGACCGGCGAGCGCTGGACGGGACACCGGACTCATTAGCTCGCCAAGCCGACGGAGTCAGGGTGCTCGCGGTCGCCCAGGAAAAAGCCGCCTACGAGCATGCGGCATTACTGGCGGGGATCTTGTCCGGTGGTTTGTTCGCTGATCAGCAGGCGGCTTTGCGCGCCGCCGACGCCCGGTTCGACGCCGCAGCCGAGGAGTTCGGCCAAACCGTGTCTCCCGGACAGCAGCAGTTCTACTTCGGTGCTCGGGCAGTGCTGGATCGCAAGCGGTTGCTGGCTGCCGCGCTGGACCGGGCGCAGCGTGGCGCACCGCTGGAGACAGTTGCCGGTGACTGGAACTCCGCGGCGGTAGGGACCGTCGAAGACATCCGCCAAGGCGAGATCATGCTGCTCAGCAAGCTGCGGCAGGACACCATGGCGCGTAGCGACCAAGCGTGGCACGAGGCGTTCTGGGATGGCGCCGCGGTCATCGCGCTGCTGCTGCTCGCCGTCGCGCTGCTCATCGTCGTGGTGCGCTCGCTGTTGCAACCGCTGCGTGCCTTGCGCACCGCAGCCTTCGAGGTCGCCGACAGGAGGCTGCCCGAGGCCGCCGAGCAGCTCCGCAACGCCGACGGCCCTGGCCAGCCGACCGTGGATCCGGTGCCGGTGCACTCCCGGGAGGAAGTGGGCCAGGTCGCCAGGGCGTTTGACACCATGCACGCCCAGGCCGTCCGGTTGGCCGCCGAGCAGGCTCAGCGACGCTGCAGCCTCAACGACGTCTTCGCCAACCTCTCCGGTCGGACCCAGCAGCTGGTCCAGCGGCAGCTGCAGCTGATCGACGAGATACGCAGCCAAACACACGACCCGGCGGTGACGACTAGCTTGGTGGCGCTCGATCGCCTGGCCGCCCGGATGCGCCGGCACAGTGAAAACCTCCTTGTGCTGGCCGGTGGGACGGTGCGCCATGACGCCGAAGGGCCGACGGCGGTGCTCGATGTGTTGACCAACGCCGTCTCGGAGATCGATCAGTACCAGCGGGTGACGGTGGGCCCGTCGGCCCCGGCCATGGTGGCCGGCCCGGTCGCCAACGACCTGGTTCACCTCATCGCGGAGTTGCTCGATAACGCGACCGGCGTCGCGCCGCAGGGCACCATGGTGACCCTGACCAGCGCGCTGACCGAAGACCACAGCCTGCTGGTCGAGATCACCGACTCCGGGCCCGGCATCGCTCTGGACGAACTGCAGGAGATCAACGCACGGCTGGCCTGTGCACCAGCGGCCGATGTGTCGATCCCGGGGCAGATGGGTCTGTTGGTGGTGCGTGAGCTGGCCGGGCAGCATGGCATCTCGGTGCGGTTGCGCCAGCGCCTCGGCGGCAACGGCATCACCGCGACCGTGCTGTTGCCGCCCTCGCTGCTGACAGTCGACCTCCGAGTGCCGACGGATAGCGCCCCAGCCAGCACCTCGGAGCGCGAATCCGGCTCGGCTGGGTGGGGCGGCGGCCCCGAAGGGCAGCTGCCGCTGCAGGTGTCGATGATCGACGATGCCACCGAAGGTGAGCTGTTCAGCCCAGCCTCGATCAACCCGGCCTCGCTCGGCGTGGTCGCGTCGCAGCGCAGCCAGCCGCGTACCGCGCAGCAGGAGTGGCTCGAACTGTTCGGCAGTAGCGACCGTGCGGGTGACCAGGCGCAGGTTGCGGCGAGCGCCGATGCGCCGAACGGTGCCGGTTCGCTGCTCCCCCCGGCGGGCAGTGCGGCGGTCGAGCCGGCCGAGGAGGTTCGCGAAGAGATTTTCGAGATGGTGTCTGCTTGGTTCCGTGAGCAGCAGTCCGCTCCCGTGAACGACGCGCCAGTGACCGCTGCGACCGAGTGGTGGTCCCCCTTCGACGAGGGGTGGCAGGCGGCGCAAGCCCTGCGCGCTCCGGTTGACCACGACTTCACCCCAGCCGGTTTGCCCAAGCGGCAGCCGCGTGCGCATCTCGTGCCCGGTGCAGACGGCGATGTGCTGCCGACGCCGGTAGCCGTCGCGCCGGCCCGCACTGCGGACGCTGTGCGCGGCCGGTTGAGCAGATACCAGCGCGGGTTGAACGTCGGCAGACACGCCCAGATCAGTCCTGACGACCACCTGAGCTGGACCGACACCTTGCAGCGACCGTTCGACGAGCGCACTTTCGAGGAGAACCAGTAGTGACGACAGCAGCGCCCCGACATCCGGGCCAGCCCAGCCAGTTCGGCTGGCTGGTGGATAGTTTCGTCCAGCAGGTGCCGGGAGTGGCGCATGCGGTCGTCGTCTCCGCTGACGGGTTGCTGCTTGTCCCCTCCTCAGGACTGCCTCGAGACCGCGCTGATCAGCTTGCTGCGGTCACCTCGGGTCTGGTGAGCCTGACCCAGGGCGCAGCTCGCTGCTTCGAGGCGGGTGGGGTCGTGCAAACTGTCGTGGAGATGGAGCGCGGCATCGTGTTGACCATGGCGATCAGCGATGGATCCAGTCTTGCAGTGCTGGCCTCGCCGAGCTGCGACATCGGCCTGATCGGCTATGAGATGACGTTGCTGGTAGACCGAGCAGGCAAGCTGCTGACCCCCGAGCTGCGCGCCCAACTACAAAACGCCGCCCGCCCGTAACTTCGGCTCCGCGGGACCACCAGCCCTCCGGTTTGGGACGAGGAGCGCACCTTGATGCCCGGCGCTGGTCATTCGTGCAGGACTGCGGCGGAGGTGATGCGGTGCAGCGGGAAGCGGCGTAGCTCGTCGGCTGAGCGGTCGAACCCTTCCAGGACGCCACCGCCTACGCTCACTGGGCGCACAATGCGCCGCCGGGCCACGCCGTGGGAGTCGACGTAGCCGATGCAGACGTTGCTGCCGGCGTGCGCGGCATCCTGCAGCAGCTCCAGCGTTTCACCGGTGGACACCGCACCGTTTCCCAGCCCGCGGCGGGTGGTGGCCGCTGCATCGCCGGATCGTAGCGCCGCCACCACGGCGCCAAGCTGCTCCGCCGAGGGGGTCGGTAGCACGATGGCCCGCCGGGTCGGCTGGGCCCGAGCCTTAGCCCGGCGAGCACCGGCGCGCAGGTCGACCACCTGGCCGTCGGCTCCCTCAGCGACCGGGATGAAGCCGGCGCCGCGTACTTCCTCGAGTAGTGCAGCCAGCGCCAATGGGCTGACCAGCACGGTAGGAGCGAGCCGGCGCAGCCCGCAGCGCGCGGCGACCGGGTGCGCCAGCAGCTCACTGAGCAGCGCCGCGTCGTCGCAGCGCAGGAACGCGGCGGCGGCGCCACCACGCAACCGCCCGTGCCGCCGGGCCACATCGTCGATGAGGTAGCTCACCGACTGTGGCACCGGGGTCACCGAGCGGCTCCGGAACAGCTCGTGGAGGTCGGCAGCGCTGCGACCGGCGTCTAAGGCCCGGCGCACCGTGGCCTCGGTCACCCGGTAGACGGTGGCGCCACCGGCCGACTCCACGTCGGCTACCAGCCCGATCTCCCTGGCCAGCTCGGGCTCCAGCGGTCCCGGCGCGACCACGGTGCGGTCAGCCTGGACCATGACATGGGTCACCGGCTCAGGCAGCGTGGTATGCAGAACGGCCGATGCGGCCGCTGCACCGTCGCGCAGCAACGCACGACCGGCGCCGGACACCGCTCCCAGCGCGAGCACACCTAAAGCGGTCGCCTCCTGGACGGTCCAGGCGACCACTTGCTCGCGGTGCCGGCCTTCCCTCCGGGGTGCCCGCCACGCCAGCAACTCCGCGAGGTCCTCAGGTCGTTGGATACCGCAGCCGGCGGGCAGCTCGGCGATCGCCTCAAGGATTCGGCGCCGCTGAGCAGCGGCACGTGGCTGGTGCAGCTCGTCGGACAGGGCGGCCAGTGGCCGATCTTTGTCATCGCGGGTCTGGACCAATCCGGGCAACCGCGGTAGCTCGAGCCACCCAGGCGCCAGCATGGCCCAGCGCCGCTGCGGTGACGCGGCGAGCCAGACATCGGCGGCGACGGTGGGCAGCCACAGCGGCGCGCCGGTTCCCTCGTCGGTCCAGGTGATCAGTCCAGCAGCGACGGCCACCTCGGCAAGCAGCGCGACGCTGGGCTCGTCGAGGTCGAGCAGCCGCGCGGTTCGTCGCATGTCTCGGACGCCCAGGCCACCCGCGCGCAACACCGGAGGAGGATCCGCTGACCATTCAGCGAGCAGCTGCTCAGTGTGGCGCAGCAGCTCGAGCACCGCGCCGGCGGCCGTCGAGTCGACCACGGACGGGTCATGCTGGCGAGTGGGCAGCGCCGGCTCGTCGAGCTCAAGGGGGCCGAGCGGATGATCTGCGCGCAGCGCCAGACCCACTTGTGCGGGTAACTCGACGGTGCTGGCGTCAATCCGCCGCAGCAGCCCGCGGGCCAGCAGGCGTTGCACCGGCGTGCGGGCTCGATCCAGTGGGACGAGCTCGGCGGCGTCCCGGCTGGTACCTACCGGGGATCCGGCGGCCAGCGCCCGCACCACTCCCAGCTCGTCCTCGGCGAGATCAGCGAGAACGGCGTTGACGTCGACACCGACGAGGTCCGGGGCATGGCGGCCCAAACCACCCGGGTGCGGTCCGATGACCTGGCGGGCTGACGGCACCACCGCAAGCGCCGAATCATCGCCCCACACCAACGCCCGGCACCGCAGCGTGTCCAGTGCCCGCGCAATTCGTCCGGCGGCAACTCCCGAACCGAGCAGCTTCCCGGCCATCTGCCGGTTCACCGGTGCGGTGTCCGCTCCGGCGACCAGTAGCGCTGTCACCACCGCCACGGTGAATCGATCGAGGTCTTCGCAGGCCCGTGCGACCGACGCCGGGATGACCGCTCGGGTAGCCAGCACCACCGAGTCGGCTGGCGGCGGCACGGCGAGGTCCGGGCGGGTGCGCAGCAACTCCACGAGCGTGTCGTCGTCCCGGGAGCGTAGCCAGTCAGCAAGCGCGGTGCTGGGCATCTGGTCCAGCGTAGCGAGAGGGCTTCTAGCGCGTCGAGTGACACCCTGGCGGTCAGCCTGAAATTGATCGCACCGTCATCAGGCACAATGGGACTGTGTGCAGGGCGCCTGGGGTTGCTGAGCACGCCAATGGGACGACCGAAAGAGAGAGAAGCTGTGGCCAAGCGCACCGACCGCATCGACCCGACCTGGCCGAGCTGGTCGGAGGAGGACCATCCAGTCACCGAACTCGCCGCTCCGCTGCAGGGCGCGCTGTCCCCATTCGGTGAGGTTACCTTCCCGCTGCCCCCTGAGCAGGTGCCTTACCAGCACCCGCATACCGAGATCAACCGGAGCGATACCGAGTAGCGGGGTCCCGTCGGGCGGGTGTTTCGGGTCCGTTAGGGTGCCGTCACCGCTCAGCCCCCGCGGACGTCACAGCGTCGTTGGGTTGAGCGGGATCGCCCGATCGGGGAGGGCGAGCCCCCTAATCCTGCTCGTCCGACACCACAAGAGGTCATGGCTCAACGTCCTCCCGGATCCTTCCGGCTACTCGACCGTCCGTATCTGATCGCCTGCGCCATTGGCGGTGTTCTGCTGGTCGTGGTGCTGATCATCGCGGTCGTCATGGTGGCGCCCTTCGGGGCTGGCCAGCCAGCCAAGACCGCGCCACCGCCACCCGTCGTGGCCGCCCCGGCCATCAAGATCCCGCCGGCGATGGTCCCGGCAGATCCCACAAAGTTGCCGCAGAGCACCACATACACCGCGATCACAGGGGCGCCCCTCGATCCCGGCCCGGTGGCAGCCACCGACGGCACCGTGGTGCACCCACGGCGCGAGGTCGTGGTCTACACCTCGCCTGGTGGCGCTCCAATTGCCAGACTCGATCCCCAGCAGATCGGCGACACCTGGCTGCCGGCGATCGCCGAGCAACCCGGATGGGTCGAGGTGCTACTGCCCTCGCGACCCAACAGTTCCGCGGGCTGGGTAACCGATACTGCACTCGATCGGGCGGTTACCCCGTATCTCATCAGGGTGCACCTTCGTTCCCTCAATATGGAGCTGTTCAAGGGGGGTCAGCGCCTGGGTAGCTGGACGGTGGGCACGGGTAAGGAAGCCCATCCCACGCCACCTGGGCGCACCTTTCTGCTCGGTTCGTTCAGTGACTCCGCGCAGAGGTACTCGCCAGTGATCTTGCCGTTGGGCACCCACAGCACGACTCTCGACAGCTTCGGCGGCGGCCCGGGAACCGTCGCGATCCATACCTGGCCTACGGCCAATGTCTTCGGTACTCGGTCCAGCGATGGCTGCATCAGGGTGCCGTCTGACGCGCTCCATCAGTTGATCCAAGTTCCCCTGGGGACGCTCGTGCTCATCGACGAGAATTAAACGAAAGGACAGCATGTGAACAGTAGGAAGCTCGCCGGCGTCAGTGCTGCCAGCGTCGGTGCTGCCACCGCCGTCGCAGCCCTGCTGCTGGGGACCCTGTCCGGCTCCGCTGGCGAAGAGCCAACCGCCTCGGCATTCGGCATCGCGGCGCGTGGGCTCGTTGATATTCCGCCGACTCCGTATGTAGAGGCCCCACCCGACGGTCATAAGGCGCTTCTGGAGATTCCCGGTCCCAGCAAGGACAAAAATGCCATCTACGTCGCGCTGCTGAAGGTCGAGGCTGAGCACTTCCGGTCCAAGGCCACGGCTGTTGACGTGCGGATCCTTGATATCCTCAAGCTCAAGCTCCTCGAGGCTACTTGCGAAAACGGTCATGGTGATTCGTCACTCATCAGAACCGATGGCGGGGACAGCGAGTCGCCAGCCAAGGGTCAGGAGCTCGATCTCTCGCCGGTGATCAAGGTGGAGTTCAACCGCCAGCGTCACCACAATGACGAGCTGACGGTTGACGCTGCGGTGATCTCGGTGCTGCCGGGCGGCGCCCGGGGGCAGGCGATCTCGGCTAAGGACCTCAGCCTCCTGCAGGGAGTCGCACCCAAGCAGCTGAAGGTCCCGACCATGGATCAGCTCAACGCCGCGCACGCCAAGTCTGCGACACCAGCAGGACCTGCCACTGGCGCAGACCTGCTTGCCCTTCTCAAGGCCACCAACCCGGGTCTCATGGCCAGGGGTGATCATGACGCACTGTTGGAGGTCGTGATCTCGTCCGCTAGCTGCCGTGAAGAGCACCGTCAGGCACCGAAGGAAGAAGCCCCGGCGCCGAAGCCTGTTGAGGCGCACCTGCCTGTGACACACTGATCTGACCGACACATTCCGGAGGGGCTGGCACGCATCCGTGCCAGCCCCTCCGGCGTTGGATGCTCACCGTAGGATCGACTGTGTGAACCCCGAAAAGCGGCTGACCCATGTGGACGACCGTGGCGCGGCTCGGATGGTTGACGTCTCCGACAAGCAGACTTCCGTCAGGGAGGCAGTCGCCTCCGGGGTGTTTCGTACCACCGCGGAGGTAGTGCGGTTGCTGTGCGCCGAACAACTACCCAAAGGTGACGCACTCGCCATTGCCCGCATTGCCGGGATCATGGCGGCCAAGCGAACGCCTGAGCTGATCCCGCTGTGCCATCCATTGGCGTTGACCGGGGTAACTGTGGACCTGCACACCACTGGTTGCGAGGTTCAGATCACCGCAACGGTGCGCACCACGGACCGTACGGGCGTGGAGATGGAAGCGCTCACCGCAGTCGCGGTCGCCGGGCTTGCGTTACACGACATGGTGAAGGCCGTCGACCCCGCCGCCGTACTCGATGCGGTGCGGGTGGAACGCAAGGCAGGTGGCAAGACGGGGCTGTGGAGGCGACCGACGGCTGAGCCGTCAAATGGATCGCCGACGGCTGAGCCGTCAAATAGATCGCCGACGGCTGAGCCGTCATGTTGATACCGACGGCTGAGCCGTCGAGTTAGTTCAGGAGGATCGGTGACAACAACGACCCGTCGGGCCGTGGTGGTGGTGGCATCTAACCGCGCGGCCGCCGGGGTATACGCCGACCGCACCGGGCCAGTCATCGTCGATTGGCTGTGTGAGCGGGGTTATCAGACCCCGGATCCTATAATTGTGCCTGATGGCTCGCCGGTACGCGATGCGGTGGCAGCGGCAGTGGCGGACGCCGTCGATGTCGTGCTGACTACTGGCGGCACCGGCATCAGCCCCACCGACCGCACCCCGGAGGCCACCGAGCCGCTGCTGGACCGGCGGCTGCCTGGATTGGCAGACGCCATCCGGTCGGCCGGGCTGCCCCAGGTACCCACGGCGGTGCTTTCCCGAGGGCTGGCAGGAGTGGCTGGGCGTACGCTGGTGGTGAATTTGCCGGGCTCCACCGGCGGGGTCCGTGATGGTCTGGCGGTCCTTGAGCAGGTGCTCGATCACGCCATCGAGCAGCTGCACGGTGCAGACCACCTCGGCAGTGGAACTGGGGAGCCGTCAGTCGTCGCCGGACATGGGCACGGAGATGGACCCGGGCACGCAAAGGCAGCGGCCGTGCCGACCGGTTCGGCTGTCGTACTTCGCGCTGTGGTCACCGAGGAACCACTTGACGTCGAGGAGCACGCTCGCCTGGTCTCCCGCCCGAGTGCCGGAGCGGTGGTGAGTTTCTCCGGTTTGGTCCGCGACCACGATGGTGGCCGGGGGGTACGCGCGTTGGAGTACACCAGCCATCCCAATGCCGCCGAGGTGATCGCGCGGGTGGCGGCGCAGGTAGCGGCGACGCACGCGCAGGTGCACGCGCTAGCTGTCAGCCACCGCATCGGGTCGCTGGCGATCGGCGACTCAGCAATCGTCTGTGCCGTGTCGTCGGCTCACCGCGCGGAAGCTTTCGCAGCGTGCGCGGCCCTGGTCGACGAGGTGAAACTGCAGCTGCCGATCTGGAAGCGGCAAGAACTGTCTGACGGTTCGGAGGAATGGGTTAACAGTCCGTGAAGGCATGACCCATCGTTGCCGACTTTCGTCATGGACGGTCAGCCTCCGGCGAAGGGCGGCAGCACATCTAACTCGGCATCGGGTGGCAAAGGCATATCGCGGTCGCGTACTGCGATCGAATCGACCAAGAAGCTGCAGGCACCCAACACCTTGTGCAGCGCCATTCCGTGCCGGGCGGCGATCGCGTCCAGCGCATCGGCCACGGTGGCGTCATCGCCGATGTCGACACGCTCGCTGGGCAGCCCGGCCGCAGCGCGCGCCGCTGCGAAGTACCGCACGGTTACCACAGTTAGCCTCCGATCCTTCTCGACGGGCAGGCCAGCTGGTCGAAGCGTGGACGGTCAATCCTGCAACCGACTCCAATGCGCATTCGTCCCCCCGCACTTTCTAAGACAACAGTTGAAATCATAGCTCACGGTCCGCCCGCAGCTCGGTCGCGCGAGACTTGAGCCAAACGATATCGACGCGGCCCTTCCCACGTGCTCCGCGAATGCGGCTGGCAACGCCGTAATTCAACCGCAAGTGCAACTCGTGTATACCGGACTGCTTTCCCAGGCGGCAGCGGGCACACTGCGCGCAACGTCCGGGGCGCTTCTGCGCATAAGCCGCGGCGTGCCTGGTCAGCGGCGCCATACCTGCGGAGGTATTGTCTTTTATGTGCCGCACTATCGGATGTCCGAAATCGCCGAGCTCTTCGGAGTAAGCGACGATACCGTTCGCCGGTGGGCGGATTCAGGGCAACTGACCGCGATCCGCGACGCCGGTGGCCGCAAAGCTGTGGATGGGGTGGAGCTGGCTGCGTTCGCCAAGTCGCAGGCGCACGCCACACCAGACCCATCAGTGGTGGACCGATCAGCACGCAACCGTTTCGTCGGATTGGTCACCGAAGTGATCTCCGACCGCGTGATGGCGCAGGTGGAGATTCAGTGCGGACCGCACCGGGTGGTGTCACTGATGAGCAGTGAGGCGGCACGGGAGCTGGGGCTCACGCCCGGGGTCCTAGCGGTCGCCGTTGTGAAGTCGACCCAAGTCATGGTCGAGACCCCGGTAGGCCGTGCCTGAAGCGGTGGCCGACGGCAGCCTGAGCAGCCGCGCTAGCGCAGGCCGTTGAGATGTCGTTTTATCCAGCGTGCGCCGCAGCGGCGCCGTCGTCGCCTCGCGTGATCGGCTGACCAGCCGCAGCGTCGCCATCAGGTGGCATGACGAAGATGGTGCTACCGCCCGGTTCGCGGTGGAACCAGTTGACACGCACGGCGTGCTTCGTGGGAGCGCTGTCCTCAACGATTTGCGCGGTCATCAGAGCCTACCCGTCGTCAGCTGTCAAGTTGCCACGATGAAGAGATCATGCTAGCAACGCTGTGTTACGGACCACCACCCGCTGTATCCCGTATCTTTACCAGTCCAGTTACGTAGAGATCCGAGAGCAGTCCGTTCAGCCGTTCAGTCGCGTCGACTGGCTGTACGTTCCACCGCTGGGCGAAGATGCAGGCCACGTCATCGAGCGAGTCATGCGCCAGGAGTTCGAGTACTTTCGCCGCGTCAGCGCTGACCCAGTACAGCTCAGGTGGTTGCGAAGGGCGGCCTACGAGCACCCGGTCCGGCGAGCCGCAGCGGCGCAATTCCAGCGCGGCATCGATGACATAGTCTGAGGCGACCGCACCTGAACAGCTCCTCACGGTCGGCGACGCGTGCGGTCTTAGGCCGATAAGACCATCCAGCAGTGTATGAGCGTCGTTGCCGAGGTAGTCGCCCTGGTCCACCAGCCAGTGGCCGAGGATCTGGCTCCGCTCACTCGCCACCGGAAGCAACGATTCTGGGCCGAGTAGCTGCGCTTGTGCGGTGATGCCCGCCTCATGACTGAACCGAGCGAGACAGGCATAAGCGTGGCAGGCTGCGAGGGTCTGCTCGAGCGCCCAGCGACGTTGCGTCGGTACCCACGGCGGGTGAAACGGCGGGCACCGATCAGAGTCAGCGGCGAGCAGGTCATGGGTGATGGCCAGATCGAAGAACTTTTGATGGGCCCCTTCGTGCACGAGCGCCTCGGCCACCTCGATACTCGTTCGTGGAGCCTTCAGCAAGACCAGACCGGGGTAAGTGCGGGGGGACGCGGAGACCAGCCGCCCAGCGACCTGCGGGTCGATGAAGCCCACCAGCGCGATATGCCCAAGCAGGTCATTGATCAGCTCGGGGCTCACCGACCGAGCGAGTGCAACACCATCGCGCAGGATATTGCGTGCCGAGACGAAGCGCTCGCCGT
The DNA here is from genome assembly GCA_032230565.1 of Pseudonocardiales bacterium. Taxonomy (GTDB): domain Bacteria; phylum Actinomycetota; class Actinomycetes; order Mycobacteriales; family Pseudonocardiaceae. The sequence continues at coordinate 14,343 of JAVXWL010000272.1, read as the reverse complement.
CAGTCTCGGTGAGCAGTACGGGAGGCCCGGACGCGGCCTGCTGAGCGCCCAGCTCTGCCCCGACGGTCCGCAGCGCTGCCGCGAGCAGCATGTTGGCCTCGGGCCGAGACACCACCCGTAGATCGTGCGCGGCACTGCCTGACGCTGCCAGCGCGTTGATACCGACCAACGTCGAGCTCACGAGGTTCGCGTGACCGGCCAGTGCGTCGCCGATGCGATGGCGAGCTAGCGGACTGTCGATGACATCGGACTCGAGTACCGGTGGATCGCCCTGTTCCAGAAGCTCCGCGGCGAGTTGATACAAGGCTCGACGCTCTCGCTGCAGGGTGCTCGGCGCAGCGATCGCTGCATGCATGGCGGGAACGTCACATGCCGCGAAGCTCGGCAGAGCAGGTGTGGTCATTCGTAGCTGGCTTCCACAGTAGTGCGACGCCGTGGCCGGGGAGCAGCCAGGAGCGTACGGTGAGCTCCTTCAGCTGCTCTGCCGGGGTCCATGCTCCGGTGGCGATGGCAGATCGGAAGGTGAACGGCACCACCTGGAATAGCCATGAGGCACCATCGAAAGCCAGCGCAGCGGCGTCGAAGCTGATCCGGTCGACGTAGCACGGGTACGGGGCCTGCCAGAAGCAAAAGCTGTCATCTATCCGCCCGAGGCTCGTGGACCGCAGAGACAAGCTCTCTACCGAGCCGACAGCATGGTCGACGTCGGTGAGTTCCCCAAGGTCGCACTCGAATATTCGCAGAGTACCTATGTATTGCGCGGGGTTTTGACGAGGCATCGTCCCCACCGGTCCCCGGAAGAAGGTCAAGAATTCGGGCCAGTCGCGGTAACTCATCTCGGTTAACTGAACCTCGGCTGGCATGACCTCATGATGTTTGCCATCAAGATCGGTGTAACGAATCCCGATGTTCACCGAGTGAAGCATGGCGTCTACCGATTGTTCGAACAACGACTGGTCGGGTACGAACCAAGATTCGAACAGTGGGAGTCGGCAGGCGAGCGTGATGGAGTCGCGAAGGTGCGGATCGCACATGGCGAATATGACGAACCTGTGGTCGGCAACATTCTGCTTGAAGCTATAGGTCACCGTGGAGATGAGCTCGTAGGTCTGCTGGTCGACCGCCCGTAGCTCGTAATCCAAGGTGGTATGGATGCTGATGGTGAGATCACCGCCATGCGGTTCGGCGCCCACACCGCCGAGTACGCCCGCAACGACATCGTGGGTGGCCTCGCTGTCGCCGTAGATCGCTGAAATGAAGGTAGTCATCACCTGCTGCGGCAGCAACGCTCGGACAATCGACGGACCCGAGAGTCGCAGTAGCTCGTCGGTCAGGCGGCGTCGCAGGGTCCGCCGGTAGGCCACGACGAGCAGCGCTGCCGCTATCGAAATCGCGAGGAACGCCGCCAGCAACGCCGAAAGTGCCACGCCCACCGTCACTGGAGGACCGCCCCTCTGCGCCGCCGATCACCACATCCTGACGGCACAGTGCCGGGAGCGCTAGCCCGCCAGTCCGCGGTTCAGCGGGGATGCCACTCCGGTTCGTCCTCAATGCCTACAAACGTGCTCAGATGCGCCGGCCGTTGTCCGCCGTCCTGGTCGTCGGCCGCCTGGATCTCGTGGTAAAGGCCAAGCAGGTGAGTCATCATCGCGGCGCGGGCGCCGGCTGAGTCGCCGCGCTTGAGGAAGTTGACGACATTGTCGTGTTCAGTGCCGGAGCGGGCCGCCACTCCACGGCCCGCGTAACTGCGCCGGCGCCACTCCGTGAGCTCGGGAATCAGCATGCGGTACGTCGCGAGCAACAACTCGTTGCGACTCGCGCGGAAAATGGCGTCGTGAAAAGCCTCATCGGTCCTAATCAGCTCGTCGACATCCGGAAAAGCCGCGAGGTGGTCCTTGCTGAGCTTCGCGATGTCGTCGATCTCACCTTCGGTGGCGCGCGCGGCGGCCAGGCTTACCGCCATTCCTTCGAGCGCCATCCGGACCTCAAGCCGTTCACCGATCCGGAACCGTCGCTCCGCGAGCCACTCCATGAAATCACTCGGTAGGTAGTCTGCGGGCTGGCGTCGGACGAACCAGCCCCGCCCGCGGCGCACTTCCACTACCCGGAGCACCTCAAGGCGCTGCAACGCTGTTCGTACCGAGCTGCGGGCTACTCCCATCCGCCTTGCGAGCTCTGGCTCGTTGGGCAGCCGCTCCCCGGCAGCCAGCACACCGCCGTCGATGAGCTCTCGCAGCTTCTCCTCGATCACCTCCGGTAGTGGCCGACGTTGGTCCAACCGCAGCTCCCACTGGGTGTCCCGGGAGGTCCGGTCGTTGCCGTCACGCCCGCTGCTCATGTCAGCGTCACTCCTGTCCTGAGGGTCTCGGCTGAGTGCTCATCTCGCCACGACGCTGGGCCGTGGGACGACTGGTTTCCGAAGTGGTCGGACAGAAGCCTACACCGGTAAGTCATCTGACCACAAAGATCGGTAGACAGACGTCCGATGTCAGACTAGAGTTACCAAACTGTGATGTTCACTCGGATTCGCGAGGGAGCGGTGGTGAGCATGTTCCAGTCTGATCGGAGCGCGACACGCTTCCCCACCGCCCGGCTGCACAGCCGTGGCCTGGGGATGCACTGTCGTGGCGGAATATCCCGCATTGCGCCGTGACGGTGCACGTGCTGACCGCGATCCTGCTGGCCTGCCTTGGGGTGCTGCTCGGTGCCACGTGGACCATCCAGGCGCTACAGCCGAAACTTCGGCGGCAGGCCGAGGAGCGACGCCGGCTTAATGAGCAGTGGTCTGCGGTGCGCATTGCCCGAAGGCAGCGGCGCGAATGCCCGCGCTGCGGCAGCCCTCTGACCGCACGAGACTGGTACTGGGCACCGGCGATCGTCGACGATCCCCTAGACGACGACTAACTGCGCCATTCCGGGTGATGGGAAGCGCCCGGAAGCGGTGAAAGGTCGTAGGCTGGGGGATGCGCGTCCCGGGTGCGTTCGGGGCGCGTTCGTCTTGCTGGTCGTGTGGCCCAGGCAGGCGGTACTCCACGAGGGAACGGTGAGGTCAGTGCCGACCGGCAAGGTCAAGTGGTACGACGCAGGCAAGGGCTTCGGTTTTGTCACCCAGGACGGTGGTGCCGACGTCTATGTACGGGCTGCTGCGCTGCCAGCTGGGGTCACCGATCTCAAAACCGGCCAGCGAGTCGAGTTCGGAGTGGCTGACGGGCGACGCGGCCCGCAGGCGCTGTCGGTGCGATTGCTGGAGCCACCGCCGTCGGTGGCGGAGGCCCGGCGCCGGCCGGCGGAGGAGCTGCATGGCGTGATCGACGACATGATCAGGTTGTTGGAGTCGGCGGTCCAGCCCGACCTGCGACGCGGCCGCTATCCCGATCGCCGCACGACCAAGCGGATCGGTGAGATGGTCCGGGCGGTCGCCCAGGAGCTGGACCCGTGAGCCACTTATCGAGGCGAACGCGCGCCCAACAGCCCCGGTGAGCTACTGCGGCGGCGCGATCCGGGGATCAACGATGCTCCCCGCCGGATCAACACGGTCTGCGCCAGGCCCAGGCTCAGCAGCGCCGAGACCGAGGCGAAGCCGATCCAGTAGGTGGGTGGCATCAGCACGCCCAGTGCGCCGCCCATCACCCAGGCCGTCTGCAACACGGTTTCCGATCTGCCGAACGCCGATGCGCGCGACGCCTCCGGCACGCTGCGCTGTATCACCGCGTCGAGGCAGACCTTGGCCATCGCACTACCCGTCGCCGCCACCAGTGCGGTGACCGCCGCAATGGCGATGCCCGACACCAGCGCAGTGAGGACCGCCATCGTCAGCCCGGCAGCCACGCATCCGACGATGGCCTGATCGGGCCTGCCGAAATGCGTCCGGGCGCCGACCGCGTTGCCCAGGAAGCTGCCTGCCCCGGCTGCCGCTCCGACGATGCCGAGTAGCACCACCTGCCGTCCTGGTGAACCCTCCGTCTGGGCTTTGATCGCGAAAGCCAGGAACAGCGTGAGGAATCCGGTGAGCAGCCGCGCGGTCCCGTTGCCCCACAGCGCGACCACTACCTGCCGGCCCATCGGCTGGCGTCGTCGCACGGAGCTGGGTGCTTCGCCAACCTCAGTCCGCAGGGACGCTGGAATCTCGCCCTCGGTGACTTCCACCCAGGACGGGATGCGTAGACACAGCCCGGCTCCGATCAAGCAGATCACCGCGGTGAACAGCAGCGCCCCGGGCGATCCGGTCAACACGGCTACCCCGGCGGCGGCCGCTCCGGATACTCCGGCAGCGACAAGCCCGAAAGTGGTGAGCCGCGAGTTGGTCTTCACCAGAGTGATCTCCGGGGGCAGCACCCGGGGGATCACCGCTGCCTGGAGTACGCCGTAGGACTTGGCCAGCACCATGAAGCCCAACGCCGCCGGGTACAGCAACCAGTCGTGGACATGGGCCGCCATCACGATCAGCAGAAAGCCGCGCCCGGCGAATGACAGCGCCATCGCCACCCGCCGACCGTGCTGCAGCCGGTCCAGCAGCGGGCCGACCACCGGAGCGACCACCGCGAACGGCGCCACCGTGATCAACAGATAGAGGGCCACGTTGGTCCGACTTTGGGCGGTAGCGACGGCGAAGAACAGCGTGTTGGCCAGTGCAACGGCGATCGCCGCGCTGGCCGCGTAATCCATCATCGCCGCGTAGGTCAGCGAGGACAGCCCGGACCGTCCGGCGCCGTCGGCCGTGGTGGCCTGGTGGAAGCGCCGCACGCCGTCGCCGACCAGCTGCCGGCTCCGCCAGGCCGCCACCCTGGTGACGGTGATCTTGCGCGGCGGCGGTGGCTGCCGATCCCGAGGGTGCGCGCTGTCGTCTTTCGGGCCGCCCGATGAATGCTGCGCTTCGTCCCACGCATGCTGCGCTGAGCCGCCCGGCTGCGACCGATTTCGCTCACCTGCAGTGCCAGCACCGGCGCGGTGGTCGTCGGGCACCCAGCGTCGCCCACGACGGGTCCGACGGCGCCCCGGGGCGCCGGTGTGCTCGGCGCCGGAGGGAGATGCGGGCCGCTTCACGCGTTCATCCTGCACCACAACAGCCATCTTGGCGCTCATCCCAGCTTCCACGCGCCTTGATCACCGTGTATGTGGCGGGGGCGACCTAATGTGTCGCTTTCGGCACATTGAAATGTGATCACAATGCTCCGGCTAAGACGACTGGGAGACGAAGCGCACCCGGAACAGCGATGGCCAGTGCTTGCCGGTGATCAGAAACTCGTCAGTGCCGGGGATGGACGCGATGCCGTTGAGCACGTCTCCAGCGGACTGCGGTTGCGTGCTGAGTAGACCTGATGCGTCGACCACCCCGGTCACCGCGCCGGTACTGGGGTTGATCCGCACGATGCGGTCGGTCTCGAAGACGTTGGCCCAGATGACTCCGCCGGCGCACTCCAGTTCGTTGAGCTGGCGCACCGGCTCGCCGTCGAGGCGGACCTCCAGCTGGCCCGACGGGGCGAAGCTCTCCAGGTCGCGGAAAGTCAGCCGGTTCGAACCGTCGCTCATCACCAGCCGGTGCCCGTCGTGGCATAGGCCCCAGCCCTGCCCTTGGTAGGTCACTCGGCGGCGCTGCGCCAGCGTCGCCGGATCCCGCTCGATCGCTATCCCGCTGGTCCAGGTGAGCTGCCACAACCGGTCGTCGGTGACGGTGAGGCCCTCGCCGAACAGGTCGGCGAGCAAGGTCGCCTCCCGGAGCATGGCGCCGCTGGCCAGCGCGGTCGCGCGGAGTCGGGACTGCCCGGCCAGGCCGCTGCCTTCGTAGAGCACCCCGTTGTGGATTTCCAGGCCTTCGGTGTACATCGACGGGTCGTGCGGGAGGACGGCCAGGATCTGTACGTGTAGCTGTTGTGCAGTCGAGGCGGCGCAACCGCTCAGCATGGTAATCGCCAGCGCGAGCATCGAAATGCGGCGCCGCGCTGACCGGGTTAGGCCTGCCCACCGTCGGTGAGGCACAATCGGAGTCGTGATTGCCGACACTACCGCGCCGGGCTCTGCCCATTATGGGGAGCTCTATGAGGCTGTAGAGCTGGCCCGGCAGGCGGCGCAGGCCGAGGCTGGCGAGCACCCGGTAGGCCAGTATATCGAGAACCGGACCGAGGAAGGCGGGGCAGTCACTCATCTCTTCGATGCCGACCTGCCCGGTTACCGCGGCTGGCGCTGGTCGGTCACGGTGGCGTCGGCCGGTCCGGGGACTCCGGTGACAGTCAGCGAAGTGGTGCTGTTGCCTGGTCCGGACGCGCTGGTCGCACCGCTCTGGCTGCCCTGGACCCAGCGACTGCGGGCAGGCGACGTCGGGGTCGGCGATCTGGTGCCGACCGATCCGGACGACCCGCGGCTGGTGCCCGGCTACCTCGTCGACGACGACCCCGCCGTGGAACCGCTGAGTCCTGAGCTGGGGCTGGGACGGCCCCGGGTGCTCAGTCGCGATGCCCGTCTGTCACTGGTACAACGCTGGTACGACAGCGACCGCGGCCCAGACTCGGAGATGGCTCGCAGTGCCCCCGACCGGTGCGTCAGCTGCGGCTTCTACCTTCCGCTCGGTGGGCTGCTCGCGGCCGCCCTCGGGGTCTGCGGCAACGACCTATCCCCAGCTGACGGGCAGGTGGTGCACGCCGAGTTCGGCTGCGGGGCGCATTCCGAGGTCCGGGTGGACACCAGCCCGAACGTGCCAGTAGCCGAGCTGGTCTATGACGACGCCGAGCTGGAGCTCGTGCCGCGGACACCGGTGGAGTGAGCACCGCCGCTCGCCAGGGTCGCGCGGAACACCATCGAGCCGGGCGCGCGGATCCGTTCGGCACTGCAGTGCTGCGGGCCGGGGTGTTGGCAGCCTGGCGGGGGTCCCCGACGCGGTTCCGGGAGGACGCCAATGCCGAGTCCGACCTCGCCCTGCTCGGCTACGCGGACCGGGTGTTCGTCGAGCTGGCGCAGAACGCTGCCGACGCCGCGCAACGCGCAGGGGTGCCGGGGCACTTGAGGATTACCGTGGAGGGTCGCGAACTGCGGGCGGCGAACACCGGCGCGCCGCTGGACGCCGCCGGGGTGGCCGCACTGGCCGCACTGCGCGCGTCGGCCAAGCGCGACGGTGACAGCGTCGGTCGTTTCGGGGTCGGTTTCGCGGCGGTCCTCGGGGTCACCGATGCCCCGCAGGTGCTCTCCCGCTCCGGCGGCGTCGAGTTCTCCGCGCAACGCACCGCCGACGCGGTCGCCGATGATCCGGCACTGTCCGCGGAGCTGACCCGGCGTGGTGGCCGGCCGCCCGTGCTGCGGTTGGTGTGGCCGGCCGCCGGGGACCCGCCAGCCGGCTTCGACACCGAGGTCCGCCTGCCGCTGCGCACCGGGATCAAGCCGGAGGTGCTCCTCGCGGCCTTCGCCGCGGAGGCTGGTGACCTGCTGCTGGCCCTGCCGTGGTTGCACCGCATCGACATCGGTGACCGGGCGCTGCGCCGCGAGGGCGAGGACCCGGTAGTGGTGCACGACGGCTCCAAGCTGCGCCGCTGGCGGGTGGTACGCCAGACCGGCCTGCTACCCGCCACCGCCCTGACCGGGCTCGGGCCCGAGACGAGGCCGCAGTGGAACCTATGCTGGGCATTGCCGGTCCGCCCCGACGGCGCGCCGTCACCGGTGGCCGCCGACGTCCTGCACGCGCCGACTCCGACCGCGGAACGCCTCACCCTGCCCGCACGGCTGATCGCCACGGTGCCCGTCGACTCATCACGGCGCCACGTCCATCCCGGGCCGGCCATGGAGCTGGTGCTCGGCGCCGCGGCGCGGGCCTACCCGCAGCTCGCCGCCGCGCTGGCGCGGGATCAGCGCACGGCGCTGGTCCCGCCCCCGGGATTCCCGGCCAGTGAAGTCGACGCGACGCTGCGCGAGGCGGTACTCCGGGCGTTGCGCCACACGCCCTGGTTACCCAACGCCGCTGGTGTTGACATCGCGCCAGCCGGCGCCCTGGTGCTCGACGTGCCGTTGCCGGAGCTGGCCGAACTGCTCGCCGACGTCACACCGCAGCTGCTTGACGCCGAACTGGCCGGTTCCTCGCACACCGCCGCACTCGCCGCGCTCGGGGTGACCCGGCTGCGTCCGGCGGCCATCGCCGAGTTGCTGGCTGGGCTGAGCCGGCCACCGTCGTGGTGGCGGCGCTGTTATGCGGCATTGATCGGCCTGCTCGACGCCGACCCGTCGGCTCGCGAGGAGCTTGGCGCGCTGCCGGTGCCACTGGCCGACGGGCGCACCGTCACCGGCCCGCGTGGGGTGCTGCTGGGTGATCTGGCCGACGTTGCCGGCCGTGTGCCAACTGAACTTCGGCTGGTCCATCCCGATGCCGTTCATCCGCTCCTAGAGCGGCTTGGTGCTCGACCCGTGGGTCCGGCAGAACTGCTCGACGCGCTGCGCCCGGCGATCGAGCGCAGCGTCGATGACGCCGAAGACGGACTGGACGTCACCGGACTCGCCCGGGCGGTGCTGTCGCTGGCGGCCACCGCGGCAAGCGACAACGTGAGTCGGCCATGGCTCGGTGCGCTGGCACTGCCTGACGACACCGGGGCACCGCGACGCGCCGACGAGCTGGTGCTGCCCGGTGGGGCCGTTCGGGAGCTGCTCGCCCCGGACGCGCCGCTGGGCGTGCTGGATCCCGCCGTCGCCGCCGGACAAGCAGTCGACGCACTGCGAGCGGTGGGCGTGCTGGATTCGTTCGCAATCCTCGACGAGCCGCACCCGGACAGCCCAGATCATGACCTCGATGATGAACAGCAGTGGTGGGCCCAGGCGCACAGCGCCGACGGTGAGCCTCCGGCGCGCCTGCTCGCCGTCCGGGATCTGGACCTCGTCGACGATCAGTGCTGGCCAGTCGCGCTGCGCCGGATCGCGGCCGACCCCGCTGGCCTGGCCGCGCTTCGCCAGCCGGGTGGCTACACCAGTTGGTGGCTGGCCCGGCACGCCCGGCTTGGTGGCCACCCACCGCCGTACTGGCGGCTCGCCGGGGCCGTCGCGCTGGCGGGTCTCTACGACGTGGTCCCGGTGGGCGACATTGGTGAGGCGCTGCTCGCCGCCGCCGGGGTGCGCACCGGGTTGAGCATCGGCGGAGCCGCCGACGCTGCCGATCTGCTGGCCCGGCTCGGTGAACCGGCCCGCACGGTCACCCCCGCGGTGGTGCACGCCGCGCACACCGCGCTGGCCAACGCGGGCCTCGACCCCGCCGACGTGGAACCCCCGGCCCGGGTGCGGGCGGTGACCGGCGAAGTGATCGAGGCCGACCGCGCGGTGGTGCTCGACTCGCCGTGGCTGGCCGGGGTGCTCCCGCCCAGCGAACTGGTCTCCGGTGGCGACCCTGGTGCTCTGGCCGACTTGCTGGACCTGCCGCTGGCCTCTGAGCGGGTTGCGCCCGAGCTGCTCGACGCCGCGGCAGGCGCAACGGTGCTGTGGGCCGATCTGGTGGAGGTGGTAGCGGTGTGCGCTGCCGCTGGGCTCGCCGTTGCGGACGGGACGTTACAGTTGCATGAGCAGCTGCTGGTACGTCACGACGGCGCCGAGCACTCGGTCCCGTTCTGGGTCACCCCTAATGGCACTGTGCACGCCGCTGACCCAGTACGCGCTGCGCTGCTCCTGCACCCGTGGATGGCGACACGTTTCTCACTATGAGCGGCCAACCTTGATGTCTCCGGTGCGCTGAGGAATCGATCGAACACATCATGTAAACCGGCCCGCAAGCGTTCTATGTCGGCCGTCAACGTCGTGATCTCGCGGGCTAGCCCGCGAACGTCTGCCCCGTGAATGGCCAACTCCGCTCGGTTAGTTCGGACGCTGATCGGGAGATGATCGGGTGATGATCGCCAATTCATCCTGCTTTTACGCAACGCTCAGATTTCGCGGCAGTGAACAAAGGACATACAATGCATGTGAGAAAAATAAGTGCTGTGGCACGTAACGGTTTCGATGCAAGGACCGATTACTCGGTCGTAATGATGTGCCTTTTCATCAACCTCCTCACCAGACGTGGGGACCGGAGTGTCTCGCTTGCGGTGGCCTGCGCCGCGCGGTCCGGTTCCCTCGTTGCGGCCCGGCCCCCCTTCCCCCCTCGGGTGGGGCCGGGCCGCCACCTCGCCTGACATCCGGTCGAGCGGCGCCAACGCCCTCCGTTTGCCGATTGGTTAGCGCCGTTCGCCCACCGTTCAGACTCATTTCCGTAGCCAGCCATGTCTAGCAAGTAGTCCTTCGAGTGGGAGGTAACGCGGTTGACCACCCGATCGAGAGGCATTGACGTGACTACACGCAGTTTCTGGCTCGGCATCATTGGTCTCCGCCCTGACTGGCCTCACCGCCGCCGGACAGGCGTGCCCGGCGCACATCCAGACAGCCCGAGTCGACGCACAGTCAGCCACCACGAGATCCGGCGCGACGATGGCTTACGCGATCTCCTGGCGGATGCGCTGATCGCGCGTCACCGCGCGCGGATCCCCGAGGCGCCGGAACTCATGCTCCTGCGGGAAACGTGGGACGGCGGGTGGGCACGCGTGGAAGCCGACCAGCTAATGGCTTACATCCAGGCCGCAATGGACGACCGGATGGTGCGGCAAGAAGGACACGGCCAGCGCATTCTCGAGGGAACTGCAACGTGACCAACCGAACGGATCCAGCGATTTCAGCAGCCGTCTCATGGAGGTTAGGAGTACCGATGACCGTCCAGCCAGCACCAGCGCAGGCACCCGGCTTGGAGACCGAGGCGGATATCGGGTTCGATGATCGTGGCGTCGCTGAACTCGTCACTCGGACACTGTGCGGCCTGCACCGGTTGAATGGTCATTTTGTGCGTATGAACGCCAGCCTCGGTGATGACGGGTATATCGCTGTTGACGTCACCCGCATGTATTTCAACGGCGAGGACGTTACAATTCGCGTGTTGTTGCACCTCACTACGCCGGTGTCCGTGACACGCCAGCCACCGCCTGGAATCGGCCCCGGGCCGAGCGCGGCATGAGACCGTAACCATCGTGGAGCCAACCGCGGTGGAGGTTCGGGAACTGGTCAAGCGCTATCCGAAAGCGCGTACCGATGCCGTCGACCGGCTCAGCTTTGCGGTAGCAAGTGGCGAGATCTTCGGGTTGCTCGGCCCGAACGGCGCCGGCAAATCCACCACGATCGGGATACTCACCACCCGGGTTCGGCCTACCGCCGGGCAAGCGCTGATTGCGAACGTGGACGTGATGGTCGCGCCGCGGACCGTGCGCAGCCTGCTCGGTGTGGTCCCGCAGCGCAACAACCTCGATCGGTCTTTGTCGGTTCGGCAAAATCTGCTGTTCCACGCCGCTTACCACGGAGTGTCTAAGGCCGTTCGAACACGGCGGGCCGAGGCGTTGCTGGAGCAGTTCGCGTTGACCGACCGGGCGAATGAGAAGCCGGAACTGTTCTCCGGCGGTCAGAACCAGCGGATGATGATCGCCCGAGCGTTGATGCACGACCCCAGGGTGCTGTTCCTCGACGAGCCCAGCACCGGGCTGGACCCGGCTGCCCGGCTGTTCGTCTGGGACCGCATCCGGGACTTGCGTGAGGCTGGCGTGACGATCGTGCTGACGACGCACGACATGGATGAGGCGGCGGCGTTGGCCGACCGGGTTGGGATTGTCGATTCGGGCCGGCTGCTCGCGCTGGACACCCCGGCCGCCCTGGTCCGCGGGCTGACCACGGGAGCTAGCCTGCAGATCGCGGTCGAGCTGGCGGACGAGCTCGCGTTGGCGGGACTGCTCGGCCGGCTAGGTACGCTGGCTGGAGTGCAGCGGTGTGAGCAGGTCGGCGCCGAGGCGGTCGTTCATACCATCCGGCTCTATCTCACCGGGGAGCCCGCGGCGATGGTCGCCCCGGTCGCCGCCGCGGTGGCGGAGGTCGGCGCCCGGCTAAACGGCGTGCAGATTTGCGAGGCCAGCCTGGAGGATGTGTTCATCGACCTGACCGGTAGGAGGCTGCGCTGACGACGACCACTGCACCGGTACGCACGGATCGCTTCGCGCAGGTGGTGCGGGGGCCATCCCGGGCGCTGATGCTGCGCGCCTTCGGTTCGGTGCTTCGCCGCGACATCGTCGTCACTGCTAAGGATCTGGTGGCGTTTATCGCCCAGGTGCTGCTGCAGCCGGTGTTCTTCCTCTTCGTGTTCGGCAAGCTGTTGACCAGCCTTGGCTACACCAGCAGTAACTACTCCAGCCTGCTGTTCCCTGGCCTTGTCGCGCTGACCGCAACGGTGACCGCGATCCAGGCGGTGGCGTTCCCCCTCGTTGCCGAGTTCAGCTGGACCAAAGAGATCGAGGACCGGTTGCTGGCCCCACTTCCGCTGTGGGCGGTGGCAGCGGAGAAGGTGGTCTTCGCCACGCTGCGAGCCTTGGTCGCCTCGGCGGTGATGTTTCCAATCGGCATCGGCGTCCTCGGGTCGATCCCGTACCGGGCGGACGGTCTGGGTTTGCTGATTGGCATGTTGGTGCTCGGCAGCCTGGTCGGAGCCTGTATCGGCATGACGATCGGCACGTTCGTACCACCTACGAAGATCAATATCGCCTTCGCGTTGATCTTCACGCCGCTACTGTTCACCGGCGCGACCCAGTACCCGTGGCCTTCGCTGGCGCACCTGCGCTGGTTTCAGGTGCTCAGTGCGGCCAACCCGATCACCTACGTCAGTGAAGGCATGCGAGCCGCACTGGTGCCGACCATCCCGCACATCCCCGGTTGGGTCTGCCTGCTCGCGCTCGCTGGATCGCTGGCGCTGTTCGGCACGCTGGGCATGATCGGTTTTCGGCGCCGAGCGATCGACTAGCGGTAACTGCCCCGCGCCCATCCTTGAATGTCGGACAAACCCGACCGTAATTACCGCTGATGCGGGTGATTGGAGCTAATCTCTACGCTTGTGCGCCTACCGCCTGCGTGCGATGCTGGTCTAACCGGGATAGGGGTGCGGCTGTCCGTCCGGGGCTTGCGTGGCCGCACCGCCCAGTCGTTGGTAGGGAGAGCACGGGATGTCCGTAGCCGGCGCGGCCCCTGTCCTTTCAACCATGAATGGCGTGGTGTGCTGCCCGACGTGCGGCCGCCCGGCAATCGTCGAGGGTAGGTTCCGAGTCCACGGTACCGGTGGTTCGATCGGGCGGTTGCGCATCTCGTGTATCGATGGGCACGGTTGGCTGATGCTCGCCGACCGCGTCAGGCAGGTCGAGCCGTGGGAAGGCATCGACGACCAACCAGACCCTAATGCGACGATCGTGGCGCAGCGGTCAGAACAGGTCACGTTGGGCGCCGCGGGCTCCGCGCCGGGCGGCGCTGCCCTGCCAGTGGATCATCACTAAGCCGCTCAAGCCGAGTAAGCCTCCGGTCAAGCAGGCCCATATCCATACCGGCGGTCCACCGATGAACAGCAATACCGCTGCCGCGGCGAACCAGATGACCGTGCCGACGCCGACGACCGGCCGTGGATCCGCAAGCCTGCGAGGCAGCGGCGGGATCACGGGATGGACGCTAGCGCGCGCTGGTGACGGGGACGCAGTGTTAAGCGCAATTTTCCCCTCACGACTACATACAGCTAGCTATGCTAACGATATGGCCACGCTGGACGGACCGCAGGACGCCAACGAGCCGGGGCTGGCCAGTCGGCTTCGGCTCGCCGTGGTCCGGCTCAACCGGCGGTTGCGCGCGCAGCGCGATGTCGAGGCGGTGGCCACGCTTACTCAGCTTTCCGCGATGGCTTCGCTGCATCGGCACGGCCCGATGAGCCCGCGCGAACTGGCGGAGCGCGAGCGGGTACAGCCGCCGTCGATGACTCGGGTCATCGCAGCGCTGGTCGAAGGTGGCTTCATCGATCGCAGCCCGCATCCGACCGACGGCCGGCAGACTGTGGTGGCGCTGACCGAGTTCGGCCGCCGATATGTGGATGCGCAGGTCAGCGCTCGGGAGCGCTGGCTAGACGCTCGCCTAGCTGAGCTCACCCCGGACGAGCGCACCATCCTGTGCCGCGCGGCCGAAATCATCGACCGCATGGCCAGCACCTGAGCCGACTGAGTGCGAGCAGGGCGGGTGAGGAGCCGCAGTTGACAGTTAAGAAAGGGTAGCCTAACTTAAACGATGCCGGCTTCGTGGTGGGAGTACTGGCAAATGCAGTTGGGACCGTCGGGCCCGATCTGGAGATCTCAGGTCGGGCCCGACGGCTGTAGCGCTGCTAGTCCTGTGGCCAGGTGTGCACTGGCTGGTTGGAGTGCATGTGTTCGATGTAGCTGCGCAGCATGGCGGCCAACGCGGTCGCCCGGTCAGCGCCCCGGTTGGTCAGTGTCTGTACGGTGTTGCGCTGCCAGGTCG
>JAVXWL010000199.1:0-42565 GCA_032230565.1 Pseudonocardiales bacterium | reverse complement strand
GAGTCGCTGTACCCGTTCCTCTACTCGGGTAAATCGGACGTGGACGCGGTGCTCGCGCAGGTGTGCCGGTCGACCACCGAGAAGACCGAGGAGATCACCCGGCTACGCGCCGACGTGCTGAAGCTCTATCGTGATCAACTTATTGACTGTGCCAGCGCGATGGCCCGGTCCTTCGCCGCTGGCGGCCGACTTCTCACTTTCGGCAACGGTGGTAGCAGCACCGACGCGCAGGCCATCGCCGAGCTTTTCCAGAACCCCGGTCCAGCCGGCCATCCGTTGCCCGCGGTGGCGCTGGCCACCGATGTCGCGGTGCTCAGCGCGCTGGCCAACGACGTCTCCTTCGACGTCGTGTTCGCTCGATCACTGGCCGCTAACGGCCGCGCCGGGGACATCGCGGTGGGCTTGTCTACCAGTGGTGGATCAACCAACGTGCTCCGCGGCTTCGAGGAGGCCAACCGCCGCGGCATGCTCACCATCGGCCTGGCCGGCTACGACGGCGGCAACATGGCTGAGGCTGACACCATCGAGCACCTGTTCGTGATGCCGTCGTCCTCGGTGCACCGCATCCAGGAGGCGCAAACCACGACCTACCACGTGCTCTGGGAACTCACCCAACTCGCGCTGACCTCGACGTGAGAACCCAGAACCTCGACGCACGAGCCGCGGCCTTCTAAAAACAAGGACTCTTGACGGAACCTGTGCCGGGGAGCAAGCTTCTAACAAGAGAATTTGTCTTTTTAGAAGAGGGCGCCATGACCAGCGCAGATCTGTCGACATTGAGCATCACCCGGCCAGCCGGCTGGTCCGACCCGGGGTACCAGGCCTTCCTGCTGCTGCGCACGGTGTTTACCGTGGCCGCGATCCTGTTTGGGCTCGACAAGTTCGCCAACCTGCTCGTGGGCTGGCCGGGTTACCTGGCCCCGTGGATCGATGAGATCGTGCCCGGTACCGCGCAGCAGGCGATGTACGCCGTAGGCGTGATCGAGGTCGTGGCCGGCATCGTCGTCGCCGTGGCGCCCCGGTTCGGTGCCTGGCTGGTGGCCGCGTGGCTGGCCGGAATCATCGTCAACCTGCTGACCTTCCCGGGCTTCTTCGACATTGCGCTTCGTGACTTCGGCCTGTTCGTCGGTGCGGTAGCGCTGGCCCGGCTGGCCGTCTGCTACTCGCCCGGCTGGCGCACGTCCTAAAACGGTATGCGCACCCTCGACCCGGCGACCTTTCCCGGCGTCGCCCGCGAGGTCGCAGGAGGAGCAACATCATGACAAGCCGCTTAGCCACTGTACCGTTGGAAAACAAGGTGTACCGCACGGTGCGGCGACCCCTCTGCGCCCTTGACGAGGCCAGCTATCACCTTGACTCAGCCTCCGCACCGTGGAGCGTCCACCTGGAAGTCCGGGTCACTGGCAGCGTCATCGAAGACCGACTGCGCCAAGCCGTGGGGGTAGCACTCGCCAGACATCCCCGAGCTCGCGCGCGGCTCAGCACCGGCCACTCGCAGCGAGTTGAGTGGGAGATCACTCCCGAACCTGACGTTGATCCTCTCGACGTTGTGGTGTGTTTTGACGACGACGCTCTGCAGGCCGCCCGAGCCGACCTGCAGAGCCTGGCGGTCCCGCTGGTGACGTCGCCACCGCTGTGCGTCCGCTTGGTCCGTCATCGAAATGGCGACGTGGTCATGCTCAACGTCCACCACGCCGCCGGTGACGGCATCGCCGCGCTGTGCCTGCTCCGCTCTATCGCCCGGGCCTATGCGGGCAGGCCCGACCTGGTGGCCCAAACGCCGCCCGAGCAGGTGCAGATCCCGGCGCCGAGCGGCGGTCGCTGGGGCCAGATTCGGGCGCTGGTGGGTGAGTTGCGCCAAGCCGCTCCCCGGTCAGCCCACCTGGTCCCGATCGCCGGTGCGGACCGCCCGGGCTACCAGCTCCATCACCTGGTACTCGACACCGCGCAGACCGCGGCGCTGGTCGCGAAGGCCGAAGCCGGGACCACCGTCAACGACCTGTTGTTGGCCGGCCTGCATCTGGCTCTGGATAGCTGGAACCGCGGGCACGGCGGCGCTGCGGGCCGGCTCAGCGTGCTGATGCCAGTCAATCTGCGGCCTAAGGCATCGTGGCACGAGGTGTTCGGCAACTTCAGCTTCATGGTGCCCGTCGTGACCCGTCCTGCAGACCGGGCCGAGCCCACCGCCACAGTCGAGGCGATCCGCCGTCGCACCCAGCACATCAAGCGGCAGTGCACTCCCGCCGCCGCGGTCAGGTTCCTCGACGTGCTGCAGCACCTGCCGTTGACAGCCAAACAAGGCATCGCCCGCCTCGCAGCGTCCGAGCGGGTGATCCCGACGGCCATCCTGTCCAACCTCGGCCGCCTTGATGACGACCTCGACTTCGGACCCGAACTCCGTGCCAGCGAGGTGTGGTTCTCCCCGCCGGCCAGGATGCCCATGGGCCTGGCCGTCGGGGCCCTTACCGCCGCAGGCCGGCTCCATCTCGTGTTGCGCTACCGGCACCCATTGTTCGGCCCGGCTGAAATCGCCGGCTTCGCTGACAGCTACCGCGCAGCGCTCGGTCACCTAGCCGCTGGCACTCACGTCGGATCGTCCAGATGAAGTCCTCCGAGCATCGTGCCGTGGGCGAGGCCGCCACCGCGGGCGCACTCGTCAACGTCGGTGGCGACTGCGCCGAGCAGCGTTGTGTCCTGCGTTACGGCGACGTGGTGGCGTTGAGTGGGGACTTCTTCGCCGGCCCGTACCCATCCGACGACCTGTTCCGGTTGGCGGCTATCCCCGGGGAGGGCGGGACGAAGCTCGGCACCAGAGACGAGATCGTCTGCGCGCTGAAGGTGATGGCGGTTGACGGCGGCGTCGCCGACCCCCGGTTCGAGCCTAGGGGACAGTTCAGCGACTACCAGTTCACCGCTACTGCGGCGGCAACCGAGGTCGAAAGGCGGGTTCGGGACCGCTTTTTGACCCTGGCCACCGCGAACGGCGATCACTTCGTCGCCCCCGGCCGGCTCGGCCCCGGGGCAGACCGCAACGGTCCGCAGCCCCCCCGCTTCGAGTCAGCCGTCGCCGCCTATCGCCACCTGCACGAGGTGGCCATCGACGAGGCCTGCCGGCTGGGACGCTGCGGGGGTGACGGGTCCCGGGCGATGGCACGGGAGGCGGCAGCTCAGCACTATCTCACCGACGCCTTCGCGGCGGGGCACCTGCGCACTCCGGTGACGGCCATCCGCGGCTTTTGGCACCACAGATACCCGCAGTTCTGGCAGAGCCTGCAACGCAAAGTCGCCACGGATACGGCCGCGGCGCTGCGGGAACTCACCGGACCAGCGCGGATCCTGCCGGACGGCTTCGTCTACGACCGCGTCCATGCGGCAGTCCAGGCCCGCACCAGAGGGTTCCCGCCCATCACCTTCGGCGACCTGCTGGCCCGGGTGTTTCACGACTGGGACAACAACCACGGCCTCACCCTTGAAGGAGGAGGTGTTCTCTTCGGTGACGGCCTCCTCGAGCAGGGCGTCGGCAAGGACCTCGTCGTTGCCGCTGTCCGCGCGGGCATCGACGACGTCGAGGTCGCCTACCGGCTGGGAGCCTCGGGCAGCCGGCTGCAGGGAAAGGCGCTGTATCAGGCGGTCCGATCCGCCACTGGTGCCCCCGACGACGCCTTCAGACCCGAAACCTTGATCCCGATCCCGTCAGCTGACAACCCACCGCAGAACTGGCGCGCGACGGACGCCGAGGCACTGTGGAGCTCTCCCATCGTCGGCACCACGGGAACGACCGTGGGGCTGGCGGTCGAGGAGACGCTGCACCTCGGCGCAGAGGTCTCCCGCAGGCTCGATCGTCTGGGGCCAGGGGTCTTCGAGGTGCCAGGTCTGTTGAAGGTGCCCGCCCTGCGGCGATGGGCGGCCGGCAAAGCCCGCCAGGCCTACTACCAAGGCTTCATCCAGGGTCTGGCTCAGGATCCCAGAGCGACTGTGCTTGCGGTCGTCGATTACGAAGCAACCGGCAACGCAGGAGCTAGCCGTGACGCAACAGCAGTCATACGTCGTTTTGTGGCCCAGCCTCGCCGTGGCGAAAGCGGCCCAGACCCTGCGTAAGGAGCGCTTCACCGGCCGGTTGGTACTCATCGGCGACGAAGCCGAAACGGCCCTACGAGCGGCCGCCGCAGGACCTCATCCGCACCGAGGTGCCCGTTGACCGCCACCGCCTGTCCGACCGCGCAGTGCCGCTGCGAGACTGGGCCGGGTGCAACGCAGGTTAACGCGGCTGGCGACGCCGCTCGTGCTGGCGATCGCGCTGCTCAGCGCACCCGGTTGTTCCAGCGAAAGCGCCCAGCGCCAAGCCGGGCAAACCTTCTTGGCCGCCTGGGCGAAAGGAGATATCCCGGCCGCAGCCAAGGCCACCGACGACCCGGTCGCCGCGGAGCGCGTCTTGCACGCCACCGCGCAGGGGCTGGGCTCGACCGCCGCCGAGCTGACCCCCGGGGCGCTGACCACCACCAAGGACGCGACGACGATGGCATTCGCCGCGTCGTGGACCCTGGCCGGTCTTCCTACGCCATGGCGATACCAGGGCAAGCTCCCGCTCGCCAAGGGCAGCGACGGCCAGTGGCGGGTGCACTGGCAGTCCCACGATCTACACCCCCAACTCGGTACCGCCGACACCCTGGTAGTCAATCGAACGCTGCCGCAGCGAGCGCCGATCCTCGATTACGCAGGGCAACCACTGGTCACCGAACGTGACACCGTCACCGTCGGGGTGGAGCCGAAGCTGGTAACCAACCTCGACGACCTGGCCGGCACGCTGGCTTCGGCCCTGCACATCAACGCAACCGAGGTGATCAGCGCCGTCGAGCAGGCCAAGCCGACCGACTTCGTGCCGGTGGTCACCCTGCGCGAGGCCGACTACCGCGCGGTCCAGGCCAGGATCCACGACCTCCCGGGCACGGTGTTCCGGACCGGAACCCAGCTCGTCGGACCGAGCCGACATTTCGCTCAACCGCTGCTCGGGCAGGTCGGCAAACCCACCGCCGAGGCGCTGCACCAGGCCGGTCCCGGTTACCTGCCCACCGACCAGATCGGTCTGTCCGGGCTGCAACAGGTGTTCAACAGCGAGCTCGCCGGCGCCGCCAGCGGCACCATCGAGATTCACGACGCCCAGGACAACACGGTGGCGCAGGTCGGGCAGTTCGCTGGGCATCCCGGCTCCCCGTTGCACACCACGCTCGACACCCGGGTGCAACAGGCCGCTGAGACCGCGCTGTCCGGGGTGGGGCTACACGCCGCGATCGTGGCCGTTCGCCCGTCCACCGGTGAGATTCTCGCCGTCGCCAACAGCGACAGCGCGCCCTTCGACATCGCGCTAGCCGGCCAGTACCCACCCGGCTCTACCTTCAAGATCGTCACCGCCTCCGCCGTGCTGAGCAGCGGGGTCGCGCAGCCGGACAGCCCGGTGCCGTGTCCGGGCACGGTCACTATCGATGGCCGCACCATTCCCAATGAGGACGCCTTCAACCTGGGCACGGTCAGCCTGACCGATGCCTTCGCGCACTCCTGCAACACCAGCTTCGCAGTGCTGTCGCAGAAGTTGCCGCCCGATGCGCTCGACCAGGTGGCCGCCCAGTACGGCTTCGAAGCTGGCTGGCAACTGCCGGTCAAGTCCTTCAGCGGCTCGTATACCCCCGCAAAGGATGGGGCGGGACAAGCCGCGAATGCCTTCGGCCAGGGCACCGACCTGGTCAGCCCGCTATCCGAAGCCCTGATGGCGGCCACCGTTGCGCACGGCTCCATCCCGGCGCCGGTGCTCGTCGCCGGGCAGCCCGCCACCGCGAAGCAGCCACCGCCGAGCCCACCGGCAGCAGTGCTGGCATCGCTGTCAAGCTTCATGCGCGCCGTGGTCACCCGGGGTACAGCGACGGATCTAGCCGGCGTGCCCGGTGGCGAGGTGTTCGGCAAGACCGGCACCGCCGAGCACGGCAGCACCGCACCGCCGCAGGCCGACTCCTGGTTCACCGGCTACCAGGGCGACGTCGCTTTCGCCGTACTCGTCGAGAACGGGCAGACCAGCGGTGTGCCCGCCAATCCCCTCGCGCAGAAATTCCTCACCGCGCTGCACAACTCGCCTTGACCCCACCCTTCGGCTATATCTCAGTGTTCTCTGCTGTTCCAATCTCTTATCAGGTGATGGTCACGATCATCCGACTGGTCGGCAACATGGGTAATAGCTAGGGCTGTACCGATGATCCCGAGGATAAGTAGAATGCTCAGTAGAGCGAATATCAGGGCTATTGCTCCCATTTGATCATCCTCTTGTCCCCACGTGATGTGGAGTTCGATGGAGTGAATCGCCCCTGGTGTGTCCGGAGACTCAGGAGACTCCAGCCTTGGTGAGCGCAGCACCGGCCTCGGCGAGGCGTTCGGTGCACCCGATCGATCTGCGACGCCTTCAGAGCCCCAAACAGCCAGCCGGATTCGACGTCGACCGCCATGACGGTCTCCTCAAAGGTCAGGCTGCTGCTGGCGGTTGCTCGAGGCATGGCCGAGAAATTGCTAGTCCCCCGGTACAGGGCATCGTGACATGATCCATCAGGGATCCGATAGAGCGCAGCAGGAGGAACAGCATGGACACGCCAGACCTCAAACCCCGCAGCCGCGACGTCACCGATGGCATCGAGCGCGCTGCGGCCCGGGGCATGTTGCGCGCCATCGGGATGCGCACCGACGACTTCAGCAAGCCGCAGATCGGGGTCGCGTCGTCGTGGAACGAAATCACCCCGTGCAACCTGTCCCTGGCTCGGCTGGCCGAGGCCAGCAAGGAGGGCGTGCACGCCGCCGGGGGGTACCCGATGGAGTTCGGCACGATCTCGGTTTCTGACGGCATCTCCATGGGCCATGTTGGGATGCACTACTCGCTGGTCTCTCGCGAGGTGATTGCCGACTCGGTGGAATGTGTGATGGAGGCCGAGCGGCTGGACGGGACCGTGCTGCTGGCTGGTTGCGACAAGAGCCTGCCCGGGATGCTGATGGCCGCCGCCCGGCTCGACGTGGCGGCGGTGTTCCTCTACGCGGGCACGGCCCTACCCGGCCGGGTAGGGGACCGGGAGGTCAACATTGTCGACGCCTTCGAGGCGGTGGGAGCTTGTGTGCGCGGTCTGATCAGCCGCGCGGACGTCGATGCGATCGAGCGGGCATTCTGCCCCGGAGAGGGCGCCTGCGCCGGCATGTTCACCGCCAACACGATGGCTTGTGCCGCTGAGGCGCTGGGCATGTCGCTGCCTGGTTCGGCCAGCCCCCCCGCGGTAGACCGGCGTCGCGACGGGTATGCCCGAGCCAGCGGCAGCGCGGTGGTGGACCTTATCGCCCGGGGGATCACCGCCCGGCAGATCCTCACTCGCGAGGCATTCGACAACGCGATCGCGGTGGTGATGGCTTTTGGCGGCTCCACCAACGCGGTGCTGCACCTGCTCGCCATCGCCCACGAGGCGGGGGTCCCGCTGGAGCTCGACGACTTCAACCGGGTGGGCGACAAGGTGCCGCACCTGGCCGACGTCAAGCCATTCGGTGCACATGTGATGGCCTCGGTGGACCAGGTCGGTGGTGTGCCGGTGGTGATGAAGGCGCTGCTGGACGCAGGGCTACTCCATGGCGACTGCCTGACCGTCACCGGGCGCACCGTCGCCGAGAACCTCACCGTACTCGATCCACCCGACCTCGACGGCAAGATCCTGCACCGCCTCGCCGACCCGATCCACTCCACTGGCGGAATCACCATCCTGCGCGGCTCGCTGGCTCCTGACGGCGCTGTGGTGAAAAGCGCCGGCTTCGACTCCACGCGATTCGAGGGACGGGCTCGAGTTTTCGACGGCGAGCAGGCGGCGATGGACGCCGTCGGGGAGCTGGAGCCGGGCGATGTCGTGGTGATCCGGTACGAGGGCCCGCAGGGCGGGCCGGGGATGCGCGAGATGCTCGCTGTTACCGGGGCGATCAAGGGCGCCGGGCTGGGCAAAGATGTGCTGCTGCTCACCGACGGGCGTTTCTCCGGCGGCACCACCGGGCTGTGCGTTGGCCACGTGGCCCCCGAAGCGCCGCACGGCGGGCCGATCGCGCTCGTCCGCGACGGTGATCTGATTGTGCTGGACATGGACCGTCGTGAGCTGAACCTGCAGGTTGACGCCGACGAACTGGCCCGGCGCCGCCAGGAGTGGAAGGCTCCCCAGCGCGTGCTGCGCGGCGTGCTGGCCAAATACGCTCGTCTCGTCGGCTCCGCCGCCGAAGGGGCAGTCTGTGGATAACCCGTGAGTGGGAATGGGAGCTATAGCTCGCACTCCCACTCACGGGTGGGTACCTCCGGCTGGAGGTACCCACCCTGGCGAGGCACGTTCTATCCGCCCGGGTTGGCGCACCGCCGGGAGCTGGAGTACTTGTCCCGGCTGGTGAATACTGTCGAGCTCAACGGTTCGTTCTATTCGCTGCAGCGGCCGTCGAGCTACCAGTCCTGGGCGGCCGAGACACCTGATGACTTCGTTTTCGCGGTCAAAGGCGGCCGGTTCATCACGCATATGAAAAAACTGCGTGACGTCCACACGCCGTTGGCGAATTTCTTCGCCTCCGGGATGCTCGCGTTGGGCGCCAAGCTCGGCCCGTTCCTCTGGCAGTTACCACCCAGCCTGCCGTTCGACGCAGCCCGGCTGGCGCGGTTTTTCGACCTACTGCCGCGCAGCACCGCGGCGGCTGCGGCGCTCGCGCAGCAGCACGACGAGCGGCTTGAGGGCCGCGCCTGGACCAGCACCGACGTCGACCGGCCGCTGCGTCACGCGCTGGAGGTGCGCCACCCCAGCTACCGCGATCCAGCGCTGATCGAGCTGCTGCGCGCGCACGGCGTCGCCCTGGTGGTAGCCGACACCGCCGGCATCTGGCCCTACCTCGAGGACATCACCGCGGATTTCGTCTACGTCCGGCTGCACGGGGACTCCGAGCTCTACGTCAGCGGCTACACCGACGTGGCGCTGGACGTCTGGGCCCAGCGGATCCGTGGCTGGCAAGCTGGTGAGAGTCCGCGCACCGACCACACGATCGCTACGCCCGCGCCGGTGCACCCGCGCGACGTGTTCGTCTACTTTGACAATGACGCCAAAGTGCACGCACCGACCGACGCCATCTCGTTGGCCCGACGGCTGCGCTGATCGGAGCTTCATCCTGGGTTGGCCCTGATTGCTGAGATCGACGAGTCTCAGTGCAATGACACGACAGCAAGAAATACAATGACAAAGACGATGGCCAGGGGCAGCGAGGCGAGTACCGCGATACCGTAGGGGAGCGCCCAGGGTCGGACCCGGCTGACAGCGAAAAATATGCCAGCGATAACAAGAAGAAATATCGACCACACTGGTAACACGAGGAACCAGCCCCAGGCAAGTAAAGTCAGACCGCTGGCTGATATCACTGCCAGGGCCACGCTGAGCAGAGCGGCAAGCCACCAGGTTCGTGATCGAATCGCTGGTGGCAGTGGATGCATGGTCACCTCACCCGACCCCCGGCCGGTATGAGAAGCTGACCGTTGCCGTTCACGCTCGGGTATGGTTCAGGACCGACCGGGTATTGAAAGAAGTTATCACCGCGAGTGCTCGGGTACTGCAGAATTTGCCGCAAGGCAGATTCGTGCCCCTGGCCGGGGTGGTACTGCCGGCGCCAGTCATCCAAGGTCTGCGGATGCTGTCCGACCGGCACCGTCGGCTGCGGCAGCCCGACGGCTGGTCCCGTGCCGAATGGCTCGTCGTTCTCGTGGCGCTGGACCAGGGTGGTCGAGCCAGGCGTGGTGTCCTGACGTTGGTACACCTCCCAGGATGGGAAGCGAGTGACCTCGCCGTTGACGTCGGCCCGACCGCTGCCGCCGTGGGGATCGACAACCAGATCAGCGCGCACCGTCACGTGGTTGTCCCGGGCGAGCTGGAGGGCGAGCGGGTCGGCGGCCTCCATGTGCAGCCGGACCCGACCGGCGGGGTCTTGCTCGACGCCGACGCTGGGATCACCGACCGCCGCCACGCCCGCGTCACTGTGCGAGGCATTTTGCCGCAGCACCACGATCCCGTGCTCGTAATCGACATAGAATGACGCACGGGATTGGCTGGGGTCGGCGTTCGGATCAAATCCGCGTCCATCGCCGTGATCATACAAGCTGCCCAGTCGTGGATCGAGCACCTCTTTCTCAGAGATGAAAGCCGACCCGTACACCACTCCAGCGCCGGGCACCGATTTTATGCGCACCACCACGACACGCGTGTTCGGGTCGGTATTGCCGCTGTCATCGCCCTGCATATCCAGCGCCTGGGCCATCAATCTGTCATTGGCGGTCACCGGGTCGCGACCGTACACTGAATGGAACAACGCATTGCGGCGCAGGTCAGTATCGCCTGGTCCATCCGTCGGCCCGGCGTCCTTGCGCACGATTCCCGGCATCGCGCGCAGTACCACGACCTGCCCCCTGAGCTCCTTTTCATATTTCCGGATCGCAGACTCCATCGCGGAGTTCAGGCCGAGGGCCTGGTCCCGGATCGGTTCAGTGAAATCGAGCAGGATCTCGATAGCTTTCTTCTCGAGGTCAACACCGCTGACTTCCTTGACTGCCCAGTTGACCAGGAAGGTGGCTGGGTTCAAGGCGTTGATCGCATCATCGGCAAGCTGCAGCGCCCGATCGAGCGCCCCTGTCAAGCGGTCGGCCGCTGCTACCAGGTCACGAGCAGTCTGCTGGGCAATATGCAGCGCGTCTCCCACGGTACGAAACGATCTCACCGACTGCGCAAACTGATCGGACTGCATGAAACGCTTGTCAGCCGCGACCTTCAGCTCAGCCTGACCGCGTTCGGACGCCTCGCCCCGCCACTCCTGCCCCAATTCGCCCGCCAACCGGCTCAGCGCGAGGCCCGTTGCCTCGGTCGCCTGCTGGGCGTGATCGCACAATCTGGCCCGATTGTAGAGATCGTTCGGATCCCCGCTGAGTACTCGATTGGCCAGATCGTGAATGTCCTGGATGCCAAAGTAGGAGAAGACGTTCGTCATGTCAGCGGCCGGTGCCGTCGGCCGGGGTATCCAACTCGTCCAGAATCTTGATCAGCATCTGCGTGGCGTGGGCATCGCTGTGTGCGTAGGTGCTGGCGGTGGCGCGCAATTTCTCGGCCGCCGCGGTCAGGTGCGCACAGGCGGCCATCAAATCCTCGAATCGCGTTTGCGACCAGTCATAGTGCGCCTGCTGGTAGACGGCAGCGGCCTGGACATCACCGACTTTCGGGGTCGACTCGCACTCGCCTTCGATCTCGCCGGCGAGGTGCTCGGTGCTGGTCGCCAGCTCTTCGAGCTTGGCGGGCGCCCTGATCGAGTTCGGCTGGGATCACCCGGAATGAGGTCATTGTTGGCAGCTCGTCGGTAGGTCGGCACAAGTGCCCGGACCCTACCGGGCCCCTGCAGCCACAGCGGTCACCGTGGCTAACAACAGCCGTTCGGGCATCGCTGGATGATCGCGTGGTCACCCGCCGTGACACCCACTTCGCGGCACGGCGACCTCGCCTACCTCACCTACGCCGTCGCCGACGCCGCACGGGCCCGGGCTTTTTACGGCGCCGTGCTGGGCTGGACCTTCCGGCCCGGTCGAGTCGAGGACGGCTGGCAGATCGAGGGACCCTCCCGGCCCGCCGGCATGCGCGGCGGCGCGGCAACGCCGGGGATCGAGCCGGTCTACCAGGTCGACGACCTGGCTGCCGCCCTCGCCGCCGTCCGCGACCACGGTGGCCAGGCTGGTGAGCCGCAACAGCAGCCCTACGGCCGCATCGCCGAGTGCATCGACGACCAGGGCGCGCACTTCCAACTCCTGCAGTCCTAGTCCCCACCCCGCTAGCATCGCTCCACAGTCGGGAACTTCGGGTTATCGATTCAGCTGCCGGCGAGCTCGGCGAGGACGGCGTCAGAGAACGGGGGCCAGGCGTCGCGGGACCACTGGCCGAATTCGCGGTCGGTGAGCGCGATGCAGGCTGCGCCAGCTACCGGATCCACCCACAGGAATGTTCCGGACCGCCCGAAGTGCCCGAAGGTCTCCGGCGAGTTCCGGCTACCGGTCCAGTGTGGGTTCTTGCGCGACCGCAGCTCGAAGCCCAACCCCCAGTCGTTGGGACGCTGCAGGCCGAAGCCGGGCACGATCCCGTCCAGTCCCGGGTAGCTCACCTGGGTCGCCTCGGCCAGAATCTCCGGCGCCAGCAGCGTCGACGTCTGCAGCTCCGCGGCGAACCGGGCCAGGTCCTCGCAGGTGGACACGCCACCGGCGGCGGCGGAACCTGTCAGCTGTGTCGCGGTCATCCCCAGCGGTCGGAACACACCTTCGGCCAGGTAATCCGCAAAGCCAATGCCACACGACGACGCCACGGCGTCGGCCAGCGCTACAAACCCGGTGTTGGAGTAGATCCGCTTGGTTCCCGGCGCCGCGGAGACCCGATCGGTGTCGTACTCCAGTCCCGAGGCGTGGGAGATGAGGTGACGGACTGTGGATCCCGGCGGTCCAGCCGGCTGCTGCCAGTCCAGCGCGCCCTCCTGCACGGCCAGCAGCACGGCGTAGCTGGACAGCAGCTTGGTCACCGAAGCAAGTTGAAATGGGCGGTCCTGCGGGCCGTGGCTGCCCACCACGGCGCCGGAGGCATCGACTACGGCGGCGGCCACCGTATCGACCGGCCACCGCTGCACGCTGCACAAGCTGTCCATCAGAGCGACAGTACGACAGGCGTGGCAAGATCGAGCTGTGCACCCTGATCGGCTGCTCCTTGGGCCCGGACCGTCGAATCCATACCCGGAGGCCATGGAGGCGCTGAGTCGGCCAGTGCTCGGGCATCTGGACCCCGAGTTCCTCGCCCTTGTGGCCGACACCGCGCAACGGCTGCGGACTGTCTTCGGCACTCGCAACCGCCTCACCCTGCCGGTAAGCGGCACCGGATCGGCGGGGATGGAGGCGTGCCTGGCTAGCCTGTTGGAGCCCGGTGACGTGGCCATCGTTGGGGTGAACGGCTACTTCGGCGAGCGGCTGTGTGAGGTGGCGCGCCGGCTGGGTGCGCAGGTACGAGCTGTGCATGCCCTCTGGGGACGGGCGCTGGATCCCGAACAGCTGCTCGACGCGCAGCGTCAGGTACCGCATGCCCGGCTCGTCGCGGTGGTGCACGCCGAGACGTCCACCGGGGTGCGCAACCAGATCGCCCCGCTGCGCGAACTGCAGAACACCGACACGTTACTGCTGGTGGACGCGGTCACGTCGTTGGGAGGGATTCCGGTGGAAGTCGACGCCTGGGGCGTCGACGCCTGCTACTCGGCGACCCAGAAGTGCCTGGGTGCACCGTCGGGAATCGCGCCGGTGACCCTGTCCGAACGGGCCGTCCAGCGGATCCGGGACCGGGAACGGCCGGTCTGCTCGTTCTACCTGGATCTAAGCCTGCTGGACGCCTATTACCAGGGCGATCCAGCTCGCTACCACCACACGGCGAGTTCCACGCTGATCTCTTCGGTGCACGCGGGTCTGGGTCGGTTACTGGCTGAGGGACTGGCGGCGGTGTGGGAGCGTCACGCCCGAGTGGGTGAACACCTCCAGGCGGCGCTGCCTGAGCTCGGTTTCGAGCTGTTCGCCGCGCAAGGCCACCGGTTACCGCAGCTCACCGCAGCCCGGCTGCCCGAAGGAGTGGTCGACGCCGCAGCCCGCAAGGCGTTACTGGAGGACTTCGGTATCGAGGTCGGCGGCGGCCTAGGCCCGCTAGCGGGGACCGGCTGGCGGATCGGTCTGATGGGCCACAACGCCCAAACCCGCCCCCTGACGACCCTCCTCGCCGCCCTGCGCTAACGCACTCATGCGTGTATGGCACTGCTATGCGCTCACGAGCGCGTCAGCGCATGTCGAAGGTGGCGGGGTCGGGACCGATACGGCGGCCGGCTTCGAGGTCGGCTATTGCGGAGAGGTCTTCGGCGGACAGGTCGAAGGTGAAGATGTCGAAGTTCTCTCGGATCCGCGCAGGGGTCACCGACTTGGGTATCACGATATTGCCGAGCTGCAGGTGCCAACGCAGTACGACCTGCGCCGGGGTCACGTTGTGCTGCTTGGCGAGCCGGGTGATAATCGCGTCGGATAGCGCCGCGCCCTGGCCCAGCGGGCTCCACGCCTCGGTAGCGATGCCGTGCGAGGCGTGTTCCGCGCGCAGGTCGGTCTGCTGGAAGTGCGGGTGCAGCTCGATCTGGTTGACGGCGGGCACCGTGCCGGTCTCGGCGATCAGCCGTCGCAGGTGCTCGACGGTGAAGTTGGACACTCCGATCGCTCGCACCCGGCCGTTCGCGGCCAACTTCTCCAATGCCTTCCAGGTTTCGACGTATAGGTCGGCGGTGGGCACCGGCCAGTGGATGAGGTAGAGGTCCACGGTATCCAGTCCCAGCCTCCGCGCGCTGGCGTCGAAGGCACGCAGCGCCGCGTCATAGCCGTGATCGGAGTTCCACAGCTTCGTCGTCACGAAGATCTCGTCGCGGGGCAGCCCACAGGACGCGATCGCCCGTCCGACACCCTCTTCATTCTGGTAAGCCGCCGCGGTGTCGATGCTGCGGTAACCGGTTTCCAGCGCGGTGGACACCACGCGCTCGGTGTCCTGCGGCGGCACCTGGAACACGCCGAAGCCGAGCTGGGGGATCTGCACGTTGTTGTTCAAGGTCATGGTGAGCACATCACTCATACTGGGCGCACCGCGTGGTCCGCGCGAATCGGTGCCAGTATCGGAGGACGTCGCACGCGACGCGTTGTGACGATACAGCCTATCGAACGAGTGATCTGATGATCATCGCGGCCGGTCTGGTGATTGTTTTGAGTGCGCTGGTTCAGGGCGCGGTGGGCTACGGGATGGCCCTGGTGGCGGCTCCACTGCTGGCGTTGGTCGACCCCACGCTCGTGCCGGTTCCGTTGCTCTTACTCACGTCCGGGCACGCCGTGCTCGCGGTGATCCGAGACGGGCGCCACGCCGACTGGCGCGGGATCGGCTGGGCGATGCTGGGCCGGCTGCCCGGCACAGGACTCGGCGTGCTTGCCGTGGTGGCGCTGTCGCAACGAGTTTTCAGCCTCCTCGTCGGGCTTAGTGTGCTCGGTTGCGTGGTGCTGTCGTTACTGGCCTGGCGCCCACGTCCCCGGCCAGCCTCGCTCATGCTGGCTGGCCTAGCCAGCGGGGCTGGGGGTACCGCAGCGTCGATCGGCGGACCCCCTATCGCGTTGCTGTACCAAGACTCGGCAGGCCCACGGGTCCGTGGCACGATCGGCGGCTACTTCGTCCTGGGCTCAGTGACCTCGATCATCGCGCTGGCCGCCGCTGGCCAGGTCACCGGCGAGTCGTTAGCGCGTACCGTCCTGCTCATGCCATTCCTGCTGATCGGGTTCGCGCTCTCCGGTCCGGCGCACCGGCTGCTCGACAACGGCTGGACGCGGCGCGCGGTACTAGCGGTGAGTGCCGCCAGTGGCGTCCTGCTCATCGGCCGGGTGTTGCTGTCCCATGGATGAGGGTCTTCGACGGCGGAAACTGGGGTCACGTGGGTCGCCGACGGCGAGGAGCTCGGTATGACTTCGCAGCGCAACGGCCGTCCCGATGACCTTGCCGGGGCGCTGCAGCGTGCCGTCGAAGCCCGGATCCTCAGTACCGACCAGGCGCAGGCCGTGCTCGCCGCCGAACGGGTCCGGGAACCAGGCGGTCGTCGGCTCCCGGTGACCGAGGGCCTGGGCTACCTGGGCGGGTTGCTCGTGCTGTCGGGGGCGGTGACGCTCGGCATCCAGTACTGGCGCGAAGTGCCCGCCGTCGGCCGGCTCGGGCTGTTCGCCCTGGTCGCTGCCACCACCTGGCTGGTCGGGGCCCGGATCGTTGATGGATCGGAACCCGCACTGATCAGGTTACGCGGTGCACTGTGGTTCGCGTCCTCAGCTGCAGTGGCCGCGCTCGCCGGTCAGTTCGCCTGGGACGTTGCACACGCCCAGGAGTCCGTGGTGTGGCTGTCGGCAGGGGCGGCGGCGGCTGTGCAGGCGGGGCTGCTGTGGCGACTGCGGGACCGGCCGGCGCAGCACCTCGCCTGCCTGGCAGGCGTGCTCGTCGCGGCCGGTGGCGCCGCGGATATCGCTGGTGGGCCGGCTGCGGTCGGGCTGGCGGTCGCCGTCGCCGGAGCCGCTTGGGTGGCCGCGGGCTGGCTGGCAGTGTTGCCTCCACCCGCCCTGGCCCTGGTGGGTGGCGGTGTCGCGGTGCTTGCTGGTACAGCAATCACCGCGGACGACTGGTCCGATGCCGCCCCGCTGCTCGGCCTGGCTGTAGCGGTTGTGTTCGTAGCGGTGGGGGTGGCAACCGTCCGGACGCCATTGATTGTTGTCGGTCTCATCGGCGGGTTCGGTTACCTGCCATGGACAATCGAGCACTTCTTCGCCGACTCGCTGGGTGTGCCGATGGCGATGCTGCTGTGCGGTCTAGCCCTGCTGGCCGTAACCCTGGTTGTGCTGCGCCGGACTTCGCGCGATGTGCCAGCCCGCTGAACCGTTGCTCAGTGCGCGGGGTTTCAGCCCTGCTGAACAGCGCGTGCGTCCGCTTGCGCCTTCGCCAGGTCCTGACGCACCGTCTCGGCGGCAGCGTCCACATCGGCCTGCGAACTTTGGTAGTCGACGGCGACGTGCACCCATCGGCTCAAGTCATCTTGCATAAAGCTCATGTCGTCCGCCCAGTCACGGATTGCCTGCGGTTCATCGTCCGTCATTAAATACTTGTCAGCCTGCCTGAATGCATCAATGAAACTCATGTCCAATTCTGGCTTCGAGTTTTTGTAGTGATACCGGATCCTTGCACCCTCCTCGCCATTGGCGTGCTGCGCCTGGTCAATGATGGCCTGACCTTGCTCGAAGATGCTCCGATAGTGAGCAATATTCGCGGTGAGCACTGCAAAGGCGGCCTCTCGTTCAGCAGGCGACGTTGTCGGGAACGAAGCGACCGTCAGCGAAGCTTCGGTGTCATTCATAGGCATACCAGGAGTGACGGTCCCAAGCGGGGACACCAACTGCGAGGCGAGGACCAGACCGAGCGAGAGCACGCACCCGGTGACCGGTGGACCACGCCTCTTCGTTCGTGGCCGCTGCAGCGGTGTCACAACATGGCAATCGACCCATGCGCTTGACGCGTTACCGAGCAAGTGGTGGACGGGCGCTAAGCCCGGAACAGTCGACGCAGAGTCGCAGACCATCGCCACCGACGGTCCAGACCAGGCCGGCGAGAGGCGGCAGCTAGCACCGACCGCGGCAAGTCCTCGTGATCGTCTCCTCGATGCCCGCGACCGGATCGGCTGGGTTGTCGATTCTGGCGCGCCTGAACACCCAACGTTCGCTGTGCGCTTCAGATGGTCCCGCAGGGGCACGCATCACTGCAGCGATCCGAGAACTGCTGCGGGAACCCTGTTGCCTTGTCGCGATGAAAGATCGAGGCTAGTCCACCAGCTAGGGCAGTTGCCGCTGCAAAAACACCCAACCAATTTTTCCAACCGTGTTGCATGGTAACCCCCCTATTGTTGAACGGCGGTCGAGGTTCCTACCCCGGCTACATGATGATCCCGACGGCGCGAAAGGGCGCTCCTCCCGGTATGCTTGAGCACCTACAGCTTCCTTGAACGTCCATACCAGTGCCCCACTCTAGTGGCCGCGAGTGAACATAGATTTAACAACAAGCACTTCGAAGAGGCGATACGGAAACCTACAGATGAATACGCGGTCGCTTTGCAGTTTCACCGCAAGTGCATACGCCCAAATCAAGCGACATGGTCGCGCGTGGGAGCGGGTCATCGCCTGGGCTCAGGCAAGGCAGATCCGGGAGATGGTGTCGTTTACGCACAGCGCGGAGGCTCCGAACCGGGCGTTGGGTGCCTGCGATTCGCAGGCGCATGATTCGGCGGTGGCCGAGGTGGGTCTGATGTTGCGGGCTTCGGGGGGTACCGCGGCTGCCCGGGTGGGTGGCGCGTGGTCGTTGTGTACCCGGTTACCCGCGACATTGACGGCGTTG
This sequence comes from Pseudonocardiales bacterium, assembly GCA_032230565.1. Taxonomy (GTDB): domain Bacteria; phylum Actinomycetota; class Actinomycetes; order Mycobacteriales; family Pseudonocardiaceae. Next base: position 24,500 of record JAVXWL010000199.1, on the reverse strand, counting down.
GAAGCGGGCCAGATCACGTTGGCCAAGGCCCGCATCATCGACGACGAGACGTTGGACCTGACCGATGAGCACACCGCGGCGGTGGAAGCGCAACGTGATCAGGTAGGCGCATATGCCGGCCAGCCCGGCAAAAGCACAACCCAGGATGAAAACCTGCAGGGCGCCCAGGATCGTGCCACCGACCAGCCAGGCGAGGCCGTAGGCCGCGGCGAAGGTGCCATGACCGGCTGCAGCACCGATACGCAAGTCAACGGGGGCTAGAAGCCGTACCGGAAGAGGCGCAAGCCGCCCCGCTGCTCGTTGTCGGTGACCGCGGTCAGGGCCGGCACCATCTCGCTGGTGACCACGCCGTGCTCGGTGGTGAGCTCGTCGATGATGGCGAAGGAGGCCGCGATCCGGTCCGGTGCGTCGACGATGATCGTCACGACCGGGACGCGGCGGCCCAGTTGCAGCAGCCGATCACCGTGTGGGACGCCGTCGTCGTGGAAACCCCATATTCCCCGCAGTGCGGTCGCCCCGCGGGCGCCGGATTCGCGCAGCCGCCGTATCAGCGCTCGGTGCACCGGTTGACCATCGTGCAACGCCCGTTCCGAGGTGTAGACCATTAGTTTCTGCCACACTGCCATCCCACGCTCGTCGGTGGCCGGCAGGACGTGCGGAAACTCGATGAGCTCGCCATCTCGTTTGCACACCCGAGCCCGCTCGAGGGTGATCAGCGGCCGGCGCAGCAGCCCACCGAGTTCGGGCAGGACCCGTCCGATGCGCTCGCCCGAACCTACCGCGATGATCATCATCGGCACGTCGGCGTTGCGCCCGAAGAATCGCGCACGGGTCCGCTGACCGTGAGCCGTCCCGTCGACACCGAGCAGCACGGTGGCTCCGGCGATGCCACGGCGGTGCAACAGGTCGCAAACCGCGGCGAAGGCCGGCACCCGGTAGACACGCTCTTGGCGGCCGACGTACACGGTCAGCTTCGTGGCTTCGTTGAAGTCTTCCGGCATGCGCAGCGGGCTGATGTCGCCGCGCAACATTCGTGCTCGCTCGAGCGTCACCAGCCCCCGGTGCTTGATCGTCTGCAGGTCATCGAGCAGCGCCTCGATCTTGGGCCGAGTGTCCACCGCGATGGAGACGATGGGCAGATCTTCCGACAGCGTGAGCAAGCGATCCGTTCGCAGGTGGTGCTTGAGGCCGAAGCCCTCCACGCCGCGCAGCAGGACGCTGGTGGCGATCTCTCTGCGGCCGAACAGGTTTAGTTGGGCATCGGCGAGAAAGGCCCCGTCGACTCGTTGCCGCTCGCCGAAGTAAGTAGTCAGCTTCAGGCAGTCGTCGTTCACAGGTGGCTCCCGAGCAGCCGACCTAGCGCGGCGGCGGCGATGCCGGCGACCAGACTCACCACGATGTTCGCCGCCAGGTTCAAAACCTGGCGATTTTCGCCAAGGCGGTGGGTCTCAAACATCCACGTCGAGAAGGTGGTGTAGGAACCCACCGCGGCGGTGCCGGCCAACAGCGCCCTGTCATGGCTCAACGCTAGGCCGGCGACTAGGCCGAGCAGGAACGCGCCGGAAACGTTGACCGTCAATGTGCCGTATGGAAATGCCCGACCTGTCCGGGAGGCGATCGCACCATCGACGACGAAACGCAACACCGAACCCGCGCCGCCGATCAGTGCCATCCCGACCCACAACGCGATCATGTCCGGATCCGTACCCGCCGGACCATCGCGGTGGCAAGGTGAATCGCGGCGTAGCCACCGACGATGCTCGCTGATGCGTAACCGACGGCGAGCCCCAGATGGCGAGCGTCGATCATCGTGAGTAACTCCACCTGCATCGTTGAGAACGTGGTGAGCCCGCCGCACAGGCCGGTACCCAGCAGCGGCCGGCGGTAGCTGGACAGCGGCAACCGTTCCTGCAGACGGGTGGCGAAGTAGCCCAGCAGGAACGCTCCGATGAGGTTCACCGCGAAGGTGACCCACGGCCAACTCGATGCTGCCTGAGGATATGCCTCGCTCAACAGGCCGCGACATAGGGCGCCGACGCCTCCGCCAACGAAGACCGCGGCCAGTTCCCGGCGGTCCGGGGTAGGCATCACGGTTGCCGATTCAAACACGGTGGCCGCCGCGGCTGGAGCGGACGGTCGCTCGGGATGAGTTATTGATGGTCGCCCGGGATGGTCGTCCCTACCGCCCCGGGCGACCACACCCCCCGCGGGACCCCCACACGTGCTGATCCCTACGGTGTGTGCTCACTGCGGACGTAGCATCACCCGATGAAACATACCAGTGGGTGTGTTTGTACCGCCACCGGAAAACTAAATGCAGCCTAGAGTGCGTAAGGCGGGTAGCTTTCACAGCGTCATGTCCTGCACCGGTCCGCACCGACCCGGCGCCGGCGACAGGGATGCCAACGACAGGGATGCTGGCGCCGGCCGGGCCGCGTTGCAGCCGCGGGCTCAGGCGACTCGGCTGGCGATCCTGACCGCTGCTGCCGAGCACTTCGGTCGCAACGGGTACTACCCGACCTCGCTGGACAGCGTGCTGGCCGACAGCGGCGGAACCAAGGGTGCGCTGTACTTCCACTTCGCCTCTAAGGAGGCGCTTGCGCGGGCGGTTATTGCTGAGATGGTGCAGCGATGGGGAGACCTTCGCGGGCAGGTTAGTCGCTCAGGACCGGACCCCCTCAAGGTGCTGTTGGCGCTGGTCGACGAGGTGATCAGGCGTCTGATCGAAGATCCGATCGCCCGTGGTGGTACGCGGTTGCTCAACGATCTGCCGAGAAGTGTCCAGGACGCCGGCGGGCACTACCACCGCGTCGAACGCGACGTTGCGGCGTTGTTGGCCGAGGCCGCACAAGCCGGGCTGCTTCGGGAAGGGATCGACTCCGCACTGGTCGCCCGGCAGATCGTCGCACTGGTTACCGGTCACCGGCGGATCTGCGATGCCATTGAGGACCGTCAGGGTCTACGGCAGCGGATTGATGAGGCATGGATGCTGCTGCTCCCGACGATCGCCACCGACGAATGGTTGGCGTCTTGGCGTGCCGCACGCCCTTAATTAGTCCAACATGGCATTTTCGGGTGTGTCGTGGCGTGTTGTGGAACAGTTTGCGGTAAAAATTGCCCAGAATTACTTACGCGTGATACGAGGGCCCCGGCGTCACGGGGGCAACGCGACGCCGGGGCCGTAAACCCGATCCGTCCGGGCGCGGTCGGACAGATCGGGGGCTCATTGCGGCAGGGTTTGGTCGACCTGGGATCGGCGAAGCCGACCCGTGGGACCGTCGCCGGAAACGGCGACCACCCGGGTGTCGCGAGATCAGTCTGGTGATGTGGAGGGCTGTTCAGCGGCCGACCGTGGGAGGTCACTGCCGCTGAGATACCTCAGGCGATGCATAGAGGACAGTCCTGCGTTCGTCCCGTTTTCGGTTACTGCAAGGTCGGGCGAACCCTTGACGCCCCCACCGCCTGAAGCGCTGCCGATCATGCATGGCGCGGTGGAGCTGTCCGGTGGACTTGTCGGAATCGGCGATGCCGGGTGCCCGTCGAGGGCTACCACGTCTGAGGCTAACGCTGGAGCAGCGGGTACAGCAGGGGTGCAGGCAGCACCATGGGACTGGGCGTGGCGCGCCACAGCAGGCGCGGAGGAAGTCGCTGGAGCTGGCACCGTCGCGACCGCTGCCCGAACGACGGGCGCAGTTGGCGGGACCGCCGCGAGCTCGTGGACCGGCTGCTGCGACCGGACACCGGCGTCGCGCGGGGTTGGCGCGGACATCGGTCGGGATACCGTTGCGACAACGTGGGTCAGAGGTCGTGGCACAGCGACAGCACGCACGACAGGCTTGAGAACATCGACCGGCTGGACGGGCAGCCGTGGTACCGAACGGGACAGCACGCTGTGCAGAGACGACCTGACCATGGACGGCAGGCCGGACTCAGGGCTGGAGTCACCATCAGATGATGCGGCGATGTCAACCGGGTCGCTGGCCAGCCGTCCCATGCCGGTGCCCGGCTGTCCTAAACTTTCATTGGCGTGGCTGACACCGGCGCCCAGCAGCCATCCGGCGGTAACGAGACCGGCGAGTACGGCGAACCGCAATAGCGCGCGCACCATCCCGCGGGGCGCATACCTCGCGCCACCTGCATTGGGGATGGTCGCCACCGGTTCCCCCTCGACCCTTCCGTCCAATCCGGCCTGGCCCGGACAGTAGTGACCTCAGACTACACGGTGTGACTGATAAACGTAATCCTGTAGTCATTGCCAGTGGGGTTGTAGCCGAGCAATCGCTTCGTCGAGTACCTCGTCGCGTTTGCAGAACGCGAAGCGCACCAGATGCCGCCACGGCGCCGGGTCATCGACGAATACCTGCACGGGTATCGCCACCACACCGGTGCGGGCCGGTAGATCGCGGCAGAACTCGACTCCGTCGCAATAGCCCAGCGGCCGGACGTCAGCGCAGACGAAGTAGGTCCCTTCCGAGCGAAGCACGCCGAACCCCGTCGCACGCAGCCCCGCGGCCAGCCGGCGCTGTTTGTCCTGCAACGCCGCTCGATGCTCCGCCACCCAGCTATGTTCGGTGCGCAGCGCGTGGGCTACGGCGGGCTGCAACGGTGCTCCCGCCACGAAGGTCAGGAACTGCTTGACCGCTCGTACCGCGGCCACCAGCTGGGCGGGCCCGCACACCCAACCGATCTTCCAGCCGGTGACGCTGAAGGTCTTACCGGCGCTGGAGACGGACAGGGTGCGCTGGGCCATCCCGGGGAACGTGGCGATCGGTAGATGCGGCGCTCCATCGAAAACCAGGTGTTCATACACCTCGTCGGTAATCACCAGTAGATCGTGCTCAACCGCGAGGGCGGCTAGCGCGGCCAGCTCGGCGCAGCGCAGTACCGTGCCGGTGGGATTGTGTGGGCTGTTGAGCAGGAGCGCTTTAGTGGCGGGCGTGATTGCGCGCCGCACCGCGTCGAGATCCAGAGCGAAGCGGTCCCCGTCGGGTACCAGCGGCACGCACCGCCGGGTCGCGCCGGCCAGCGCTACCGCGGCGGGATAAGAGTCGTAGTAAGGCTCGATGAGCAGTACCTCATCGCCTTGGTCAACCAGGGCGAGCAGTGCAGCGCTGATCGCCTCGGTGGCACCCACGGTGACCAGCACCTCGGTCTCAGGATCATGCACCAAGCCGTAGCAGGCCGCCCGCTGCTCGACCACGGCGTTGCGCAGTTCGGGGATACCCGACCCGGGTGGGTACTGATTGTGTCCGCTTGCGATGGCCGATCGAGCGACCTCAAGCATGCCGGCTGGGCCGTCGGTGTCCGGGAAGCCCTGACCGAGATTCACCGCGCCGGTGCGTACCGCCAGCGCGGTCATCTCGGCAAAGATCGTCGAGCGCAACGGTTGCAGCCGGGGAACCAGTCCGTGATGTCGCGGGGATCGCACTCCCGTCATCCTGCTGCACGCCGACTCTGCGGGGCACAATCAGCAGCGTGGAGCTGACCCCCAACGAGCAGGATAAGCAGCGAGCGTTGCGCCGGATGAAGGCGATCGCGCTGGCGTTCCTGGTGGGCGCCGCGATGGTGTTCGTCGTCGCGCAGCTCAATGTCAACGCCGACCCGTGGGTGGGATATGTGGCGGCGATGGCCGAGGCGGGCATGGTCGGCGCGCTGGCCGACTGGTTCGCCGTGACCGCGTTGTTTCGCCATCCACTCGGGTTGCCGATCCCGCACACCGCGATCATCCCGCGCAAGAAGGACGCGCTGGGGGAGAACCTCGGTGATTTCGTGGGTGCGAACTTCCTCGCCGAGGCGGTGGTGGCCGACAAGCTGCGCCGGGTGGGTATCGGTGGGCGACTCGGTGGTTGGTTGGCGCAGCCTCCCAACGCCGAGCGCGTCACCGCGGAGCTCGCCACCGCGGTGCGTGCCGCGGTGACGGTGCTACGCGATGAGGACGTGTCCGCAGTGTTGGAGAACGCGCTAGTCAAACGGTTGATCGAGCAGCCGTGGGGGCCGCCGTTGGGTCGATTACTCGGTCAGCTGCTCACCGACGGGGCGCACCACAAACTAGTCGACCTGGTCACCGAGCGGGCCTATGAGTGGGTGCGGGACAACCACGGCGCGGTCTCGCGGGTGGTCAGCCAGCGCTTGCCGGGCTGGTCGCCGAGGTTTGTCGACGGGCTGGTCGCCGACAAGCTCTACGCGGAGGTGTTGGCGTTCGCCTGGGCGGTGCACAGCGATCCTGAGCACGCCATGCGCAAGGCCGTCGACACCTTTTTGCTGGACTTCGCCCATGACCTGCGCACGGACCCGGCGACGATCGAGCGGGCCGAGGCGGTCAAGCTACAGGTGCTGGCCCACCCAGAGGTTCAGATTCTGTTCGGTTCGGCCTGGGGCACCGCGAAGAAGATGCTCCTCGACGCGGCCGAGGACAAGTCTTCGGAGCTGCGCCGTCGGGTGTGCGACGGGCTGGTTGCGCTTGGTCGGCGGCTGAGCGGGGACGCGGAGCTGAGATCGAAGGTGGACACCTGGCTGCAGGGGGTAGCCAGTTACGTGGTGGCCAACTACCGCGGTGAAATCATCACTTTGATCACCGACACGGTGCAGCGCTGGGACGCCGAGGAGACCTCGCGCAAGGTCGAGCTGCAGGTGGGCCGGGACCTCCAGTTCATCCGGATCAACGGCACCGTGGTCGGCGCGCTGGCCGGCTTGGTGATTCACACGGTGGCTCAACTCCTGCTCTGATCGCGCAGCGCGGGTGAGCTGATCTGGGATTCTCCGCATCCGGCCGTTGTCTGCGTATCCTGGGCGCGTGCTGCTGCAGTCACTAGACATCTGGGTGTTCGAGATCCTGTACTGGCTCGCGGTTCCAGTCGGGCTCTTCGCGTTCATTCACGCTGCGCTGCAGCGAGCCGATGCCTATACCGCAACCGACAAGCTGACCAAGCCGGCCTGGCTGGGCATCACCGGCGCCGCCACGGCAGGTCTGTTCCTGTTCGCACCCTGGGGTAGCTTGCTGATGCTGTGGCTGATCGCGCTGGTGGCGGTGCTGGTCTACATCGTCGATGTCAAACCCGCGGTGACCGAGGTGCAGCGCGGCCAGCGCTGGTAACGCTGCACACGCACATCATCCGACGGTTGCGCCTAGTCGCTGGAATTGCGCAGCCACTGCAGGGTGAACTGGTACTCGGACTCCATCAGCACGGCGATGTTGTCGGTAATGAGCTTCTCCACCTGCGCGCCGATCAGCGGCAGCCCCACGTCGGCCGTCAGCCGAGCGCCGAGCACGCATCCGCCAGGGTCAGGCTCCAGGCGCATCGTCCCGGTGATCGTTCCCGGTGCCCCGTCGACGACCGCATGCACGCTGCCACCTGAGCTGTTCCAGGTCTCCGTACGGCGGATCGTCAGGCCGCTGGGCAGCATAGACCGCAGAAACGACGGCATCGCGTCCTCAGGAACCGCCTGGTGCAGCACCATGGTGACGCCGCGCTCGTCGCGCTTCCACGACACGAGTTCGGCGCGTGGCCCGCCCACTGTGCGAAGTTTGTCCCGGAGGTACTGCTGGTCGGTGAGAACCTCCCGCATGCGCTCTGGCGACTCCGGGTACCGGTGCCGCAGCGCCAATTGGCTGGCCATGAGTCGGAGGCTACCGTGGGCGCCCGTGACAAGCCGTGCGTCGACGAGCCCTGCCCGCGATGCTGTCGACCTTTCCGCGTTCACCACTCTGCGGCTGGGTGGGCCGGCCCGCCGCTTCGTCATCGCGAGTACGGGGCAGTCCTGCGTCGACGCGATCCGCGCCGCCGATGCCGCTAGGGAGCCGTTGCTACTTTTGGCTGGCGGATCCAATCTCGTGATCGCCGATAGCGGCTTCGACGGCACCGCGGTGCTGATGGCCACTACGGGCTTTGAGATCGATGGTGCCGGCATCTTGCAGGTCGCCGCCGGGCAGGACTGGGACGCGGTCGTGGCGCGCACGGTGACAGCCGGCTATGGCGGGTTGGAGTGCTTGTCTGGCATCCCTGGGTCGGTCGGCGCCACCCCGGTGCAGAACGTCGGCGCCTACGGGGTGGAATTGTCCGATCTGCTCCGCGAGGTGAATCTCTACGATCGCCGCCGCGAAGCCGTGCGCACGGTGCCTGCATCGGAATTGGCGTTGGGCTACCGGACCAGCGTGCTGAAGGACGCTGATGCCGCTGTGGTGCTCACAATCCGCCTCGAGCTGCGCCGTGATGGGATGTCCGCCCCGATCCGCTTTCCCGAACTGGCTCGCGCGCTCAAGGTCGATCTCGGCGCTCGGGCGCCCGCCGCTCTGGTCAGAGCTGCGGTACTGACCTTACGTAGGGCTAAGGGGATGGTGCTTGATCCGGCCGACCACGACACCTGGTCGGCGGGATCATTCTTCACCAACCCGTTGCTGGACGCCGCAGCGGCGGCGGCAGTACTGGAGCGCATCCGAGCCCGGGTAGGCCCGAAGGTAGTGGTGCCGCAGTACCCGGGCGGTGCCGGGCGGATCAAGCTGTCCGCTGCTTGGCTGATCGAACAGGCCGGATTCGCTCGGGGATACCCTGGACCGGGCGGCCGAGTGGCGCTGTCGGGCAAGCACACGCTGGCGTTGACCAATCGCGGCGGTGGAAGCACGGAGGATCTACTCGTTCTCGCGCGAGAGATCCGGGACGGGGTGGCCGCCCACTTCGGAGTGGCCCTGACCCCCGAACCAGTATTGATCAACTGCCAGCTCTGAACACGGCAGGCTAGGCGTGCCGGAACGAGCGCATCGCGGAGTGCTGGTCGCGCGGCTTGACCACGATGAGGTCCAGGTTGACGTGCGGCGGCCGGGTCACCGCGAAGGTGATCACTTCGGCGACGTCGTGGGCGGTCAGCGGGGTAAGCCCGGCGTAGACCTGGTCGGCCTGCTCGGCGTCGCCGCCGAAGCGCACCAGCGAGAACTCAGTCTCCACCATGCCGGGTGCGACCTCGATGAACCGCACCGGTTGCCCGAGGTGCTCGCCACGCAGCGTGCGGTGCACGGCCGCCTGCGCGTGCTTGGCGGAGGTATAGCCAGAGCCATTGTCGTAGGTCTCCAGCGCGGCGATCGAGGTCACCGTGACCAGCACGCCATCACCGGAAGCGATCAACTTCGGCAGCAGCGCCCGGGTCATCCGGAGCGTGCCGAGCACGTTGGCCTCCCACATCCAGCGCCACTGGTCTTCATCTGCCGCCACTGCCGGCTCAAAGCCCTTCGCGCCACCCGCGTTGTTCACCAGCACCCTCGCGGCCGGTATCGCCGTGGCGAAGGCGGTCACCGAGCTCGGGTCCAGCACGTCGAGCGCCACGGCGGTGCCGTCGATCTCATCGGCGATCTCCTGGCACCGGTGCGCCCGGCGCGCCCCCAGCACGACATGGAAGCCGGCCGCGGCCAACGCCCGCGCCGTTGCCGCCCCAATCCCGCTGCTAGCCCCAGTCACCACCGCGGTAGGGCGCTGCTCACTCACACGCCAACCCTCCCATCCCGCGGGCTAAGCGGGGTAAAGAGGGCACCGATAACCCCGCTGAGCCTGCTGGATGCGCCACCGCGCGGGGATGACGGGCAAGATGGGTTGGTGATGGGGCGGATCGGGGTGGTGTTGCGGCGGGTCGCGGTGCTTTCGGTGCATACGTCGCCGCTGGACTTGCCGGGCACCGGCGATGCAGGCGGGATGAATGTCTACATCGTCCAAACGGCAACCCGGCTGGCCCGCCGTGGCGTCGAAGTGGAAATCTTCACCCGAGCCACTTCGTCGGGGCTGCCCCCGGTGGTGAAACTCGCTCCGGGTGTCACCGTGCGGCACATCATGGCCGGTCCCTACGAGGGTCTGGCCAAGAACGACCTACCGGCCCAGTTGTGCGCGTTCACCGCTGGGGTGTTGCGGGCCGAGGCGCGCCGGGAGCCGGGGTACTACGACGTGGTCCACTCGCATTACTGGCTGTCCGGTCAGGTTGGTTGGTTGGCCCGGGACCGCTGGGGGGTGCCGTTGGTGCACAGCGCGCACACCCTGGCAAAGGTGAAGAACGCCGCGCTTGCCCAAGACGACGTTCCAGAGCCGCATACACGGGTGATCGGCGAGCAGCAAGTTGTGGCCGAGGCTGACCGGCTGGTCGCGAACACGCCAGCCGAGACTGCCCAGCTCGTCGAGCTCTACGGCGCCGACCCGGCTCGCACCGTCACCATCGCTCCCGGAGTCGACCTGGAGCTCTTCACGCCGGGGTCGCGGCACGCCGCCCGGGCCGGTTTGGGCCTACCGGCTGACGCTGTGGTGCTTGCCTTTATCGGTCGCATCCAGCCGCTGAAGGGGCCAGACGTGTTGTTGCGCGCCGCCGCGGAGATGGTGCGTCGGGATCCGGCGCTGCGTGATCGGCTGCGAGTGCTGGTGGTAGGCGGTCCGTCGGGTAACGGGCTGGCCGAACCCGCCGTGTTGCACCAGCTGGCAGTGCGCCTCGGCATCGCCGAGCAGGTGGTGTTCGCTGCCCCGCAGGCCGGTTCCGCGCTGGTCGGGGTGTACCGGGCCGCCGATGTGGTGGCGGTACCCAGCTACAGCGAGTCGTTCGGCCTGGTGGCATTGGAGGCGCAGGCATGCGGGACGCCGGTGGTCGCCGCTGAGGTGGGTGGCCTGCCAGTGGCGGTGGCCGATGGAGTGTCGGGTCGGTTGGTAAACAGTCATCAGCCGATCGACTGGGCCGATGTGCTCTCGGCCGTCTCGCTGCACCCGCAGCGGCGCGAGGAGCTTGCGGCTGGTGCCGCTCGGCATGCTCGGGGGTTCTCCTGGGAACGCACCACCGAGGCGCTGCTGCGGGTCTACGCCGATGCGGCGGCCGCCTACCGGGCCGACGCGCTGCCCTGTGAGGTCGCGGTGTGAGGAAGGTAGCGGTGTGAGGGAGGTAGCGGTGTGAGCGGTCCGGCTGAGCTGGATCAGATCATCGCCGGGGTGCTCGACGGGTCCGGCCTTGAGCACGAGTACCGCGGACCGGGCAAGTTCACGGTCACCCTGCCCGGTAGCAAAAGACTGCGGACCACGTGCTGGGTGTTGGTCGGCCGGCACGGGGTGTTGGTGGAGGCCTTCGTATGCCGGCGTCCCGATGAGTCACATGAGGACGTCTATCGCTGGCTGTTGCATCGCAACACCAGGCTTTACGGCGTGCACTACGCGCTGGACAAGGTCGGCGACATCTACCTCATCGGCCGGCTTTCGCATCATGCGTTGACAGCCGAGGAGCTTGACCGGGTTCTGGGCCAGGTGGTCGAGGCCGCGGATGGAGACTTCAACACCCTGCTGGAGATCGGATTTGCCTCCTCGATCCGGCGCGAATGGGCCTGGCGGGTGGCGCGCGGCGAGTCTCTGAACAACCTCGCTGCCTTCGCTCACCTAGTGCGTTGACTCGGCTGGCCGGTGAGCTGATTCACGGTGCGCTGGCTCGCCGGCGGTAGTGGCGGGGCGGCCCGGGGGGAGGGGGGAGTCGCACTCGGGCCGGCCCCGCCACTGTTGTCCCGCGTAAACGGATCCCCCTGGGTGAGGGGCACCCAGAGACCCTGGCGGGCCGCGGTCCGACGGGGGGAGGACGAACCGCGGGCTTGTGCTCACCTGCCGTGAAGTGCAGTGGGGGGCGGCGAGGAGAGCGGTGTCACACTCTCAGCCAGCCGAACAGATCTCAAGCCCTTTGCGGTAGTTGATTGTGGCGTGACCCGATCGGCCTAGGAACCGAGCGGTGACGGCTCGACGGGTTGGCGAGTAACGCTTCGTGCCGCTACCGCGACAACACAGTGAGTGCAAGCACCAACACGCAGAGTGTAGAGACTTTGTTCGTCCTGGCGACGCTTCTCGGCGCGCGCCAGGCGGTAAGTCCAGTCGCCCAGCTTCGACGAAGAATTGTCCAATGGCCGGTCACACAGCGTATGCTGATGGTTGCGCAGCGGAGCTGTCGCCCAATCGGCTGCTTCTACAGACCGAAACGCCACTGGTATGAAGTGCGATCTGGCTGCGTGCTTCAAGGGGTAGTAGGGTGCACCGATCTCTGGGAGGTAGATGACATGAGCATGGCAGCGATCCTGGCCGAGTTGCCGGACATGTGGCGGAGCGCGTTGACCGCGCACGTGCCCGACCCGCGGGGTAACTGCTGGGCGTGTCGCGACGAAAGCGGCGTCGCGGCATCCTGGCCGTGTCTTACTCGAGAGGTCGCCGAAGAAGCCAAGTATCTCTACGAAGGTGGACTTCCGGGAACCTTCGGCGGGCGCCATGCCGCGCGTAACGGTTGACCATTGGCGCCGCTAGCTGTGGATCGACACCACAGTTGTCGCCCTGAATAGTTCGCCCAAGGAAACTGCTGCGCAGGGAACCGCTGTGCCACCAGCCTTTCCCGGGGGGCGGGGGAAGCGGGCGAGCAGCGGTTCCCTGCAACGACGGTGGGGTGTCAGCAGGGGGTGCCAGCGCACCGTCGTCGCACGTTAATGTACGGGTAACCCGCCTGTCACGGCCAGCGCCCGTTCGGGCCATTCGGCAGTCGCTGATTGATTTGTCGGCACAGCGCGACCTCATGGGATCGTGCTTCGCCGCACCTGCAAGGCTGCCGGTATGAGCGTGGGCACCCTGGTCCTACTTCGCCACGGCGAGAGCGTGTGGAATGCCAAAAACCTGTTCACCGGATGGGTAGATGTGCCCTTGACGGATCGGGGACAGCGCGAGGCGGCGCGGTCTGGTGCGCTGATGCGCGAGGCCGGGCTGCTTCCCGACGTGGTGCATACATCGCTGCTCCGCCGAGCGATCAGCACCGCTTACCTCGCACTCGAGGTCGCCGACCGGCACTGGATTCCGGTCCGCCGAGATTGGCGGCTCAACGAGCGGCACTACGGCGCGCTGCAAGGCATGGACAAGGCGCAGATCCGCGACGAGTACGGCGATGAGCAGTTCGCTTCGTGGCGCCGCTCTTACGGCACCCGGCCACCGCCCATTGAGCCGGGCGGTGAGTTCAGCCAGGACGGCGACCCGCGATACGCCGGCATCGACATCCCTAAGAGCGAGTGCCTGGCCGATGTTGTGAACCGAATGTTGCCGTACTGGGAATCGTCGATCGTGCCGGATCTGCAGGCCGGGCACACCGTGCTGGTTGCTGCGCACGGCAACTCGCTGCGGGCGTTGGTCAAGTATCTCGACGATATCGATGCGCAGATCATCGCCGGCGTCAACATCCCGACGGGTATCCCGCTGCGCTACGACCTTGATGATCGATTGCGACCGATCACTGCCGGCGGAAGCTATCTCGATCCGGAATCGGCGGTCGATGGGATGGCCGCGGTCGCCCAACAAGGCCGATAGCTGCACTGTCCAGATGCCAGTGCCGTGCGGGGGATGAACCCACGGTGAACGGCGGGCGAAAGTTGCCCTATCGCGGCTGGATGTCGTCACTTGTGGTGCGCCTGGATTAGGGGTTTCACCCAGTCCGGTGCTTACGATTGCCGCGTGACACTCGCAGTGTTCATCGCGATCGGTACGCTGATGGTCGGGTTGGTCGGGGGTTTCCTGATCGGCCGGCGCCCCAGAACGCCGGCAACGTCGCCGTCCTCGGACGGCGCGACGGTCGCTGACTTGGTCCAGCGGGTCATGCTGTCCTCACACAACGGAGTAGTCCTGCTCGATCGGGTGGGCGATGTGGTGCTGGCCAACCCGCCGGCCGTCGAATTGGGGCTGGTCCATGGTTCGCGTCCGGATGACCGTGCAGCCAAGGCCGCCGAGCAGGTGCGCGTCACCGGCGAGGTGGTCCACGTCGACCTTTCGCCGCTGGACCACGGTGCCCGGTCCGGTCGTGGGCCCACCGCCGTGCTCGGTGAGGTCCGGCCGCTGGGTGACGAGTACACCGTGATCGACGCGTCTGACGAATCGGACGCGGTCCGGCTGGAAGCGACCCGGCGAGATTTCGTGGCCAACGTCAGCCACGAGCTCAAGACCCCGGTCGGGGCGATGGCACTGCTGGCCGAGGCAGTGCTGGATGCCGCTGACGACCCGCACGAGGTGCATCGGTTCGGCACCAAGATCCTTAACGAGGCCAACCGGCTGGGCACGCTGGTCACCGAGCTGATCGCGCTGTCGCGGCTGCAGGGCGCCGAACGGCTCCCCGAGCTGGCGACCGTCGAGGTCGACACGGTCGTGCGCGCGGCGCTGGATCGCTGCCGGCTGGCGGCCGAATCAGCAAACATCCGGATCACCGTCGACCCGCCCAGCGGATTGTTGCTCGCCGGTGATGCGACGCTCTTGGTGACCGCGCTGTCCAACCTGCTCGACAATGCGGTGTCCTACTCCCAGCCCGGCAGCCCGGTGTCGGTCAGCAGGCGGTTGGAGGGTGGCTTCGTGGAGATCGCCGTCACCGACCGCGGCCTTGGTATCGCCCCCGAGCATCAGGAACGCGTCTTCGAGCGGTTCTTCCGGATCGATCAGGCGCGCAGCCGATCCACCGGCGGCACCGGGCTGGGCCTGGCCATCGTCAAACACGTCGCCGCCAACCACGGAGGTGCGGTCACGCTCTGGAGCAAACCCGGCACCGGCTCCACCTTCACCCTACGGATTCCCGCCCATTCGAAGGCACCGCAACCGGACCCTTTGCGCGACACCGTGCGCACCTCGTCGACACCCGAGTACGTGGGAGGACCACCATGATCAGAGTTCTGATCGTCGAGGACGAGGAGGACTTCGCTGATCCGCTGGCCTTCCTGCTCCGCAAGGAGGGCTTCTCCGCTGCAGTGGCCACCACCGGATCCGAGGCGTTGGAGGAATTCGACCGCAACGGTGCCGACATCGTGCTGCTCGACCTGATGCTGCCCGGGATGAGCGGCACCGACGTCTGCAAGCAACTCCGGGTGCGCTCCACCGTCCCGGTAATCATGGTAACCGCCCGCGACAGCGAGATCGACAAGGTCGTGGGGCTGGAGCTGGGCGCTGACGACTACGTCACCAAGCCCTACTCGGCCCGCGAGCTCATCGCACGAATCCGTGCGGTGTTGCGCCGCGGGGCGGAAGGCGCCGATGGCGCGTCGACCACCGCCACTCTCGGACCGGCAGTGCTGGAGGCCGGCTCGGTGCGGATGGACGTCGAGCGGCACATCGTGACCGTCGCCGGGCACGAGGTGGGCCTGCCGTTGAAGGAATTCGACCTACTGGAGTACCTGTTGCGCAACGTGGGCCGGGTACTCACCCGCGGCCAGCTCATCGATCGGGTCTGGGGAGCGGACTACGTCGGCGATACCAAAACGCTGGACGTGCACGTCAAGCGGCTACGCTCCAAGATCGAGCAGGATCCGTCCGCGCCCCGGCACCTCCTCACCGTCCGCGGTCTTGGCTACAAGTACGACATCTGAACTGCCACCCGGCGTAGCGTGGCCTCTCGTGCGGCTAGGTGTGCTGGACGTAGGTTCCAACACTGTCCACCTGTTGGTGGTGGACGCGCACCACGGCGCCCATCCGCTGCCGCAGACCTCAGAGAAGTCGGTGCTGAGGTTGGCCGAGCAGATGGACTCCCGAGGGAAGATCACTCGGGCAGGAGCCGATCACTTGATCCGTACCGTGCACGACGCCGTTGAGTCGGCCGTGGCGATGGGTTGCGAGGATTTGATGGCTTTCGCGACCTCAGCGGTACGAGATGCCTCCAACTCCGACGCGGTGCTCACCCGGGTGCTGGCCGAGACCGGGGTCGAGCTCCAAGTCCTCTCCGGTGAGGAGGAGGCCATCCTCACGTTCCTCGCCGTCCGCCGGTGGTGTGGCTGGTCGGCTGGCCGGCTGCTGATGGTGGACATCGGTGGTGGATCGCTGGAGATCGCCAGTGGGATCGACGAGGAACCTGACGTGGCGGTGTCACTGCCGCTGGGCGCCGGGAGGCTCACCCGATCCTGGCTGGCGAACGACCCGCCGCGCCGTCGCGAGCTGGAGACCCTGCGCGAGCACATCGTCGAGCAGCTCGCCGAACCAGCGCGCAAACTGCGCGAGGCCGGCACTCCGGACCGGGTGGTGGGCACCTCGAAAACGATTCGGTCGCTGGCCCGGCTCAGCGGTGCCGCACCATCGTCTGCGGGTCCGCGGGTCCGGCGTACCCTCACCGATGCCGGGCTGAGTCAGGTGATCGCCTTCATCTCCCGGATGAGCGCCGAGGACCTGGCCGAGCTCGACGGTGTCAGCGCCAGCCGGTCACATCAGCTTGTCGCCGGAGCTCTGGTGGTGCAGGCCACCATGTGTGCGCTGGAGGTCGATGAGCTGACGCTGTGCCCGTGGGCGTTGCGCGAGGGTGTGATTTTGCGGAGGTTGGATTGGCTGGACTGGTTGGACGGAATCGACCGGACGGCGCAGCCGGGGCGCCGTCCACCTCGACGGACTAGACGCAGAGTGGCCCGAGGTGCACGGTGAGAGACGATGAGGCGCAGTAGCGAACCGCAGGAGCGGGCGCAGTTCACCGTGGCTGAACTGTTGGCCCGCTATGGCGATGCGGCCCCAGCCGCCGGTCGACGGCGCCGGCGGGCCGACGACGATGGCGATGGCGGGGCCGCGGACACTCCCGCCGTGCGCGGCGCTGCGCAGCCGGTCATGGAGCGGAACTGGACCGCTAGCAGTGCAGAGTCGACCCAGCCACGCCTCACCGGTCCCACCCTCCAGCAGTGGAGCCCAGCGGTAGGACCACCGCCCGTCGGGGCGCGAATGCCAGTGGCCCCTGCGGCGCTGCCCAGGCGGGCGCCGCTGCCCAGCGCAACACCACCACCTGATGGGCCGGTCACCGAGCAGCTGCCGCGACTTGATCAAGTTCCAGGGAGTTCCGCTAACGGATCGAGTCGCCGTCCAGCCAGCGCATATCCGCGTAACAGCCAACCCCCCGCCGGGCTGCGCAGCACCAGCCGAGCCATCGCTGAGCCGGTTGAGAAGGCCGTCACCGCTGATGACGAAACGGCGCAACCGGCCGGCTCACCGCTGTGGGAGTGGGCGGTGATGGTGAGCCAGGTCGGCATCGGCATCGTCGGGGGTGCCGCGCTGTGGCTGATCTGCGAGTGGCTCTGGCAGCGAATTCCCGTGGTGGCGCTGGTCGTTGCCCTTGCGGTGATCACCGGACTGGTCTGGGTGGTCCGCCGGGTGCGGGGTGCCGAGGATCTGCAAACAACGGTCGTCGCGGTGCTCGTCGGTCTGTTCGTCACGGTGTCGCCGGCAGCACTCCTGCTCGTCGGCCGATAGCCGGTGGCACCGGCCAACTCGATCCGGGTGGCCCTGTCAACCGCCTCGGCATGGCCCGAACCGATTGCCGTGGCTTTTCAGCTGGCCGCCGAGCTCGGTTATGACGGTGTCGAGGTGATGGTCTGGGGCGACGCGGTCAGCCAGGACATCGCCGCCGTCGCGGCGTTGGCGGATCGCTATCGGATGCCCGTGCTTGCCTTGCACGCTCCCTGCTTGCTGATCTCCCAACGGGTGTGGGCGCCAGACCCGTTGGTACGGTTGCAACGCTCCGTGCAAGCGGCCACCGAACTCGGTGCGGGCATCGTGGTGGTGCACCCCCCGTTTCGCTGGCAACAGGACTACGCCACGGGTTTCGGTCAGCAGGTCGCTGCGCTGGAGGCCGCCTCCGGGCTCGCTATCGCAGTGGAGAACATGTTTCCGGTGCGCCGTGGCGGGCTTGAGGTGTCCAGCTTCGTGCCCTCGCCTGACCCCACTGACGTTGGATACCCGCATTACACGCTGGATCTGTCGCATACCGCCGCGGCCGGTGTCGACGCGCTAGGGATGGCCCAGCGAATGGGCCGCCAGTTGACCCACGTGCATCTGGCGGACGGCAGCGGTGTGCCGCGCGACGAGCACCTGGTGCCCGGCCGCGGTAGCCAGCCGTGCGCCGAAGTGTGCCTGGGATTGGTCAAACGTGGGTTCACCGGCACCGTGGTGCTCGAGGTGAGCACCCGCCGCGCCCGTACTCGCCAAGCGCGTCGCGCGCTGCTCACTGAGGCGCTGCTCTTCGCCCGCCTGAACCTGTGAGCTAGCCAGCCACACGCACAGCTCTGCTGTACCCGAACTTCACAGCAGGGCTGACGGGAGGAGGCGACACAGCTCGTCCGTGGAGTTCGGGAAGATGAGAGTGCCCGAAGTGCCAGATACACCGGCGGGGAAGGCACGATTAGTGTGCACGCTGTGCTGCGTCAGCTGATCCTGTCCGCTGCTGGGAATGCCACCGTCCAGCGGCTTGTGGCCACTGCGCCGGTCAGTCGGTACGTCGTACAACGCTTCGTCGCGGGCGTGAGCACCGAGCAGGCGGTGACCGCGACGGCCGCCCTGGTGTCCAACGGCTTGGCGGTGACCCTGGACCACCTCGGGGAAAGCGTTACCGATGAAGCCGGTGCGCAGTCCGCCGTGCAGGCTTATCTCGAACTGCTGGCGTGCTTGGCAGCCGAAAGGCTGACCAACCGAGCGGAGGTCAGCGTGAAGCTGTCCGCTGTGGGTCAGCGCCTGGACGAGGCGCTGGCGCTGCGCAACGCCGCTCGAATCTGCGCCGCCGCCGAGCAGGCCGGTACCACCGTCACCCTAGACGCCGAAGATCACACTTTCACCGACTCCACCCTGCGAGTGCACGCTGAACTGCGCCGGAGCTGGCCCACGACCGGGGCGGTACTGCAGGCTCAGCTGCATCGGACGCTGGATGACTGCCGGGCATTGGCAGTCGAAGGCGCTCGGGTGCGGTTATGCAAGGGCGCCTACGCCGAACCGCCTGAGCTGGCATTCCGGACTTCGGAGGAGATCGCACGTAGCTTTGTGCGCTGCGCCAATGTGCTGCTCGCCGGACCCGGCTATCCGATGTTCGCCACCCACGACTCGCGACTGATCGACATCGTGGGAGAACGGATCCGCTGGTACGGGCGCGCACCGAACAGCTTTGAGTACCAGATGCTCTACGGGGTGCGTCCGGGCGAGCAACGACGGTTGGCCGCCGCCGGCAACACCGTGCGGGTGTACCTGCCCTACGGATCGGATTGGTACTC
This sequence comes from Pseudonocardiales bacterium, assembly GCA_032230565.1. Taxonomy (GTDB): domain Bacteria; phylum Actinomycetota; class Actinomycetes; order Mycobacteriales; family Pseudonocardiaceae. Next base: position 5,503 of record JAVXWL010000199.1, on the reverse strand, counting down.
CTACCTCACCCGACGGCTCGCCGAGCGACCCGGCAACCTCGCCTTCTTCCTCCGCGCTGCGGTATCCGGCGGCTGAGCCTCCGAGCGATTGGTTGTCGGGCCGCTGTGGCACCGTAACGCCATGACCACGATCGCTGTCCTGGGCACCGGTAAGATCGGAGAGGCCCTGCTCTCCGGCCTGCTCGATGCCGGCCGCAGCGCGGACGACCTGATGTTTACCGAGCGCTATCCCGATCGGGCCGCCGAACTCGAGCAGACCTACCGGGTACGCGCGGTCGATACCGCCACTGCGGCAGGTAAGGCCGACGTCCTGATCGTGGCGGTGAAGCCGCAGGACATCGAGCCCCTATTGGCTGACCTCGCCGGAGTGATCCGCCCGAACACTCTGGTGGTGAGCCTGTGCGCCGGGCTGCCCACCGCGCTCTACGAGCGCCGGCTTCCGGACGGGGTACCAGTCGTGCGGGTGATGCCAAACACTCCGATGCTGGTCGGTGAGGCGATGAGCGCGATATCCGCCGGCCGCTTTGCTGCCGACGCGCACCTACAGCTGACCGAGGAGTTACTGGGCAGCGTGGGCAAGGTGGTCCGGGTACCGGAAAGCCAGCAGGACGCCGTCACCGCGCTGTCCGGGTCCGGCCCGGCCTACTTCTTTTACCTGGTCGAGGCGATGATCGACGCCGGGATCCTGCTCGGATTACCCCGGCCGATGGTGACCGAGCTGATCACCCAATCCGCGGTGGGGGCGGCCCGGATGTTGCGCGAAACCGGTGAGCATCCGGTGTTGTTGCGGGAGGCCGTGACCTCTCCGGGCGGAACTACGATCATGGCGATCCGGGAGTTGGAACGCCACGGCGTGCGGGCCGCGATATTGGCCGCCATCGAGGCGGCTCGGGATCGATCGGTTGAACTCGGTGCTGCTCATCGGACCTGATGCTCACTACAACCGGGGTGAAGTACAACTGATCGGAGTCGCATGGCCACCACCAGTCCCGCTACTCTCATCAGAACAGGTACGTCACGGACCGCGGGAGGGGAAGCCCGGCGGCGCGTGACGCAGTGAGGACGCGATAACCCATGCTGATGAACGAACAGGCCGGGGCGGCCAAGGTACAGTTCCTCACGGTCGCCGAGGTGGCCGCGATGATGCGGGTATCCAAAATGACGGTCTACCGGCTGGTACATGCGGGCGAGCTGCCCGCGGTACGCGTCGGGCGTTCCTTCCGCGTTCCGGAGGCCGCCGTGCATGGATATCTGGAGAACGCCTATTTCGATGCGGGATGAGATCACCAGTCGGGTGCCGGTTGCGCCTGACTTTGTGGGGATCCGATGATGAGGGGTAGCCTGGGCGCCCGTTCGCGCCCGTTGCTGGGCGTTTCGCAGCGGACCAGTGATCAGTACATCTAGCGGATCCACGACCAGCGAGGAGGCCGAGCATGGGCTCGGTGATCAAGAAACGCCGTAAGCGCATGTCCAAGAAAAAGCACCGCAAGTTGCTCCGCAAGACGCGGGTGCAGCGCCGCAAGCTCAAGAAGTAACTTCTGCCCGCAAGCGCGGGTAGCAGCATGTCGCCTTCGGTAGTTCTTGTCACCGGAGCCAGCCGCTTCGTCGGCGGGCAACTGGCTGTCCGACTTGCGGCCGATCCCGAGATCGACCGCGTCCTCGCTGTTGACACAGTGCCGCCGGGCCCGGAATTGGTGCGGCGGATGGGGCGCGCCGAGGTCGTGCGCGCCGACTTGCGAAATCCGCTGATCGCCAAGGTGATCTCCACTGCCAAGGTCGATACCGTGGTGCACGCCTCGACCAGTGCCAACCCGCCTGACGCGGGCGGGTACCGGAGCGGTCGAAGCACGATCAAAGAGATGAACGTCATCGGGACCATGCAGCTCCTCGCGGCCTGCCAGAAGTCGGCGACGGTGACTCGGCTGATCGTGAAGTCCACCGGCGCGGTGTATGGGGCCAGCCCGCTGGATCAGGCGATGTTCACCGAACGCGACGAGCCGAATGCGATACCGGCCTCCGGGTACGCGAAGGATGCGGTCGAGATAGAGGGCTACATCCGCGGTTTCGCGCGGCGGCGCGACGACGTGGACGTCACGGTGCTGCGCTTTGCGAGCATCATCGGGCCACACGTCGATACGGTGCTCACCCGGTACTTCTCGCTTCCCGTGGTGCCCACAGTATTGGGCTATGACGGTCGGTTGCAGTTGTTGCACGAGCAGGACGCGCTGGCGGTGCTCGAGCGTGCCACCCGAGCGGGGATACCGGGGGTTTTCAACGTCGGTGGGGACGGGGTACTGCTGGTGTCACAGGCGATCCGCCGGCTCGGCCGGATTCCGGTCCCCTTACCGGGACCGGCCGTGAACGCCGTCGGCTGGTTGTTGCACAGTGCGGCACTCATTGACTACGCGCCGGAGCAAACCCGGTTCCTCAACTTCGGACGGGTGCTTGACACCACCCGGTTGCGCAGCGTTGCGCACTCAGACGATGATCATCCCGTGCTCCATCGTGGGGGCCGAGGAGATCTACCCGATGATCGGCGATATCACCCCGATGGCTCGACTGCTGCGCACTCCGTATTTGCCGGTGACGCCGTTGTTCCCGTTGCTAGGGCCACTGGGAATGATCCCGCTACCGTCGAAGTGGTACATCGAGTTCGGTGAGCCCGTCCGGACCGACTGCTACGACCGCGGTTCGGCCGATGATCCGATGCTGGTCGTCAACCTCACCGACCAGGTCCGCGAGACCATTCAGCAGACGCTGCACCGGTTACTTATCAAGCGCCGTAACCCGCTCGTCGGCTGAGCGCCGGTCAGGGGCGAGCGCGACGTTGGTAGGCCAGCCGGGCAGCGACCGCGCCCGCGGCCATGCCGATACCCACCGCGGAGGTTCGGGCCGCTTTGCGACCGGTCCGGAAGTCGCGGATCTCCCAGCCCCGTGCCCGGGCGGTCTCTCGAAGGTTGGGGTCTGGATTCACTGCGACCGCGGTGCCCACCAACGAGAGCATGGGGAGGTCGTTGGCTGAGTCGGAGTACGCGGTGCAGCGCTGCAGGTCGAGCCCTTCTTGGACGGCCAACGCCCGCACCGCTTGGGCCTTGGCCGCACCGTGCAGGATCTCGCCGACCAGTCGGCCGGTGTATACGCCGTCGACGGTCTCCGCGACGGTGCCCAGCGCACCAGTGAGGCCAAGGCGGCGAGCGATGATCGTGGCCAGCTCCACTGGAGTGGCGCTGACGAGCCACACCCGCTGGCCCGCGGCGAGGTGCATCTGTGCCAGCGCCAGCGTGCCGGACCAGATCCGATGGGCCATCAGCTCGTCGTAAATATCCTCGCTGAGCTCAACGAACTGCGCAGTTGATCTACCGGCGACGAAAGAAAGCGCCTGCTCCCGGCTAGTACGGATCTGCGCGAGGCTGAGCTCCTTGCCGACTACCCTGAACTTCAGTTGCTGCCACGCAAACGACGTGAGCGCACCGGTGGGAAAGAATTTCCTGGCGGCCAAGCCCTGCGCGAAGTAGAAGGCCGACGCCCCCTGCATCATGGTGTTATCGAGGTCGAAGAAGGCGGCCGCGAGGGGATCTGGGGGAATCGTCAGCGCGGTCTCTACTTCCGCGACAGCCAAGCCAACCAGTGTTAACCCGGCGGCGCCTTGCCCGGTAAGGGCGGTCAAGACGGCCGTGTCGTTTCGGATGCCCTGATGACCATCTCGATGGCCGTCCTGATCACACCGTGGTGGCACTGGGTCCTGCCCTGAATATCGGAGTGGGTCCTTCCTCGTCCTTGTTGCTCACAGCGCGAAGCCGATCACAAGGCTGCCGTGATGACTAACTGTGAGCAACCGAACAGTAAGGGTCTACTCGACATACGGCGAGTGGAATTAAGTTGACAGCTATCCAGGTGGCAACAACCGCGGCTGCAAAATCCACGGAGGGAGCGGCGCAGCGGGCGTTGGTGAATCGTGCGCGGGGAAGGGCCGCCACGGCTCCGGTCGCAACCGCTCGGATCCGGGTCGCGCCGGGTTCGGCAGAACATCACCGGGGCTCCGGGTTGTGGGCAGCCCGGGCCGGCTGTTTGTACCGTTTCCAGTGGGCACGGGAACGGAATTCACTGCAGGCGGATGAAGCAGCAGGTTAGGCGGCACAATGGCGTGCGGTCCGGTTACCGCTGGCAGAGCTGGCACACTCGGCAGCGGTACTGCCGCCGAGGTTCCGTCTACCGGCGTGGGCTTGCAGGCTTCATTCGCTGGCAACGCACCCAACTCATCACGGACGCCGGAAGTGATCGTGACGCAGCTGGACCGGTTGCTCAGCGCGAAAGCTCTCGCGACCACCCGATCTAGCAGCCCCAGTGTGCTGTCCAGCCGGGCGCTGATGGGCATTGGCAACGCGGCCCGAACCACTGCCAATCGGACCTTCTGCTGCTCGGCCCAGGTCCGCAACGCAGGCAGGCTGGTGGGCTGGCCGTGCAGCGCAAGACCGGTCAGCAGCCTGGCGCCCGCGGTGGCATCGGAGTCGAAGTCGTCGAGAACTCGGACGAACTTGGCCTGGCCGGCGGACCAATTACCAGCGCTGTCGGCTTGTTGCGCCATGATCTCGATCTCGTTCACCCGATCGCCGGCGAACTCCAAATGTTTCAGCGCCTTGGGTTGGTCTCCGAAAGTCAATCCGAGTTCGGCGGACTCAGCGGTGCGCTTGAAGGTGTAGAGCGCGTCACCGGGCACTGCATCGCGCGACAACAACACGCTCATGCCGGACAGCGACATCGTCAGGCACAGTGCCGCAGCCGCTGCTACCACCACGCGTCCACGAGTTTCATCGGGAAGCCAGCGGCGACGCCGAGCGGCCCGCAACGGCAGGACTGGGCTGTTGCCTTCATGAACCACCGACGAGAACTCCGCCAAGACGCGCTGGCGCATCCGGTCACGTTCCGCGGTTGTCGGGCCAACCGCTGCGCCGGTCTGGCGCAACGCAGCCACCACCGTCAAGTCCCGCTGCAAGGTCCGGTCGGAGACGTCGTGGATACCGCTATCCACTGCGCGGGCAAACTTGTCCTGCTCTTGCCCGTCGCTGCTCCGACCCCCGGATGTGCGCGTCGTCCTCACCACCTTCGGACCCGTAGGCCGTGTCCCTGGAAGCAACGAGCGGTTATCCGCGCAGTTACGCCCAGGCGCACAGTGTCGGCGGTGAATGTGATAGTCATCGCAGCCCCTCCGGCAGCAGCTGCCCGAGCCTGCGGACTGCGCGATGTTGCAGCGCCTTGACCGCGCCCTCGTTGCGGCCCATCACGGCCGCGGTCTCCGAGACCGACAGACCCTGCATGAACCGCAGCATGATGCACTCCTGCTGATCCCGGCCCAGTTGGGCGACGCAGCGCATGAGCTCGGCAGCGGTGGCCTCTTCGACCACCTCATGCTCAGGGCCGCGGTCATCCGCGCTGGAGTCCAGAATGTCGGCGGTGGTCATCTCCAGCCGGTACCGGCTGGATTTGACGTGGTCGAGAACCAGGT
>JAVXWL010000237.1:0-10482 GCA_032230565.1 Pseudonocardiales bacterium | reverse complement strand
CCGGCAGCACCCCGCGTACCGGGCGCAGCCGGCCGTCGAGGGCCAGCTCCCCGATCAGGACCAACCCGCACAGCCGCTCGCTAGGGATCCGACGGTCGGCGGCCAGCAACGCACACGCCAGTGCGACGTCGTAGCTGCTTCCAACCTTGGGCAGGGTGGCAGGCGACAGCGCGAGGGTCATTCGCCGCGACGGCCACTTCTCGCCCGAGTTGAGCACCGCGGCTCGCACCCGGTCCCGAGCCTCGGACAAGGCGGTGTCGGGCAGCCCAACCATGTGCAGCCCCGGCAGTCCCGGGCCGATATCGGCCTCGATCTCCACCAGCATCCCGTCAACCCCGTGCAGCGCCACCGCCCATGAACTGGCTAGCGACATCAGAACGCACCTTGGAAATGTTCCAAGGTGGCCGGACCGTCCGGGGGACACATCACCGCCACGATGTCGAAGCGGATCTCACACCAGCCGACTCGATAGGTACTCAACCACTGCGCCGCGACCCTCCTGATCCGAGCCGCCTTCGCGGCCGTCACAGCCTCGGCCGGTTCCCCGTACCCGGTCCCCGAACGCGTCTTCACTTCGCAGATCACGAGGCGCTCGCCATCGGTTGCGATCAGATCGACCTCGCCGTCGCGGCACCGCCAGTTACGCGAGAGCAGCACGAGCCCGGTGCCGGCAAGATAGTCCGCCGCCAGATCCTCTCCCCGCTTGCCCAGCTCGCCGCTATGGCGGTCCACCGGCTGCGCCGTCGTGTCCATCTCGATCTCTCCGTCCCTCGGCGATCTTTAGCCATCAGGCTGCCGGGACTGGGCAACGCGGTCGAGATCATGCAGGCAAGTCTGTGGACAAGGGGGCGCCTGTGGATAAGTGGAGCGCGCAATGCGGAAGGTTCACGGGAAGTGTCAGGGGGAAGTGATAGCGCAAGCGCTCCAAGACGCGCAGGGCCCGGTTGCAGGACGAGAGCTGGGATTGTGAGATCGAGCCATCGTGCGCCGATCACCGGCATCCGTGGCCATTGCACGAACTTGTTGGCCTACCAGTTCTCCCGTGACGACGTTCGGCTGCTGGTCGATAAAGCGCACGCCGCCGGGTTGCGCTTTGACGAACATCGCCGCGGTCATGGTCAATGGGCGGTCGGCCGACATCGCGTCGTAAGCAGACGAGTCAGCCGTCGAAAGGTGCGCCTTCGGGCAGCCGTAAGTCCGGTTTATCCACTTCCTCGATGTTGACGTCCTTGAACGTGAGCACCCGGACATATTTAACGAATCGGGCAGGCCGGTACATGTCCCACACCCAGGCATCGGACATCCGCACCTCGAAGTACACCTCACCGTCGGCATTGCGGGCTTGGATGTCGACCTCATTGGCCAGATAGAAGCGTCGCTCGGTCTCCACAACATAGGCGAACTGCCCGACGACGTCGCGGTACTCTTTGTAGAGCGACAGCTCCATCTCGGTCTCATACTTTTCGAGATCCTCGGCGCTCATCGACAGCCCATCATTCGCTTCATCGGGTGCTGACCTCTCCTGCTCTCGGCAATACCCCATTTTGGACCACTACCGGCGGCACCATTGGCCACAACCTCGCCCGAGGCGCGCTGCGCGGCGGGGCGGTGATGCCGTGCATTCGGGCCGCCAGCACGACGTTGACGTAGCTGAACCGGTGTTCGGCGGACGGGCCATGCGCAAGCAGGGACGCATTATGTTCGGGCGTGCAGTAGCCCTTGTGCTCACCGAAGCCATACCAGGGCATCCGCTCGTGGACCTCACCCATGATCCGATCGCGGGTCACTTTGGCCAGCACCGAGGCCGCCGCCACGCAGGCGGCAACGCGGTCCCCGCCGATCACTGCCATATTCGGGGCCGTCAGGCCGGGTACTCGGAAGCCGTCGGTAAGCACGTAACCGGGATGCACCGCGAGGCCCGCGACGGCGCGGCGCATGCCTTCCAGATTGGCCACATGCACCCCAAGTTCGTCGACCTCGTCGGGTGGAACCACCACTACGCTCCTCGCAACCGACCTGGCGATGATCAGGTCGTGGTAATGCTCCCGGCGCGCTGCGGTGAGCAGCTTGGAGTCGGTAAGCCCGGCCAGAGCCGTCGCGTCGGCGGGTCGGAGCACGCACGCGGCGACTACCAGCGGCCCAGCGCAGGCACCTCGTCCTGCCTCGTCCACGCCAGCGACAGGACCCAAACCCTTGCGGTGCAGCACAGTCTGCAGGGTCCACATGCCAGCGTCCCTGCGCACCACCGCCCTCGGCGGTCGCGGCAGAGTCTGGCGGGTGCTGCGTCCCACGGCCGGCACAGTCGTCAGCCACGCCTCCTGGTGGCCACCCGCTTCCGCAGCAGCCGGCCACCGCGCCGCACCGGCCAGCTCAATACCAGGCCAGCGGCCAGCGGAAGTCCGGACGGCCGAAAGGGCGCCGGCGCGCCGAGCTGCTCAGGATGCTGCTGCGGGTCAGGGTCGGAGATTCCCTGCCAACGCGATAGCGGGAGCACGATCACCCGAGCCTTGCCGATGACGTTGCTCACCGGCACCGTGCCCGATCGCTGATCCGCCACGTGCCGTCGCGAGTCCGCGCTGTTGTTCCGGTTGTCCCCCATCATCCACAGGTTTCCCTGCGGCACCGTGACCGGCCCGAACTCCTCCTGCGGCTCGTGCCCGATGAACACGGCGTAGGGCTCGCTCAGCGCGGTGCCATCGACCATGACCCGGTTCTGCTTGTCGCAGCACTGCACGGTCTGGCCACCGACTGCGATCACCCGCTTGACGAAATCGCGCTCGTCCGGTGGCGCGAGGCCGACAAGTGAGCCGGCCTGCTGGAGCCCGCGGATCAGGATGTTGTCCGATCGCTGGCTGGTGAACTCACTGGCCCACGAGTCGGTACCGCGGAAAACCACCACGTCGCCCGGTCTCGGATCGCCGAACCGGTAAGTCAGCTTGTCGACCAGCACCCGATCGTTAGTACAGCCAGGGCAGCCGTGCAGGGTCGGTTCCATGGATGCCGAGGGGATCACGTAAACCCGAGCCAAAAACGTCTGAATCAAGAATGTGAGCACCAGCGCGGTAAGCACCAGGATCGGTACTTCGCGCCAGAACGAGCCCTTCTTACGCTTGGACAGTCGATGCCGGTGCACGGGGCGGCCAGGAAAACCGTCGGAATCGTCGCCACGAGCGGATTCGGTCGAGCGAGCCAGGTGGGCCACGTCCTCAGGCTATCGACAGACGACCGGTGCGGGGGGATCAGGACGCGGACGGCGTCTCACGCTTCTCCTTGATCTTGGCCGCCTTACCCCGAAGATCGCGAAGGTAGTACAGCTTGGCGCGCCGGACATCACCGCGAGTGACGACCTCGATTTTGGCGATGTTCGGCGTGTGCACCGGGAAAGTGCGTTCCACGCCCACACCGAAGGACACCTTGCGCACCGTAAAGGTTTCCCGCGCTCCGCCGCCCTGCCGACGAATGACCGCGCCTTGGAATATCTGCACACGTTGGCGCGAGCCCTCGATGACACGGACATGCACTTTGAGCGTGTCACCAGGCCGGAAATCGGGGATGTCAGACCGCAGCGACATCGCGTCCAGGGCGTCCAGGGTGTTCATCGCAAGTCCATCCTCGTCATTCGTGTGCTGTGCACGGTTTGAAGCGCCCGGGTGGGCGCGAACAGCGGCGTCGGTGATGGCAGAAACTTCCGCCCTGGGGGCCGTCCCTGCCGTGCTGCGCTGTGGCAACCGATCCAGTGTGCCAGATGCTGCAGCCGGCGATGCAACCGGGAGTTGACCTGCGGTGGTAGTCATCCACCCGGAATGGCCAGGCCGTCGAGTACGGCGCGGTCCGCTCCGTCCAGCGAACCGGTTGGCAATGCAGCCAGCAGATCGGGACGCCGCGCCGCGGTGCGCTCGACCGCGCGGTCGCGGCGCCACCGGGCGATCGCGGCGTGGTTACCCGAGCGGAGCACGGCCGGGACCTCCCGGCCGCGCCACACCTCCGGGCGGGTGTAACACGGCCCCTCTAGAAGACCGTCGGAAAACGAGTCCTGGGTCGCCGAGGCAGGGTTGCCCAGCACTCCAGGCAGCAGCCGGGCAATCGCCTCAATCATCACCAGCACCGCGACTTCACCACCGACGAGCACGTAGTCGCCGATGGAGATCTCCTCGACGACAACCCGGTCGGCCGCATCGTCGATCACCCGTTGGTCGATGCCCTCATAGCGGCCGCAGGCGAAAACCAGCCGTGGTTGTGCGGCCAGCTCGGCCGCCGACTGCTGCGTGAAGCGCCGTCCGGCGGGGCTGGGCACCACCAGCCGGGGTGGCGGCTCGCCAGCGAGTACGTCATCCAGCGCGTCGCCCCAGACGTCGGGCCGCATCACCATCCCGGGTCCACCACCGTAGGGCGCGTCGTCCACCGACCGGTGGACATCGTGGGTCCAGTCCCGCAGGTCATGCACCGAGAAGTCGATCAGGTTACGGTCGATTGCCCGGCCGAGTAGGGCCTCCCTGGCCGGTGTCAGGTACTCGGGAAAGATTGTGACGACCTGAATGCGCACGGCTGCCCTCTAGTCGAGTAACCCGGGGGGTGGGTCGAGCACCACTCGGCCACCAGCCAGGTCGACCTCGGGAACGATCTCTCGTACGAAGGGCACGAGCGCCTCGCCGTGGTCGGTCGCCAGTACCAGTAGGTCACTAGCCGGAGCGTGCACGACCTCACGGACCGTGCCCAGCGCCGCGCCGTCTGGCCCTACCGCAGCCAAGCCCTCGAGCTGGTGGTCGTAGAACTCGTCGGGATCATCGAGATCGGGCAGTGCGGTGATGTCAGCGGTCAAGACGAGGCCGCTCAGTTGTGCTGCCGCGCCACGATCAGCCACCCCAGCGAATCGAACGAGCAGGGCACCGCTATGCGGACGCACGGCCTCAACCGTGAACGTGCGACCGCCATCACCACCTAGCTGCGCGCCAACGATGAAGCGTTGCTCGGGAAAGTCGGTGCGCACTTGCACCACAACCTCTCCCCGGAGACCATGCGGTCTGCCGATCCGGCCAACCACCCGCTTGGACTGGTCCCCTAAGGGGTCACTGCCCAGCTGCACGATCGACTCCCCGCCACCGTGTTCAGCGGTCGGTATCAACGACGTCGACGCGCACCCCACGCCCGCCGATACCGCCCATCACCGTGCGCAAGGCCGTGGCAGTGCGCCCACCGCGACCGATCACCTTGCCGAGGTCATCGGGGTGGACGTGCACCTCGAGGGTGCGACCGCGCCGCGTGGTCACCAGCTGGACGCGCACGTCGTCGGGATTGTCGACAATTCCCCGCACGAGGTGTTCGAGCGCATCTGCCAGCATGCTCACACCTGGCCGTCCGCGACCGTCGCAGTGTCCTCCCGATCGTCGGCTGCGACCGGCGCGCTATCTGATGCCTTCTCTGGCGCCGCTGCTGGAGCCGGCTGGGAACCCCTGGCTGACTTCTTTCGTGGCGTGGTCGCCTCGGTAGTCGGCATCTCGCCAGCCTGGGCCAATGCCCGGTTGAACAGCTCGGCCTTGTCCGGCTTCGGCTCGGCTCGCTGCAGCGTGCCCTCGGCACCCGGCAGGCCATTGAAGCGCTGCCAGTCCCCCGTGATCTGGAGAAGGTGTTGGACAGGGTCGGTGGGTTGAGCCCCGACACCGAGCCAGTACTGCACCCGCTCTGAGTTGACCTCGATCAGGCTGGGGTGCTCTTTGGGGTGGTACTTGCCGATCGTTTCGATCGCCTTGCCGTTACGGCGGGTACGGGCGTCGGCGACGACGATCCGGTAGTACGGCTGGCGAATTCTGCCGAGCCGCATGAGCTTTATCTTGACAGCCACGGGTCGAGCTACTCCTATCAACGCGCGAGGTTCACGGTGAGCGCGCACGGCCCATGGTGGGGGCACGGACCGACGACGCTCGCGAGGTCATGTTTGTCGTCACGGCGCAATGAGAGAACCCGACGCGACAACAGCCGCCTATTGTGCCAGACCGTCCCGGCCGATGGCGTATCGCCCATCCGCTCAGCCGGCTACCACCCCCTGGGTAAGCAGCAGAAGTCCGACCGCGGGCAGGAAGTTGTTCGCCTGGTGAGCAACAATGCTGCCTAGCAGGTTGCCGGTGAGCAATCGGGCCAGCGCGATCGGCAACGAGATCACCACCAGTAGCGGGGTGCGCAGCAACTCCAAGTGTGCGCAGGAGAACAGCACGGTGGTCAACCCGAAAATGACCCAGCGGTTCCACCGCCAGTACTCCAACGCCCGCCACAGCACGCCGCGGTAAAGCACCTCCTCGCACACCGGCGCGATCAACCACACCGCGAAGAACAGCAGCAGGCCCAGCCCGAGCGGCAGTCGCAGACCGTCGAACACCTCCCCCACCGCTGAATTCGCGTGGCTGCGGCCGACCCAGTGCGCCCACAATGCCGAGGCCGGCACCGTGATCACCAACCCCACAACGCCCAAAGCCAACCCCAGGCCGGCGTCTTGCGGCCGCCACCGCACCGACAGCTGGCTGCGTAACCGTTCCAGCAGCTTGCCTTGTGCAAGCAGCGCGGCACCCGTGGCCGCGACCACACCAGCGGCCACGGTGGGCACTAGAAGCGCGGCAATCAATGCCCCGCCGGGCAAGTGGCTGCCCGCGGCCCCGTGCCGCAGCGTCAGCGCGAAGGGCACCAGCACCAGCACCGAGACCGCCAGAAAGGTCACCTCCGCAACCACGAAACAGATCAGCATCAGCCAGCCACGGCGGGTGTCACGCAGGACAGTGGTCACAGCACCCGCCCGCGCAACATCAGCAGCTCGGGGATGCGCAGAGCGTCCGTATCCAGCCGCGGATCGGTGCGCGTGACGAGCAGGTCCGCCGGCGCACCAGGCGTTAGGCCGGGAACGCCCAGCCAGTCGCGGGCTGCCCAGCTCGCCGCCGCCAGCGCCTGTGTGCCGGTGAGCCCGACCGTTCGCAACGCGGCGATCTCGTCAACCAGCCGGCCGTGCCGGATACCTCCGCCGGCGTCGCTGCCGGCGTAGATCGGAATCCCTGCCTCGACAGCGGCCCTGATGGTGTCTCGCACCCGGGCGTGCAGTGCCCGGATCTGCGCGGCATAACGGGGGTACTTGTCGGCGCGCTGCGCGATCGCCGGGAATGTCTCAATGTTGATCAGGGTAGGGACCAGTGCGGTACCACGTGCGGCCATCTCGGTGATGGTCTCGGCGGATAGCCCGGTGCCGTGCTCGATGCAGTCGATCCCGGCGGCGATCAAGCCTGGCAGCGCGTCGACACCGAAGACGTGCGCGGTGACCCTGGCCCCGGCGGCGTGCGCGGCGGCGACCGCCTCGACCAGCACATGATCGGACCACAGCGGGGCAAGCTCACCGCTTTCGCGGTCGATCCAGTCACCGACCAGCTTGACCCAGCCGTCGCCAGCCGCCGCCTGCTCAGCAACGGCCTGCGCAAGGAGCGCGGGATCGTCGAGCTCGACGCCGATAGCCGGGATGTAACGCTTGGGCCGGGCTAGGTGGCGACCGGCCCGGATGATTCGCGGCAGGTCCTCGCGGGCCTGCAACGGGCGCGAGTCGATCGGGGATCCGCAATCCCGGATCAGCAGGGTCCCGGCGTCCCGGTCGGTGGCGACCTGATCCGCGGCCTCGACCAGGGTCGCCGGCCCCGCAGCGCCGATACCGACGTGACAGTGAGCGTCGACCAGGCCGGGGAGTACGTAGCCGCCATCGCTGACAGTGACCGCACCGGGTACGGGCTCGGCGCAAAACATCCCGTTAGCAACCCACAGGTCGCCGGGTTCACCAGCAGGAAGCAGGACCCCGCGCAGGTGCATCGCGGCCGGTGCCGGAGGCAGGCTCACTTCTTGGGAAACCTCAGCTTCGACGGGTCGAAACCGGGCGGTAGCTGGTCCAGGCCAGACAGCTCGCTCAGATCGGGCATGCCCGGGGGCATGCCTCCCGGTAACCCTGGCGGCAGGCCACCGGGCAGTGCCCGGGGCGTCCGAGGCGGCGTCGGGCCCCGTCCCTTGACTTTCTTGCCCTTGCGTCCCTTGCGCCCACGGCGACCGGGGCCAGCCCCGAAGCCGAACCGGCCGGCCATCTGTTGCATCATCTTCCGAGCCTCGAAGAAGCGTTCTACCAGCTGGTTCACCTCGCTGACGGCTACTCCGGACCCGCGGGCGATACGCTGGCGCCGGGACGCGTTGATGATCTTCGGATCGGCCCTTTCGGCGGGCGTCATGCCGCGGATGATGGCTTGCAGACGGTCCAGCTGCTTGTCGTCAACCTGGGCGAGCTGCTCTTTCATCCCCGCCGCGCCGGGCAGCATGCCCAGCAGGTTGGCTATCGGACCCATCTTGCGAATGGCCTGCATTTGTTCGAGGAAGTCCTCCAGCGTCAGCTCGCCGCTGCCGATCTTTGCGGCGGTCTGCTCGGCCTGCTCAGCGTCGAAGGCCTGCTCGGCCTGCTCGATCAAGGTGAGCAGATCTCCCATGCCCAGGATCCGGCTGGCCATCCGGTCCGGGTGGAAGACATCGAAGTCCTCCAACCTCTCCCCGTTAGACGCGAACAGGATCGGCGCACCGGTGACTTGCCGCACCGACAGGGCGGCGCCACCGCGCGCGTCACCGTCGAGCTTGGTCAGTACGACGCCGCTGAAGCCGACGCCGTCGCGGAACGCCTCCGAGGTCGATACCGCATCTTGGCCGATCATGGCGTCGATGACGAACAGAATCTCGTTCGGTCGCACCGCATCGCGGATATCGACGGCTTGGCGCATCATCTCGGCGTCGATACCCAACCGCCCGGCGGTGTCCACCACGACGATGTCGTACTGGCGAGCCCGGGCCTCGGCTACCCCGCGGCGGGAGACGTCGACTGGGTCCCCGACGCCGTTGCCGGGCTCTGGGGCGTAGACCTGCACCCCGGCCTGTTGGCCGACAATCTGTAGCTGAGTGACCGCATTGGGCCGCTGCAGGTCCGCGGCGACGAGCAGCGGGGTATGGCCTTGACTGCGCAGCCACAGAGCGAGCTTGCCGGCCAGCGTCGTCTTTCCGGAACCCTGCAGGCCGGCCAGCATGATCACAGTCGGGGGTATCTTGGCCAGTTCAAGACGTCGGGTGGCCCCACCCAGGATGCTGATGAGCTCCTCGTTGACGATCTTGATGACCTGCTGGGCAGGATTCAGCGCACCGGAGACCTCCGAGCCTTTGGCGCGCTCCTTGATCTGTGCGACGAACTGGCGGACCACCGGCAGCGCGACGTCAGCCTCCAGCAGCGCGATGCGGATCTCGCGGGCGGTGGCATCGATGTCGGCATCAGAAAGCCTGCCCTTGCCGCGCAGACCGGCCAACGCTGACGTGAGCCGGTCGGAGAGGGTGTCGAACACGCCGGTCGCACTCCCTTGAGATCCGGCGGGGTGGTGGCCCCGGAGTCTGACTGCTTCAACGCCAGCGTAGCCGCGTCGAGCATCTAGCCGGACCTGGCCCGACGTCGCGAGCCGCAACCGCCGGCGTCCCAGGCCCCACCCCGGGTTGCGCCGGCGGTCCGGCATGGGCTCCTTGGGTCGGCACGGCATGGCCGCCACCCGAGTCTCCGGCCGGGGCAGCAACCTGGCGTCCGCCCGACCTCTGCGCCGAGCCACGCGATCAGCCTGCCGAAACCGACCCGCGCCGGGGAGCGTGATTACCCGCAACCCGACTAGGTAGGACTACTCGACCTGGCGGCGACGCTGAGCTCGGCGGACAAACACCACGCCTACCACGGATGTAAACCGAATCTGGCCGTGGTCTGGTCGGACTGCCGAGGCTGATGTTCCAGCGCGGGTGCGGCAGCCGGGGGCTCAGTGCCATTGGTCTGCTGGCCGAGCTCAGCCAGCTCAGCCAACCCGGCCAACTCAGCCAGTCCGGCCTGCTCAGCCAGTCCGGCCTGCTCAGCCAGTCCGGCCTGCTCAGCCAGCCCGGCCTGCTCAGCCAGCCCGGCCTGCTCAGCAGGGGTGAGCTGATCGGCCACGCCGAGCGCGCCGACGAGCAGGCGGTGCACCTGCGACAGCTGATCGGTGACCTCGGATCGCAGCTGCGTGGCCGCGGCTACCTGTCCCGTGACCTTCAGCACCCGATTGCTCAGCCGCTCGCCTGCCATCCGCATGATCAGATGCAGCGCGGCGACGCTGTGGGTCTGATAATCCTGGATCCAGGCGTCCGTCTCGGCCTCACGCCTGGCGATGTCCCGCTCGGCCTGCTGCTTCGCCTGCTGGTGTCGGGCCGCAGTTTCAGCTTCCACAGCCGCGCGCCGGGCCTTGGACTCCGCCTCCAGGCGCCCGCACTCCTGCCTGGCCTCGGCCAGCAACCGATCGGCCTGCTGCTCCGCCTGCTGGTGTCGGGCCGCAGTTTCAGCTTCCACAGCCTGGCACCGGGCTTCCGCCCGCTGGTGTCGGGCCGCAGTTTCAGCTTCCACAGCCGCGCGCCGGGCCTTGGACTCCGCCTCCA
>JAVXWL010000197.1:0-2675 GCA_032230565.1 Pseudonocardiales bacterium | reverse complement strand
CACGCGAGCCGTTCCGGCACCACAGCTACCTCTCGGCCATCGCCTCCGGGGTCATCGTCGGCCTGGGCATATCGGGCTATTCGCTC
Organism: Pseudonocardiales bacterium; assembly: GCA_032230565.1. Taxonomy (GTDB): domain Bacteria; phylum Actinomycetota; class Actinomycetes; order Mycobacteriales; family Pseudonocardiaceae. Next base: position 2,589 of record JAVXWL010000197.1, on the reverse strand, counting down.
GCGCTGCGCTGGATCGCCGGTCGCGCCAGCAGCTGACACCGGGGCGCGACCAGCTAGCGTCTGTAGTCCATGTCCTACTGTCGGCGCCGGGAAGCGCTCCGCGAGCGGCTGCGCCAGTCCGATCTCGACGCGCTGCTGGTCACCGATGCACTCAACGTCCGTTATCTCACCGGCTTCACCGGATCGAACAGCGCCCTGCTGGTGCACGCCGGGAGTGACGAGGCAGGCGTGTTCTGCACCGATGGCCGCTACCGCACCCAGTCGCAGCGGCAGGTGCCCGACCTGCGGCGGCTGATCGAAAGATCGTGTCAGCTGCGGCTGGCCACGCTGGCCGCCGAGGCCGGCATCGGCCGGCTGGGTTTTGAAAGCCATGTGGTGACCGTCGATGGGCACGCCGCGCTGGCGAAGGTCACCGGAGCCGACGCACTGGTCGCCACATCGCGGCCGGTGGAGGCACTGCGGTTGATCAAAGACGATGCTGAGGTCGCGGTGCTCCGCGAGGCCTGCGCGGCGGCCGATACCGCGCTGGCCGGGTTGCTCGACGAGGGCGGGCTGTGCCCGGGCCGTACCGAGCGCGAGGTGGCTCGTGACCTGGAGGCCCGGATGGTGGCGGCGGGTGCTGCCGGTCCGTCGTTCGAGACCATCGTGGCGACCGGCGGGAACTCGGCGGTACCGCACCACCGCCCGACCGACGCCGTGCTGCGCCGTGGCGATCTGCTGAAGATGGACTTCGGTGCGCTGGTCGATGGTTACCACTCCGACATGACGCGCACGGTGGTGCTCGGTCCACCAGCACAGTGGCAGCGGGATCTCTATGGACTGGTGGCTGCGGCGCAGGCGGCTGGTTGCGCAGCGCTGCGGGCTGGGGCTGCGCTCCGTGACGTGGACGCGGCCGCCCGGGACGTCATCGCACACGCCGGGCATGGCGAGGACTTCGTGCACGGCCTCGGCCACGGCGTCGGCTTGCAGATCCATGAGGCTCCGGCGTTGTCGCAGTTTGGAGTCGGTACACTGGCAGCAGGCATGGCGGTCACCGTCGAGCCGGGTGTTTACCTGGTCGGCCGGGGCGGTGTGCGCATCGAGGACACTCTCGTCGTCTCCGGCGGCGAGCCAGAACTCCTCACCCTGACCACGAAGGATCTCGTGGTCGTGCCCTGCTGAACAGTGACCTGCCAAGCTGACCTGCTAACCGTGACCTGATTGAGAACGAAGGGCTGACGTGGCCAGCACCAACGAGCTGCAGAACGGGCTTGTGCTCAACCTCGACGGCCAGCTGTGGTCGGTCGTGAAATTTCAGCACGTCAAACCAGGCAAAGGCGGCGCTTTCGTCCGGACCACCCTGAAAAACGTGCTATCCGGCAAGGTCGTCGACAAGACGTTCAACGCGGGTACCAAGGTTGAGACCGCCACTGTGGATCGGCGCGACATGACCTATTTGTATGCCGATGGCGCAGACTTCGTTTTTATGGACGCCGACACGTTCGACCAGATCACGGTGCCCGGCAACGTCGTCGGAGATGCGGCGAAATATCTCCTGGACAACCAGACCGTGCTGGTCGCAGTGCACGACGGCACTCCGCTGTATATCGAGCTGCCCACTTCGGTGGAGCTGGTGGTCTCGCACACCGACCCGGGCCTGCAAGGCGACCGGTCAACTGGAGGTACCAAGCCCGCCACGGTGCAGACCGGCGCCGAGATCCAGGTACCGCTGTTTGTCAGCACCGGCGACAAGGTCAAAGTCGATACCCGGGACGGCCGCTACCTCGGCCGCGTCAGTAGCTGACATGGGCGCCCGCAGCAAAGCCCGCAAACGCGCTGTCGACATCCTTTTCGAATCCGACCTGCGCGGGTTGGACCCACTGGCGCTGCTCGCCGAGCGGATGGAAGCGCCGGAGCTGGCGCCGGTCAACGAGTACACGATCTCGTTGGTGCGCGGCGTGGTCGAGCACGCTGAGGACATCGATCGGTTGCTCGCCGACCAAGCCCACGGTTGGGCGCTGACCCGGATGCCTGCAGTCGATCGGGCAGTGCTCCGTCTGGGCGTGTTCGAATTGTTGTTCTCTGCTGAGGTCGATGACGCGGTTGCAATCGACGAGGCAATCGAGCTGGCGAAGTTGCTGTCCACGGACGACTCGCCGCGCTTCGTCAACGGAGTGCTCGGCGCCCTGGCCGCGCTACCGCGAGGCTCGTGAGTGGCGCTGCTCGCTGAGTCAGGCCTCTTCTTTGTCCTTCACCGGACGCGCCTCCGGAGGCAGCACACCCCAGCCGATCAGCTGTTCGGTGAGATCGCCCGGCGACATGTCGTAGATGATCGCCAAGGAGCGTAGATCTTCGGTGCGGATGGACAGCACCTTGCCGTTGTAGTCGCCGCGCTGGCTTTGGATCGTCGCGGCGTAGCGGGCCAGCGGACCCACCTTGTCGACTGGTAGCTGCTGTAGGCGCTCCAGATTGATGACGATCTTGGTGGCTGGCTCGCTGCCGGAGGGTACTCGGCCTTCAGGCAGCAGCTCGGGTACTGGGACACCATAAAAGTCGGCAAGCTCGGCGAGCTTCTGCACCGTGACCGCCCGGTCGCCGCGCTCGTAGGAG
>JAVXWL010000189.1:0-7029 GCA_032230565.1 Pseudonocardiales bacterium | reverse complement strand
TGGTCGCCAGTGCGAGGGGGGATGATGTAGGGCGTGCCCGCCGTGCCACCACCACTGCGAATCGGTCCCTACCGGGTCGATCCTCCCGTCGTGCTAGCGCCGATGGCCGGGATTACCAACGTGGCGTTTCGCCGGCTGTGCCGTGAGCACGGTGCCGGTTTGTACATCTGCGAGATGATCACCAGCCGGGCTCTGGTGGAACGGCACCCCGGTACTCTTCGGATGATCGCTTTCGACGCCGCTGAGCGGCCCCGCTCGATGCAGCTTTACGGGGTCGACCCGGCGACGGTCCGCAAGGCCGTGGAGCAGATCCGCAGCGACGACCTCGCCGACCATGTAGATCTCAACTTCGGCTGCCCCGTCCCGAAGGTCACCCGCCGGGGCGGCGGCGCCGCGCTGCCCTACAAGCGGGCCCTGTTCGGCGAGATCGTCCGCTGCGCCGTCGAGGCCGCCGGACCCATCCCCGTCACGGTGAAGTTCCGGATCGGCATCGACGACGAGCACCGCACGTTCCTCGACGCCGGCCGGATCGCGCAGGATGCTGGGGTGGCCGCCGTGGCCCTGCACGCGCGTACCGCCGCGCAGCGCTACTCGGGCACCGCAGACTGGGATGCCATCGCCGCGCTGAAGCAGGCGGTGACGTCGATCCCGGTGCTGGGCAACGGGGATATCTTCGCCGCCGGCGACGCAATGCGGATGGTCGAGCACACCGGCTGCGACGGGGTCGTCGTGGGCCGCGGCTGCCTGGGACGGCCGTGGTTGTTCGCCGAGCTGGCAGCCGCCTTCAGCGCCACCCCCGCCCCGACGCCACCGGATCTCGGACAGGTTGCGGCCACCCTGCGCCGCCACGCCGGGCTGCTCGCCGAGCATCTCGGGACCGATAAGGGGCTGCGTGACCTCCGCAAACATGTTTCCTGGTACTTGCACGGCTTTCCCGTCGGAGGGGATGTCCGGCGGGCGCTGGGGATGGTGTCCAGCTTCGTCGAGCTGGACGAGGCGCTGGCCCAGCTGGATCCGCACGTCCCGTTCCCGCCAGACGCGGACGGCCCCCGGGGACGCCAGGGGTCACCCGGTCGGGTCGTGCTACCGCACGGCTGGCTGGATGATCCGATGGATCTCGCGGTCCCGGCAGGCGCCGAGTTTCCGCATTCCGGCGGCTGAGCAAAGCGCCAGCAGATCACGGATTCACCTGCGGTTCACGTGACTGCCGAGACGCGGCGGCCTTGCCCCCGTACCCTCGGACAATGCGGGAGACCTTCCGGGCCGAGCTGGACCGCCTAACTGAGGACCTGGCCAGGGCCGCGCGGCTGGCCGGGGAGATGATGGCCAACGCCTCCACGGCGCTGAGCCAAGCCGACCTCGCGCTCGCCGAGCTGGTGATCTCCCATGAGGCGCGAATCAAGGCGCTGTGCGATGACATGGACCAGCGCTGCGTCAAACTGCTCGTGCTGCAGGCACCGGTAGCCACCGACCTGCGAATGGTGGTCGCGGCCATGCACGCGGTGGGCGACGTGGAGCGGATGTGCAATCTCGCGCAGCACATCGCCAAGATCGCGCGGATGAAACATCCGACGGTGCCAATCCCGGACGAGGTCCGCCCCGTATTCGCCCGGATGGGCGTGCTGGCCACCAGCCTGGCGCGCGACGCCGCGGTGGCGATCGAGAGCAAGGATCCGCTGTCCGCCCACCGGCTGGCGCAAGCCGACGACGAGGTCGACGCGCTGCGCCGACGGATCTTCCGGATCCTGTTCTCCGAGGACTGGTCGCACGGGGTGGAACCGGCGGTGGACGCCGCGCTGATCGGCCGCTATTACGAACGCTTCGCCGACCACGCCGTCGCAATCGCCCGCCAAGTCAGCTTCCTCGTCACCGGCCTTCCCCACGAGCGCTGACCGCCGCGGCACACTGCAGCTCCGGGAGGCAAGGGGCGAGCGGGATATCAGGGGCGCAGGAACTCGACATCGGTGTGGTGGTGAGTGAAGCCGAGCTTATGGTAGGTGTGCCGGGCGGCAGTGTTGTCGGACTCTACGTAGAGCATCGCCTGACGTACTCCCCGCTCACGCAGATATGCGAGCCCCGCCACGGTCAGCGCGCCGCCCAGCCCCGTGCCTTGAGCGTCGGGATCCACCGCGAGTACGTAGATTTCGCCGAGGCCGTTGGGGTGCACCTTGGTCCAGTGAAAGCCGAGCAACCGACCCGCTGGGTCGACCGCTAACAGCAAACCCTTCGGATCGAACCATGGCTGCTCCTCGCGGAGCAGGAGCTCGCTGATATCCCACCGTCGTTGCTCGGGATGCCACGCGAACGCGCGATAGTTGACCGCCACCACCGCAGCCTCATCCTCGCCTGGCACGAAGGCGCGCAGTGCGTGCCCGGCAGGCATGGCGCGGCGTGCGATCGGGTCGACCAGCGCCCGACGTAACTGCAACAGTTCCCGCCGGCGAAGCAGCCCGGCTCGCTGCGCCAGCCGCACCGCCGCCGGGTGCTCACCGTGCGCCCACACCCACAGCGGCCCGCGGACCCGATCAAGCAGTGCGGCGAGCAGTTCCCCGCCCACCCCACGACGCCGGTGAGCGGGATGCACCACGAACTCAGCGGTGCGACGCTCGACGCGATCATCGAGGCTGCCGTAACCGATCAGCGTGCCGGTATCGTCGGAGGCGAGCAGGTGCCCGAAGCCGGCACCGGGATGGTGCAGCCGCAGCACTGCCGCTTCAGACAGAGGCTCCACGCCATCCTCGGCCGTGGCGGCGGCCAGCAGTTTCGCTACAGCGGCGATCTGTCCATCGGCGGGCCGATCAAGCCAACTCAGCGCCAGCGTCAACTCCACTGCCCGGAAAGTGACTGCGCCTCATGGGGATCGGCCCGATCTGAATCACTATCGACCGCTTCGGCGTCATGCTCGGCGGCGCGCTCCTGCTCGGCCCGCTCCCGGGAACTCATGTTGCGGACCGGGCGGACGAACTTGTAGCCGACGTTGCGCACCGTGCCGATGAGCTGCTCGTGCTCCGGACCGAGTTTGGCCCGCAACCGCCGTACATGGACGTCGACAGTGCGGGTACCACCGAAGAAGTCATAGCCCCACACCTCCTGCAGCAACTGCGCCCGAGTGAACACCCGGCCGGCGTGCTGAGCGAGGTACTTCAAGAGCTCGAATTCCTTGTAGGTGAGGTCCAGCGGGCGGCCCCGCAGCCGCGCGGTGTAGGTGGCCTCGTCGATCACCAGCTCGCCGAGTATCAGCGAGTTTCCGCCGCCCACAGCGGCGTCGGTGGCGCGCCGAGCCACCAGTAGCCGCAGCCGGGCATCGATCTCGGCCGGGCCGGCGGTGGGCAGCAGGATCTCGTCGGAACCCCAGTCTGCGGATAGCGCCACCAGGCCGCCCTCGCTGATCACCACCACGACCGGCACGTCGAGCCCGGTGGATCCCAGCAACCGGCACAGGCTGCGCGAACCCGCAAGATCCGTGCGGGCATCGACTAGCACCGCGTCGTAGGGTCCGGCGTCAAGCAGGGCGGCGACCTCCGGGGCCGCCGACCGCGCATTGTGCGCCAACAAGCACAGCGCGGGCAACATCGAGGGCGGGTCAGGATCCGCGGTGAGCAACAGAAGCTCCATGCCCGCTCCGTCCTACCGTTGGAGGCCAGCGGTGTCACCGACCCGGTGTTGCTAGCCGGTCGGGCTGCTTGTGTCTAGGGCCGCGGTGGGCCGCGACCGATCGCCCGTTGTGCGAAGAATACCGTGCCGACCGATAGGACCATACGAAATAGCGAGAACGGTAGGGCTGCGTGCGCAAGCTGATCATCGCGGTGCTGGTCCTCGTGGCGCTGGCCGTAGCGGCCGATTTCGGCTGCGCGGCAGCCGCTGAGTACACGGTGGCACAACAGATGCGCCAACAGCTTCACCTCGCCAGCGAGCCATCCGTGCGGATCAACGGCTTCCCTTTCCTGACCCAGGCCGTCGCCGGCCATTACACATCGATCGACATACAGGCATCCGGGGTGTCCGCAGACCCGCTGCACGACCTCGACGTGGAGGCGACGCTGCACGACGTCGAAGCGCCGCTGGCCGAGGTGATCTCTGGCGACCTGCATTCGGTGCGGGCAGCCAACGTCGACGGCCGGATCCGGATCAAGGACACCGACCTCGGTCGGGCCCTCGGGATCGAAGATCTTCGCATTCAACAACCCTCTGACCAGCAGATCAAAGAACTTTTCCCGCCGGGTACGCCCACCAGTAATTCCCCCCGAGGCAACCGCGCGCCGATCAAGATGGTGGCGACCACTGACCTCGCCGGCCAACACACCGAGGTGGTCGCGTTTGGTGTGATCGAGCTCACCCGTGACTCCGTGCGGATTACCGCCAGCGATGTGCAGCTGGGCCGCGACGGTGCCGGCACGGTGGGTCTGCCGCGGCCGATCCGCCAGACCCTCCTCAACGCCTTGAGCACCAACATCAAGACCGGTGGCCTCCCGTTCGCCGTCACCCCCACCAGGCTCTGGGTTGAGACAGGTTCGATAGTCGTGGAAGGCACCGCCACCAACGTCTCCCTACGTCAAGCCGGCGTCGCGGCCGCCAGCCCGCATTAACGGGCCCGCTCTGGATCCGTCCAGCGGATCACGTCCCGGAGACCGGAAGTCTCCGGTAGGCTCGCTTTCGTGCACCTGCTGCTGACCAAGCGCCGGGCGGTTGATTTCTGCCGGCTGCACAGCAGCCTCTGTCCGAGGACTTGACCGGACGGTGATCTGCATCACTTCCAACTGCTGGCGCGTGCGTGCGGCAGTCGAGCACCCCTGACGAATCCAAAGACAATCCACTGTGTAACGCCAACTCACCAACGAGGAGCTGTCGCATGAGCCGCGAAGACGTCCTGGTCACGCCCGACTGGGCAGAGCAGAACCTGGACACCAAGGGCATTGTCTTCGTCGAGGTCGACGAAGACACCAGCGCCTACGATAAGGGACACATTCCCGGAGCGGTGAAGATCGACTGGAAAACCGATCTGCAGGACCCGGTGATCCGCGACTTCGTCGACAAGGGCGCTTTCGAAAAATTGCTGTCGAACAAGGGCGTTAGCAACGATGACACCGTGGTGCTCTACGGCGGCAACAACAACTGGTTCGCCGCCTACGCGTACTGGTACTTCAAGCTGTACGGGCACCGCGACGTCAAGCTGCTCGACGGCGGCCGCAAGAAGTGGGAACTCGACGGCCGCACCCTGACCACCGACCAGACGAACCGGCCGGCCACCAGCTACACCGCACAGGAACCGGACACCTCGATCCGGGCGTTCCGCCAGGAGGCGATCGATGCCATCGGCTCGAAGAACCTCGTCGACGTCAGGGCACCCGACGAGTTCTCGGGCAAGATCATGGCGCCGGCGCACCTGCCGCAAGAGCAGGCGCAGCGCCCGGGACACATCCCCACCGCGCTCAACGTGCCGTGGTCCAAGGCAGCCAACGAGGACGGCACCTTCAAGTCCGACGATGAACTGCAGGCGCTCTACGCGGAGGCGGGGCTGGACGAGAGCAAGCCGACCATCGCCTACTGCCGGATCGGTGAGCGTTCCAGCCACACCTGGTTCGTGCTGCACGAGCTGCTGGGATACTCCGACGTCAAGAACTACGACGGTTCCTGGACTGAGTACGGCTCGCTGGTCGGCGCACCGATCGAGCTCGGCAGCAAGGCCTGATAGCCGTGTGCGGAGCACTAGAACAGACCCAGGAATTGCCGCCGGGAACGGATCTGAGCAAGCACACTGTGCTGACCGGCACGGTGCGAGCCGCCGGTGAACCCGTCGGAGGTGCTTTCGTGCGGTTGCTCGACGGCACCGGGGAGTTCACCGCCGAGGTGGTGACCTCAGCCTCCGGGCAGTTCCGATTCTTCGCCGCCCCAGGCAACTGGACCATCCGGGCACTACACCAATCCGGCACCGGGGAAGCACCGGTCACCGCCGACGGCCCCGGTCTGTTCCCCGTCGACGTTACCGTGGCATAACCGCATTCAGCGAGGGCAGCGGGGTTATCGAGGGCCGGATAACCCCGCTGCGCCCGCTGATTTCGAGACGGCGCGCAGCGTGGGCGTATGTATATTTACAGTGGTGAGCATGCCGGGCGTTGCCCCGCCGCCTCCTGGTCCGCCGCTGCCCGGACTGGTGCAGGCGGGACTGATCTGGCTGGATCCGGTGCGGTTCGTGCAGGCCTGCCACCGTCGCTACGGCACACTGTTCACCACCCGGATACCGGGCATCGGCACGCTGGTCTTCGTCACCGACCCGGATGACATCAGGTCGGTGCTGCGTGGCGATCCGGCGATCTTCCACGGTGGGGAAGCGGCCGCACCGCTGAGCCAAGTGGTCGGGTCGAAATCAATTCTCATGCTCGACGACGACAAGCACCGCCGCACCCGGGCGCTGATGCTGCCGGCGTTTCACGGTGACTCGGTGCGCAGGCAGGTGGCCGAGATGGTCGCCATCACCGTCGACGAGGTCGCCCGATGGCCGGTGGGCGAGCAGTTCCCGCTGTTTCCCCGGATGCAGAAACTCACCCTCGAAGTCATCCTGCGCACCGTCATCGGGGTCCACGACGAACACCGGCTCGCCGCGCTGCGGGCGGCGTTGCCGCCAATGCTCGATATCGGTTCCCCGCTGGAACTGATCCCACCGCCGCGGGTGCTGCTCCGCTTCGGCAGGTGGCGCCGGCGCGCGCAGCGCCGGGCCGCGGCCCTGGCGCTGCTCACCGAGGAGATCACCCGCTGCCGCGCCGATCCACAACTTGAGGCGCGGACCGACGCGCTGGCGATGCTGGTGCGCGGCATCGACGGCGCCGACGCCCCGATGGCCGACGACGAACTCCTCGACCAGCTCGTCACGCTACTGCTGGCCGGGCACGACACCACTGCCACCGCGCTGTCCTGGGCTTTCGAGCGGCTGACCCGCCACCCCGCGTTGCTGCACCACACCGCAGCGGCCGCCGCGGACGGCGACGACGCGTGGTTGGACGCGGTGTGCAAGGAGAGCCTGCGGGTGCGGCC
>JAVXWL010000181.1:0-4874 GCA_032230565.1 Pseudonocardiales bacterium | reverse complement strand
AGCAAGCCCCGCCGGTCGATACCAGCCCCGGACCGCCGCGAACCGCCCTTGTGTCCCGCGTTTTCCCGTCGCCCGCGTCGAGCGCCGCGGATAGGTGTCCAAGAGCCGGGGGCGGCCGCTGGCTTGGCTGGCCGGCGATCGCCGGCGTTAGCCTGAAGCCATGAGCGTTGCTGCCCGGCCGCTGTTCACGTTCGACAACTCCTACGTTCGCGAGCTCGAAGGCATGTACGTGCCATGGGAGGCAACGCCGGCTCCGACGCCCCGGCTATTGGCACTCAACGAGGACCTGGCCGAGGAGTTGGGCGTCGATCCCGACGCGCTGAGAACACCTGACGGCGTCGCCGTCCTCGTCGGCAACGCCACATCCGACGGCACGTCGGTCGCCCAGGCCTACGCGGGCCATCAGTTCGGCACGTTCTCGCGCCTCGGCGATGGCCGCGCGCTCCTGCTCGGCGAGGTGCTCGACGTCCGCGGGCGCCGCCGCGACCTGCACCTGAAGGGCTCGGGTCCCACGCCGTTCGCGCGCGGTGGCGACGGGAAGGCAGCCGTCGGTCCGATGCTGCGCGAGTATCTGATCAGCGAGGCGATGCACGCGCTCGGCATTCCCACTACCCGCGCGCTCGCCGTGGTGGCGACCGGCGATCACGTCGCGCGGGAGACGCTGCTGCCCGGCGCGGTGCTCGTCCGTGTCGCCGCCAGCCACGTGCGGGTCGGCACGTTCCAGTACGCGGCAGCACTCGGTGAACCGGCGCTCGTGCAGCGCCTCGCCGACCACGCGATCGCGCGTCACCACCCCGGCGCGCTCGAGGCGGAGAACCCGTACCTCGCGTTCTTCGAGGCCGTCGTCGACGCGCAGGCATCGCTGATCGCCCGCTGGATGCACGTCGGGTTCATCCACGGCGTCATGAACACCGACAACATGACGATCTCCGGCGAGACCATCGACTACGGCCCGTGCGCGTTCATGGATTCCTTCGACCCTGCGACCGTGTTCAGTTCAATCGATCACGCCGGTCGCTACGCATACGGCAACCAGCCGCGCATAGCGCAGTGGAACGTGGCGCGGTTGGCCGAGACATTGCTGCCCCTGTTCCACGCCGAAACGGATGCGGCAATTGAGGCGGCCACCAACGTGCTGCGATTGTTCCCCGACCGTTACCAGCAGTACTGGAGCCACGGAATGCGCGCCAAGTTGGGTGTGGCAGACGCCCAACAATCCGACGGCGCGCTGATCGACGACTTGCTGGCGCTGCTGCATGCACAGAGCGTCGACTTCACCTCCTGCTTCCGGGCGCTGTCGTCGGCGGTACGCGGAGATGCGGCACCTGTGCGATTGCTCTTCGCCGAACCCTCCGCCTTCGACGCGTGGGCGAACCGTTGGCGGGCACAGCTATCGTCCCAAGCGTCTGACCCAGGGGTGATCGCAGAAGCGATGGACCGGGTCAATCCCGTGTACATCCCGCGGAACCACCAGGTGGAGGAAGCGTTGGCGGCCGCGACTGCCGGGGACCTAGGACCGTTGAGACGGCTACTCGATGTGCTGTCGCAGCCGTGCGAGCGACGACCCGGTCTGGAGCCATATGCCGCACCGGCCCCACCGAGCTTCGGCGCGTATCGAACGTTCTGCGGTACGTGACGCAATGTCGGTCCATCGACTCGGTCGAGCCAGTTTGGCTCAGTCGCGGCGGTCCCGCGGCCGTCTGAGAGATTGGTCCCCGATTGCGAGTGGGGCTTGGATTGCCAATGGGGCGCCGGCGACGACCAGTATCCATAGCGGTGGACTTACCCACTGAGCCAACCCGTCAACCGAGTTCGGTGATCAGCGGAATGTTCCGGCAGACCGCCGAGGAATCAGCAGGACGTGTCGATTAGCCGCAACCGAACCAGTCCCCAGCCGAGCGCGGATTGACTGCGGGGGATAATCGCTGGCCTGCGTTGTGCCGCTGTGACACGGCACGGAGCACGGCTGGATCCGAAGGCGGGTAACCGTTGGTGAGTGGGGAAGCGCGGAAGGTCTCTCGACGCCGGGTACTTGGGTGGGTTACCCAGACTGCGGCGGTGGTCGGCGGGCTGACGCTTGGCCGACCGGGACACCTCGCCGCCGCAGCCAGCGGCGATCCCCCGGTGGTCCGCACAGCGGTGACAACGGTCAGGCCAGCCCGCCAGGTGCACGACGTGCTGCTTGCAGCTCCACAGAACGCTGTCGCGTTAACTATCGACGATGGGCCGGACCCGCTGTGGACGCCGCAGATGCTTGACCTGCTGCACCGCACCGGGGTGCGGGCGACCTTCTCGTTGATTGGTGCCCAGGCACATGCCTATCCCGGTCTGGTGAAGAGAATCCTCGCCGAGGGCCACGGCGTGACCAACCACAGCATGACCCATCCACAACCGTTCAGCCGTGGTACTTCCGCGACGATTCGCCGGCAGATCACCGACGCACAGTCAGCCATCACTGACGCTGGCGGGGTGGCACCGAAACTGTTCCGGGCACCCGGCGGGGACTGGTCGGCGGCGGTGTTCTCCGCGGTGCAGGACCTGCAGATGGTGCCCCTGGGCTGGGACATCGACCCCCGGGACTGGTCGCGGCCAGGTACCGGGTCGGTCACCACTCGGCTGCTTGCCGCGCGAGCGGGCGACATCCTGCTGTGCCACGACGGCGGCGGCAATCGGGCGCAAACCATCGAGTCGTTGCGCACCGTGCTGCCCGTACTTAAAAGCCGTGGCCTGCAGTTCGTTACCCTCTAGGTGATGCCTGTCGACACCGCGGTGATCGTTGTGGGGGCTGGGCCGACGGGTTTGATGTTGGCCGGTGAACTGGCTTTGGGCGGGGTTGCTGTTGAGGTCGTCGAACAACAGCGGGTTCCGAGTGGTCAGTCCCGCGGTGGGGGTGTCAATTCGCGTACCGCCGAGGTCCTCGCGATGCGTGGGTTGATCGACGGGGTAGCCGATCAGGCGATCTCACGGACGAACGTCGGTGGGCACTTCGCTGGCCTGCCCGTTGCGCTGGATACTCGGCCGTGGCGTACGCGCTATCCGAGCGGTCTGCTTGTCGCGCAGGATCGTCTCGAGCAGGTGTTAGGGGACCACCTTGGGAGCCTTGGTGTGGCGGTTCGCCGCGGCACCGAGCTGACTGGCCTTGACGCTGCCGAGGATGGCGTCACCGTCACTGTCCGGGGCCCGGGCGGGGAATACCGGATGCGTGGGCGGTATCTGGTTGCCTGTGACGGCGGGCACAGCACCGTCCGCAAGCTCACCGGGGTCGTCTTTCCTGGACGCGCCGGAACGCTCGCCGCGGTCAGCGCTGACATCGAGCTGACCGCCCTGTCCGCGACCGTGCCCCGTAGGGCCGAGCACATCAGCCGACTGACACGGTCCGGTGATGGCTATTGGATGTTGCTGCATCCGCTTGAGGGCCCCGAGGAGAGCACCGGCTTGTACCGGGCCGTGTTCGGCGGGCCGGAGCAGGTCACGCTGCCCCGGGAGGCTGCGGTCACCTTTGATGAGGTGGCCCGCGCGTTGGCCACGGTGCACGGACCGGAAACCCGGCTGGGTCGGTTGCGCTGGGGCAGCCGGTTCAGCGATGCCAGCCGGCAGGTCAGCGACTACCGCGTCGGCAGGGTGCTCTTCGCTGGAGATGCCGCGCACATCCACTCGCCCATCGGCGGGCAGGGCCTCAATCTGGGTGTCCAGGACGCGGCGAACCTGGGCTGGAAGCTCGCCGCCCACGTAAGGGGCGACGCGCCCGAGGGGCTGCTGGACAGCTACCACAGCGAGCGACACCCCGTGGCAGCACGGGTGATCGCGACGGTGCGGGCACAGCAAGTGTTGATGAGCCCGTCCCCAGACGCCGATGATGTGCTAGCCCTGCGCGCGATCGTCATCGACCTGGCTCGGCTGCCCGACGCCAACCGCTACCTGGCAGGTCTGATGTCCGGTCTTGACTTACGCTATGACCTTGGTGGTTCCGACCCGCTGGTCGGGACCCGAATGCCCGACCTGGACCTGAGCACCGCCGGGGGCACTACGACGCGGGTGAGCACGCTGTTGAGGTGTGGCCACGGGCTGCTGCTGGAGCTGGGACACTCCATCGCCGCCGATGCCCTGCCTGCAGGTGTTGACCGGGTCACTGCCCGGCCTGCCGACACTGCCGGCTCAGAGATAATTCCAGGAATTGGAACGGACACCGGGGCCGCGCCAGACGTCGACCGGATCCTGATCCGCCCCGACGGTTACGTGTGCTGGGTTGGCGCGGGCCAGCAGGCTTCACCCGTGGCAGCGCTTGAGCGCTGGTTCGGCGCCGCCACAGCACCCGCCAGCTGACCGCGCCGGACGACCCTGCGACCTGGCGCCATTACGTCGGTAATCTGGCTGTTCAGACGGTCGGCGAGCTGCTGGCGGCGGCTGATCGGCTGGCCGTTCCCACCCCGCCCAGCCGAGTTGCGCGTTTTGGCGAACCGGCGGGATGGGGTCAAGGAGGAGCAGATGCCCCAGGTCGAGCGTAAGCGGGTGCAGCGGTGGCGTGAGCTGCTGAATAGCGAGCGGGACGCCGCCGCCTTGTACGCGCGGCTGGCGGCTGCTGAGACCGGTGAGCGCCGCAAGATCTTCGATGAGTTGGCGGCCATCGAGCGTCGCCATGCGAGCCACTGGGAGGGCAAGATACGTGCGGCAGGGGTCGAGGTTCCGCCTTCTGGGCGGCCGAGTCTACGAACCAGTCTGCTTGGCCTCGCCGCTCGCAGCTTCTCGACCGCAGCGGTGCTGCCTCTGATCGAGCGTGCTGAACGTGCCGACGCCGGTATGTATGACGAGGAGCCCGACGCCGCACCTGGGATGGCCGCCGATGAACGCGGCCATGCCCGCACTATTGCCAAACT
>JAVXWL010000174.1:0-2539 GCA_032230565.1 Pseudonocardiales bacterium | reverse complement strand
GTGCGAATCGACCCGAAGTAGGAGTGGGCGAGAAAACCCACGATTGGCGACCGGTCGTATTTTTGATCGCCAGCGCATGCGCGAGTCGGCGCCGTCGGTTCCGGGAGGGTGATGGGTGTCCCGTCCCCCTCTCTGTCAAGCTCGACTGAGGCACCCGCCCCCTAACAATCAGTGACCTGAGGGCGGGGATGGGGAGCTTCTCCGATATGACGTTCAACGGCACCAAGGTGCTTCAAGCGACCGGGATCGACGATCCTGGTCGGGTGTCTGGCGCTGGAACGCGACGTCCCGACCCTGAGGTTCCCGAGCGTGTCCGGCGGCGGACGTTCACCGCGAAGTACAAGTTGGAGGTCTTGGCCGCGTACGACGCCGCGCCGGACGGCGAGAAGGGCGCGGTGTTGCGCCGCGAGGGCTTGTATTCCAGCCACATTGTGGACTGGCGCCGGGCCCGCGACGCCGGCGCGCTGGCCGCTCTCGCGACGCCTCGCGGGCGCAAGCGGCGCGACCCACAGGCCGAGCGGATCGCCCGCCTGGAGGCCGAGAAGCAACAACTGGAGCAGGAGCTGACCAAGGCCCGCTTCGTGGTGGATGTGCAAGCAAAACTGCACGCGCTCTTGGAGACGCTCTCCGAGAGCGCGAACACCGAGCCGAGGTCGACGCCGTGGCCGACACCGCGATCGCCGACCTGGCCCCACAGCTCGGCGTGCGAGCTGCCTGTGAAGCGGTCGGTGCCGCGCAGGCCGGCTACTACCGGCGGCACCGGCAAGGTCCGGTCCCCGACCGGCCGGCGCCGATCCCGCACCAACAGCGACGCCAGCCGCGGGCACTGACCGAGGCCGAGCAGCAGGCGATCCTCGACCTGCTGCACAGCGACCGGTTCGTCGACCTCGCACCGGCCGAGGTATGGGCCACGCTGCTCGACGAGGGCGTCTACCTCGCCTCAATCTCGACGTTCTACCGGTTGCTGCGCCGGGCCGGAGAGAGCCGCGAGCGGCGCCGGCAAGCCACCCACCCGGCCACCGTCAAGCCCGAACTGGTCGCCACCGAACCGAACCAGGTGTGGTCGTGGGACATCACCAAGCTGCGCGGACCGGCGAAGTGGACCTACTACTACCTCTACGTGATCTTAGACATCTACTCCCGCTACGTGGTCGGGTGGATGGTCGCCTCCCGCGAGTCCGCCGCGCTGGCCGAGGTGCTGATCCGCCAGACCTGCGCCAAGCAGGGCATCGGCCGCGACCAGTTGACCATCCACGCCGACCGCGGCTCCTCGATGACGTCTAAACCGGTGGCGTTGCTGCTCGCCGACCTGGGCATCACCCAGTCGCACAGCCGACCGCACGTCTCCGACGACAACCCGTTTAGCGAGGCCCAGTTCAAGACACTGAAGTACCGGCCCGACTTCCCCGCCCGCTTCGACTCGATCGAGGCCGCCCGCCTGCACTGCCAGGTCTTCTTCCCTTGGTACAACGACGAACACCGGCACTCCGGGCTGGGCCTGCACACCCCCGCCGACATCCACTACGGCCTCGCCGAGACGATCCGCGACAAACGCGCCGCCATCCTCACCGACGCTTACACCGCCCACCCGGAACGGTTCGTCCGCAAGCCGCCAGAACCACCCCAACTGCCAACCGGCTCGTGGATCAATCCACCCACCCCAAACGAGACCACTCAGTAAATACCGCTCGACGGTGCCTCATCCAGGTTGACAGGTTCCGAGCTGCTTCCGTCCAGTGTGTGCTGTGGAACCGGCTGATTGCTTAGCTGCTGCCCATCATTTTAATACTTGCAGCGCCCTAGCGGTGATCAGCGGCGGTGATCGGCCGGACAAGTTTCGGGGGTGGTCCCCATGGGTAGGTCATAGGCCAGGTTGACGTCCGGACACGCATCTGACGACAGGACAGGACCATGCTGGCCGTTCTTCTCCACCTGCAGCACCGAGCCTCCGGGGAGGTCCGGCGGATGAACGACACCGTTCACGAGCTGTTCGACGTAGCCGCCGAGGCCAATCCCTATAGCGCGCGCCAGCTGCGGGTGCGTTTCCGGGAGTGGCTACGAACACTCGGTGGTCCTATCGCCGTGGTTGAGG
Source organism: Pseudonocardiales bacterium (assembly GCA_032230565.1). Lineage (GTDB taxonomy): Bacteria > Actinomycetota > Actinomycetes > Mycobacteriales > Pseudonocardiaceae. The sequence goes on along the minus strand of JAVXWL010000174.1, from coordinate 447 downwards.
ACCTCACCTTGGCTGTCTATGAAGCCTTGGCGAATGCGGTCGATCATGCTTACCTCCCTGGCCATCCCAACCCGGTGATGCGTCTACAGGCCCAACTCGACCATGACCAGTTGCTGATCACTGTCACCGACTACGGTTGCTGGCGTACTCCCCAGGAACTCGGTTATCGCGGCCGTGGTCTGGCAATGATGCGTTCTTTCGCCACCGATGTGAATCTCAAACCTACTGCTCAGGGCACCACGGTGTACTTGCGTGCTGCCCTCCACGAGCCGACCGTCGCCCACTGATTGTCGTGGAGCGTTTTGCAGTCGAGACACAAGTGGGAGCCGCAGCATCGATGCGCGAATAGGATTGCGCGAATAGAGGGCGAGGTAGGCGCGTGTCACTTACGGCAGGCCCTTGGCCTGCCGGCAACGCCGGCCGAGGAGTCGTAGGGGCCCCGGGGTC
>JAVXWL010000249.1:0-10730 GCA_032230565.1 Pseudonocardiales bacterium | reverse complement strand
AGCTGATGCTGCGATTCTATGATCCCAGCGCTGGGCGGATCAGCCTCGACGGGTGCAACCTGCGTGACCTGCCACTGGCCACGCTGCGCCGCAACGTCTCGGCGGTCCTGCAGGAGACGTTGGTGTTCGACGGAACCATCCGGGACAACATCCTGTGGGGTAATCCCACTGCCACCGAGGCTGAGCTGGTGGCTGCCGCCACGGCCGCGGACGCACACGGCTTCATCACCGCCATGCCTGACGGCTACGACACCTGCATCGGGCAACGTGGACGGCTGCTGTCCGGTGGCCAACGCCAGCGCCTCGCGTTGGCCCGGGCCATGATCCGCAACGCTCCGGTGTTGCTGCTCGACGAGCCCACCACCGGCCTCGACGCCGGCTCTACCGAACGTATCCTGGCGCCGATGCGCCGGTTGATGACCGGGCGGACCACGCTGGTGATCTCCCACAACCTGCTGACCGTCACCGACGCCGATCAGATCGTGTTCCTCGCTGATGGCCAGGTCACCGGAGTTGGCACTCACACCGAGCTGCTGGCTGGCAATCCCGGCTACGCGAAGCTGTACCGGCTGCACCAGCAGCGGGATACCCGGGCCAAGGAGAAACTCCTACTGCAGCCGGAGCTGATATGACCACACCGACCGATCTCGCGGTCCGCGCCAGCAGCGACCGGGCGCAAGACGACGATGGCCCTCCGGCGCATCCCCCGGGCCACCTGCTCGCCCCGGGCTATCAGGTGATCGAGCACGTGCGCCGTGGGGAGGATCTGGACTGCTACGAGGCATGGAGCTCGCAGCGCTACTGCCGTTGTTTCATCAAGACGCTGAGGCCCGACTGCGCCACCGACGCGGCTGCCCGCCGTCACCTGCAGCGCGAGGCGCGCTTGCTGCTCTCCCTGACTCATCCGCACCTGGTCCGGGCCTACGAATACATCAAACCCGACCCGGCGGAGCCGCCGCTGCTGGTCCTGGAGAACCTCACTGGCGCCACCCTGGGTTACCTGCTTGACGGCGGCCAACGTCTCGGCGCACAAGACCTGGGTCACCTCGGTCGGCATCTGTGTTCTGCACTGCGCTACCTGCACAGTCGCGGCCATCTGCATCTCGACGTCAAACCCAGCAACATCATCGCTTGCGACGGCGTCGCCCGCCTGATCGACTTGAGCCTGGCCCGGCCTCCCGGCCGCTGCTCTGCGGGTCTGGGCACACCCGGTTACATGTCACCCGAGCAGGTCACCGGCGGCGATCTCGGGCCGCCCGCCGACGTCTGGGGGATTGGCCTGGTGCTCTACCAAGCGGCCACCGGGCTGCAGCCGTTCGACATCCCCGGCAGCTCCGCCTCGGGCAGCGTGAACACCTCCACCTTGTCACTGTGCCAAACGCAGCTGGCCCGCCCTGCGCCCAGAGTCCGCGCTCGACGGCGGCTACCCGCTGACGTGGCGGAGGTCATCGACGCGTGCCTGCACCGGGACCCCGACCAACGGCCCACCCTGGAGGGCCTCGACGCTGCACTGGTCACGCTCACCGGATAACGTCGGCGCCGACATGAGCGCGCCAATAACATGAGTACAACAGTGCACGCGACCGGCCTGGCTGCCGGACACGGTGATCGGATGTTGTTCTCCGGCTTGGACCTCGTCGTCGCTCCGGGTGATGTCGTCGGGCTGGTCGGCGCCAACGGCGCCGGCAAGTCGACCTTGCTGCGGTTACTCGCCGGGCTGCAGCTCCCGCAGGAGGGCGCGGTGGTGCGTCGCCCGCCCGATGCGGTCGTCGGGCACCTACCGCAGGAACCCGACCGGCGTCCCAGCGAGACGGTGCGGTCGTTTCTCGGCCGCCGCACCGGGGTGACCCAGGCGCAGTCGACGATGGACGCCGCCGCACAGGTACTGACCGAGGGCGGATCGGACCACTATTCTGCGGCACTGGACCGCTGGCTGGCTCTCGGTGGTGCAGACCTCGACGAGCGGGCGGCGACGGTGGCCGTGGACCTCGGACTCGGCGTGGACCTCGACACCCCGATGACCACGCTGTCCGGCGGCCAGGCCGCCCGGGTCGGGCTCGCCGCGCTGCTGCTGTCCCGCTATGACGCGCTACTGCTCGATGAGCCCACCAACGACCTCGACCTCGACGGCTTGGAACGCCTGGAGCGCTTCGTCACCGGGTTGCGTTCCCCGGTAGTGATCGTCAGCCACGACCGCGAGTTCCTCGCTCGCACCGTCACCCGGGTGGTGGAGCTGGACCTGGTCCAGCAGCAGGTCGGTGTGTACGACGGTGGTTACGACGCCTACCTTACCGAGCGGGCGCGCTGCCGCCAGCATGCCCGGGAAGCCTACGACGCCTTCGCCGAGACCCGGGCCGGGCTGGAGGCCAGAGCCCGGACGCAGCGGTCCTGGATGGACAAGGGGGTGCGCAACGCGCGCCGCAAGGCGACTGACAACGACAAGATCGGCCGTAAGTTCCGCGCCGAGGCCACCGAGAAACAGGCCGCCAAGGTCAGCCAGACACAACGGCAGATCGAGCGCCTCGAGGTGGTCGAGGAGCCCCGCAAGGAGTGGGAGCTGCGGATGTCCATCGCCGCCGCGCCCCGCTCGGGTTCGGTGGTGGCGGCCTTGCGCGGGGCCGTCGTCGAGCGGGGCGCGTTCCGGCTCGGTCCGGTGGATCTGGCGCTCGGGTGGGCCGACCGAGTCGTCATCACCGGCGCCAACGGCTCCGGGAAGTCCACGCTGCTAGGGGCGCTGCTCGGCCGGGTGCCGTTGTCCGCGGGTCTCGCGACGCTGGGGCCGGGGGTGCGAGTCGGGGAGATCGACCAGATCCGCGGGTTGTTCCTGGGCGGTGAGTCGCTGATAAGGGCCTTCGGCTCAGCTGTACCCGAGTGGCCGGAGTCTGAGGTGCGGACGCTGCTGGCGAAGTTCGGCCTGCACGCCGCGCACGTGCCGCGACCGGCCGCCTCACTGTCACCGGGCGAGCGAACCCGCGCGGCGCTGGCCCTTCTGCAGGCTCGCGGAGTGAACCTGCTGGTACTCGACGAACCGACCAACCACCTCGACCTGCCCGCCATCGAGCAGCTGGAATCCGCCCTGCAGTCCTATTCGGGCACGTTGCTGTTCGTGACCCATGACCGCCGGATGCTTGACGCCGTCCGGACCACCCGCTGCTGGGCTGTCGCCGACGGCCAGGTGCAGGAACGCTGACCGGTTAACGCCCGCGAGCGTACTTGCCGGTGAGCTGCGCCTGGGCCACTACCTTGCCGGACAGGGCGTACGGCAGATCCTTGCGCGGGCTGGCGCCCTCAGCCAGGCCGCTGGGTTCAGACAGGGCTAGCAGCGTGAAGATGTACCGGCGGGCTTTGCCGAAGGGGGGGCAGGGGCCGCCCCAGTCCGTGCGGCCATAGTCGTTCTTGCCGCCGACGGCCCCCGCGGGCACTTTGCCCTCCTCCAGGCCGTCGCATGCGGGGTTGATCCCGAACAGCACCCAGTGCACGTGGGTGCCTCCCGGGGCGTCGGGATCTTCGAGGAGCAGCACCAGTTCTGCGGCACCCTCCGGCACCTCTGACCACGACAGCGGGGGTGACACGTTGTCGCCATCACAGGTGTACTGGGACGGAATGAACGCTTTATCGGCGAAGGCCGGGCTGCTGAGGGTGAGCGCCATAGTGAACTTGATCCTACCGCACACCCGCTGCGGGGATCCTATGTCTAGTACGGAAATGTACTACACTTGCGGGATGAGTGAAGTACCCGTCCGGGAGCTCAACCAGAACACTGCGGGGGTACTGGCCCGGGTCAAGCACGGTGAGGAGATCGACATCACGGAGCGAGGCACGGTCATCGCCCGGCTGGTGCCGGCTCAGCCGCACCCACTGGCCGACCTCATCGCAGCCGGCAAACTTCGGCCAGCAACTGCCCGGGGCCCCGTGCTGCGGCCCACCGGCCCGATTAGGAACGATCATGAGGCTGGCGAGCTGATCCGCGAGATGCGGGACGAGGAACGCCACTGTTGATCTACCTCGACACTGCAGCTCTGGTGAAGCTGATCCGCCGCGAGCCGGAGAGTGACGCCCTGGCCGACTGGCTCGATGCCCGAGTCACCAGCACGCCGGTGACCTCCGTCCTCGCTGAGGTCGAGCTACCCGGTGCGCTACGCCGTACCGAGCCCGATCTCGTGTCGTCCGTTCCGGCATTGTTCGCGCGCATCGCCCGGTACGAAATCGATGAGCTCGTACGCACGGCGGCGGCTGGCTACTCGGCCCCCGATCTCGGTTCGCTAGGCGCCATTCACCTCGCCACCGCGCACGCCGTATTCGGGGGTCAGCTGGAGTCCTTGGTCAGCTATGACGAACGGCTGCTTGGTGCCGCCGAGGCGCTCGGGCTGCCAGTCGTCAGTCCGGGGGCATGGGCGTGATGACACTGGTCACCCGATTCGGATGCTGTCCAGCAGCTGTTCTATGCGTTGCGCGAGTTGGGTGAGGGTTGCGGGGGCCAGGGTGGTCCAGGCTGTTCCGTCGGGTCCGCGCAGCGGTTGCAGGGTGTACCCGCCGCGCTCGGTGGCGAGGTAGACCAGTGCCGCGCCGGCGGGGTGTCGCTTGCCGTTGCGATCGCGGCGGGCGGCACCGAACTTTCCGGCGCTGGGCTTGGCGCCGCGCAGCATCTCCCCGAACGACCGGGCGCTGTCGGGTTTCACCCCGCCGCGGGTCAGCCGGTTTTCCAACTGCTGCCCCGTGAGCCCTGGCTTTCCGCCGTCGGCGGGTTCGGCCAACAGCGCGGACGGCACCGATACCGACGAACCCGGCCCAGCGGGGCGATCCAGTAGTTGCCGGGCGACCGCGGTGCACAGCTCGCTGGCGGGACCGGTGCGCACCAGCAGCCGATGTTCATCGAGCATCGCCAGCACTGCCCACTCACCGCGTGAACCGGCCAGTAACCGCACCGCAGCGCCACCGGCCTGGACCCATCCGTTGATTTCGCAGACCGGGCTGGCAACCAGGCGCAGGGAGTCCGTCAGCTCCGGGACCATCCCGCGCCGATCGGCCAGCCCGCGGGCCCGCAAATCCTCCAGCGTGCTCGCCGCCTGAGCCCGGCGTTCCTGGTCAGTCAGTTCCGGGATACCGGGCAGGTCCAGGTTCCAGTGCCGGGTGCCCAAATCCAGAACTTGCCAGGCGGTGCGGTACTCCTCGTGACTCAACTCAACAGTGATGCCGCGCAAGGTGATCCCCTCATCGTGTTCTTCGTGAGCCACGGTGTATGCGCGCAGGTGCGAGGAGTCTGCCATACCAGCCAGTCGCTACTTTGAAGTAATGGCTGCGCAGATCCTCTTGGTGCAGGGCGATATCACCGAACAGAACGTCGACGCAGTGGTCAATGCCGCCAACAGCTCGCTGCTCGGCGGGGGCGGGGTCGATGGCGCGATTCATCGCCGCGGCGGTCCCGCGATTCTGGCGCAGTGCCGGGAACTGCGGACCAGCCGGTATCCGGACGGTCTGCCCACCGGCCAGGCGGTCGCCACCACCGCGGGCAAGCTGCCGGCTCGCTGGGTGATCCACACCGTCGGTCCGGTGTACACCGAGTCCGAGGACCGCTCGGAGCTGCTCGCGTCCTGCTACCGCGAGTCGCTGCGGGTGGCCGATGAGCTCGGTGCCCAGACCGTCGCGTTTCCTGCAGTGTCCGCCGGCGTCTACGGGTGGCCGCTGGCCGACGCTGCCCGGATCGCGCTGACGACCGCGCAGAACACGCCCACCCGGGTTCGCGAGGTCCGCTTCGTGCTGTTCAGTGCAGAAGCTTTCAACGCGTTCCGCGCCGCTGCCCGCGTAAGTGACTGCCAAATGGAACCTGTTCGCGGCCAGGACGGGCTGTGACCCCCCGAGGTGAAACCCTTTTCGCACTTCCAGCGGAGCTGTTAGGGCTCGGCGTCGGGCATCGGTGCTAGGCGGACGCAGCAGTGCGGCGGGATGGGGTCCAGCCGGGCGGTGAGGCAGGTGTGGCCCAGACCGTCGAGCAGACCCTCAAGCAGGCGTAGGTTCATTCCACATACGAGTTCGGTGTACGCCTGCGCCAGCGTGTGGAAAGGACAGTTGGCGAGTGCGATCTCCCCAGCTTCGATCCGAGGCTCGAAGCCATACGTTTCGAGTAGCCGCAGCGTAGTGTTTCGGTTGGCGTCGGCGTCGGCCTCGCGCGTCGTTTCGCCGAGCTCCTTGCCCAGCTGGTAGGCCCGCTGATCGAGGATCGCCCGCGGTGAGTTCCCGGAGCGTTCGGCGTCTTCAAGCGCACCGGATAACAGCTGGCCGGCGAGGTCGTAGCGGCGCTGGGGCAGTGACACTGCTACGTGGTGCTGCGATCGCTGGTAGAGCTTGGCTGGTCGGCCCGCCCCGGGGCCGGTGCGGCCGGTGCGGCGCTCGTAGATCACGTCGAGGAGGTCCTCATCGACGAGCCGGTCGAGGTGAAACGCCACGGTGGTGCGCGGCAGTTCCAGGATTGCGGCGGCATCGTCGCGGCTGACCGGCGCAGGTTGGCGCACCACGTAGTCGTACAGCCGGCGACGGGTCGGCTCGTCCAGTGCGGCGATCGCGGCGATCTGCGCTTCCCGGGACTCCATTCTAGAACCAACTCCTGTTGACGAAGCACTCATTCGAGTTCTAACGTTAGTATATCATGGTGATAGAAGTGCGAGGAGACTGAAAGATGAACGAGCAGCTAGTGGTAGTCGGTGTCGATGGCTCCCCGGCCAGCTACACGGCGCTGCGGTGGACGCTGACGTATGCGGGGCGCGCAGCTGCTCGGGTCCGAGCGGTCCGCTGCTGGACACCGATATTGGCCAGGGGATGGGAAGCTGCAGTCACCGCCGAGCCGGTGCCATCCATCACCGAGCAGCGAGCACGGGCCGAGCGGGAACTCGCGCAGGTCGTAGCCGCCGCACTGGCGCGGGTTGGCACTGAGGCGAGGCAGGTTGCCGTCCAACAAACGGTAGTCCGGGGACCCGCCGGCTCAGGATTGGTTGCGCAGGCCGCTGATGCGGATTTGCTGGTCGTCGGTCACGGCGCCCGGGCGATAGAGATGTTGCACCGATCAGTGAGTTGGTACTGCGCACGGCACGCTACCTGCCCCGTACTCGTCATTCCCCCCGCGATGGCCAGCCTCAGGACGCTGACGTCGGCGGCTGCGGAGGTGCCCGCGTGACATCACTGCCCGAGCGGTCAGCGCCCGTGCGCCACTCGAGCCTCAGGGTTGTCTCGCCTAGGAAGGAAGTGGACCTGTTAGCGGCGGAGCAAGCGGTGACCGATCTGCTGATCGCCCTGGGCAAGGATCCGGCGTCTGAACACCTGTCCGACACACCACGGCGAGTCGCCCGATCCTTTGCCGAGATGCTCACCCCGCGGGAGTTCGACCTGACGACCTTTCCGAACGACGAGGGCTACGACGAGCTGGTGCTCGCCAAGAGCATCCCGGTGCAGTCGCTGTGTGAGCACCACCTGCTGCCGTTTCACGGTATCGCCCACGTCGGTTACCTGCCCGGTGAGCGCATCCTCGGCCTGTCGAAGCTGGCCAGGGTAGTCGAGATGTTCGCCCGGGACCTGCAGGTTCAAGAGCGCCTGACCCAGCAAGTCGCCGACGCGCTGCAGGAGCACCTGGCGCCTAAAGGAGTCGGCGTGGTGATCGAAGCCGAGCATTTGTGTATGTCCCTGCGGGGGGTTCGAGCCACCGGATCGCGCACCGTGACCTCAGCCCTGCATGGGGCACTGCGCGCCGACGCTCGCTCCCGGCAGGAGTTCTTCGCGCTAGCCGGCGTGGGCCACTAATCAGGCCATGGTGTTGCGGGGGACGTCCGGCGACATCTGCTCGGCAGCCCGTACCACTTGGGTGTCGGAGTCGTCGACGGTGAGCGGCCCACCCGGTACCGGGACCAACCACACGTGAATCAGTGGTTGGGTCACCCGGTTGGTCGAGCCCGGCCGACACGGTCCTTGCCGCGTGGTTGCCACCACTGCGCCAGTAGCGTCGGAAAAGCACAGATTGGTGTGGGTGTGCCACTGGGTCAGGCACCCGCCAGGCATGGGGGGCATCTGGCCTACCTGGTCCGACGCGAGCGTGTACATCGCAGCGACCAGGACGGCCCCGTGAGATGTGTTGGCGTAGACGAGCGACTCGATGGCGCCCGGATTGAGGGTGTGGCCGTCATTGACGTAGGCGGCCTGGATGTAGTGGACCACCTTCAGGCCGGTCGGGGTAATGGGTACGTAGCCGTCGGCTTTGGCCGCCCCCAGGCTCTGGTAGCGCTGCGTGGCGGCCACCGTGGAGTTGACGAGCGTCACCGCCGCGTGCTGTTGGACCACCGTCGGTTGGGTCGTGCAGGTGGGGCTGACCGTCTGCATGCCGGTCCCCATGGGCTCCATGGGGACCGGCCACACGATGGGGCCTGCCGCGGAGTCGGTGGGGAGAGGGAAATCAGCAGTTTTTCTGCTCTGGCCGCAGGCGGTGAGCATTCCCACCGAGACAGCTAGCGCGGCGATGGCAGCGAGAAACCGGTGGCCTGGAGCACGTGATTTCAATCCGCCACCCTCCACAGGACGACCCAGATGCTCCCTCGGCTAACCGGTGCGCCCGCGGTGAGTTTTCCACGGTCGCCAGCCTTTCGCCATCGGTTCGATCCGCTCAATCTGAGGAGTACGCCGGAGTTGGGCCCGCTGGCGGGATCGCGGCCGTCGGCTCGCGGGCGGGGAACCTCACTGTCAGTGACCCTCAGCAAAGGACTACGGCAGCGTGCGGAGGTGCCACCCACGGCAAACTGTGACCGAAAGTTGCCGTCGGCGGCACGTGCGCAGTGAAATCATGGACGACTTTGTGGGGCTATTGAGAGCGTGTGGGGCTATTGAGAGCGATGTGGTGCTGGGACGCGTCGAGCCAACTGCCGACCTACGCGGCACCCACCGCGTCGGGGAAGGCTTTTCGGCATTCCGTTCCCACGGCCGATGACAAGCCGGGGTGAACTGGTCGACGGTGAGCACTGTGACAGTGAAGGTGGGTCGGATTTATGACCAGGCGACGGATCAGGACGGGAACCGAGTGCTGGTCGATCGCCTGTGGCCGCGCGGTATGACTAAGTCCAAAGCTGATATCGACGAGTGGTGCAAGCAGGTCGCACCGTCGACGGGGTTACGCAAATGGTATAGCCATGACCCGCAGCGGTTCGCTGAGTTCCGTCGCCGCTACCGGGTCGAGCTCGCCGCAGGGGAGCAGGCGACGGCTCTGGCGCACTTGCGCGAGTTGGCGAAAGGTACAGGTCTGACGCTGCTGACTGCGAGCAAAGATCCGCTCATCAGCGAGGCTGCAGTGCTTGCCGAGCTACTCCGGGATGGCTGAATCCGTGGTGATTCGGTGGGGCAGCTACTGGTAGCGGCGAGGTGCGCGACGCACAGATGAGGGGTGACGAATGGCTCGAGTGCGGTGGCCTCGGTGGGGGCGTCGAGGTTGGCGAGGGTTTGCCTGAGTAAGCTAAGGTGCACTGCGCAGACCACGTCGGGGTGCTTACTGGCGACGGCGTCGAATGGACAGGCGTGCAGCAGAATTCGGCGATGTGATCCGCCTCCGTCCAGTTCCGATTGGAAACCGAGTTCAGCGAACATGGCGGCCACCTGACGGATGGCCTCGTCAGCGGAGACTCCGGCGAACGTGGCGAGTCGGTGCGACAATGCGAGTCCAGCATCGACGAGCACTTTGAGGTGGAAACGCACCGTGTTGGGGTGCAAAGCGGTGCGCACGGCGATCTGTGCCACGTCCAGAGGGGGATCGCTGCCGTGTAGCAAAGCCAAGGATATGAACCCGGCTGGCGCTGGTCTGAGCACCGTGAGTGCTGCTGCGCTCACCGGCAGCCTCGGAGGCGGCCGGTGAGCGGACAAGGTACTAGGGTAAGAACTGAGATTTTTGTATAAACCCAGGAGGCGAACAGGAGTGGTCGCTGAGTTGACGGGTGCCCAGGTGGATCGAGCTTTCGAGCGACGCACGGAGCCAACCAGGGCGCTGGGCCAGGACGCGGAGGCAGTGGGCCGCGCCTGTTACGACATGGCGTTGCGGTTTCACCGCGGTGGCAGGCTGCTGTGCTTCGGCAACGGTTCCGCGGCCGCCGACGCAGCGCATATCGTGGTTGAGTTCGTGCACCCGGTCATCATGGGGAAACGCGCGCTACCGGCCGTGTCGCTGGCCAATGACGCTGCGACGCTGAGTGGGATCACCCGCCTGGGGGGCTTCGAGGACAGTTTCGCGGCACAGCTGCGGCTACACGCAGCGGCCGACGACATCGCACTGGGCATTTCGGCGGACGGCGACTGCCCCAACGTTGTCCGCGCGCTGCGCACCGCTCGGGACGCGGGCTTGCTGACCGTGGCGCTGGTCGGCGGCGATGGCGGCGAGATTGCCCGGATCGAAGGGCTCGACCACGTACTCGTCGCACGCTCTGACGACCCACGAGTGGTCAAGGAAATTCACGTCACCGCCTATCACGTGCTGTGGGAACTGGTGCACGTCTTCTTCGAACAGCCCGGCGTGCTCGCCCCCAGCGTCCTGCGGTGAACGCATTGATCTGCATCATCTGCTCGGAGGTGTCCCATGAGCGACTTTGAGTCGCTGTACCCGTTCCTCTACTCGGGTAAATCGGACGTGGACGCGGTGCTCGCGCAGGTGTGCCGGTCGACCACCGAGAAGACCGAGGAGATCACCCGGCTACGCGCCGACGTGCTGAAGCTCT
>JAVXWL010000235.1:0-26606 GCA_032230565.1 Pseudonocardiales bacterium | reverse complement strand
GAGCTTGGTGATGTGCGGTATCGCAGGCGAGATCAGATTCGATCAAGCGCCCGCCGACATCGACGCGGTCACTGCCATGACCGCCGCACTGCACCGTCGCGGCCCTAACGGCTGGGGTATCCACGGCGGCGGTCATGCCGCGCTCGGCCACCGCCGGTTGAAAATCATCGATCTGTCGGAGCGAGCCGCGCAGCCTATGGTCGACCCTGAGCTGGGCCTAACCGCCGTGTTCAACGGCTGCATCTACAACTACCGCGAGCTGCGCTGCGAGCTGGAGGCCGCCGGCTACCGGTTCTTCTCCGACTCCGACACTGAGGTGCTGCTCAAGGCCTACCACCGGTGGGGCACTAGCTGCGTTGACCACTTCCTGGGCATGTTCGCCTTCGCCGTACTCGAACGCGACAGCGGGCAGCTGGTACTCGGGCGGGACCGGCTTGGGATCAAGCCCCTGTATATCTCGCAAACCGCTAGCCGACTTCGGTTCGCCTCCTCGCTACCGGCGCTGCTCGCCGCCGGTGAGATAGATACCGCCATCGATCCGGTGGGCCTGCATCACTACCTGAGTTTCCACTCCGTCGTGCCGGCTCCGCGCACGATTCTGGCCGGAGTGCAAAAGCTGCCACCGGCCACGGTGTGCACCGTGCATCCGGATGGCCGTCGCGAGGACCGGGAATACTGGCAGCCGACCTTCTCGCGAGGCGATCTCGATCTGGATACGGCGGAGTGGCCGGGCGCTGTGCTGGATGCGCTACGGCTCGCGGTTACGCGGCGCATGGTCGCCGATGTCCCGGTAGGCATCTTGCTCTCCGGCGGCATCGACTCCAGCCTGGTCGTAGCGCTGCTGGCCGAGAGCGGGCGGCAAGAGCTGCGCACGTTCAGCGTCGGGTTCGAGGCCGCCGCCGGTGAGTCAGGAGACGAGTTCGTCTACTCCGACCACGTCGCGGCACACTTCGGCACCGATCACCAGAAGATCATGGTCAAGTCTGAGCGGCTGCTCCCGGCAGTGGACGCGGCCATCGACGCAATGAGCGAACCGATGGTCAGCCATGACTGTGTCGCGTTTTACCTACTCTCCGAGGAGGTCTCTCGCACGGTGACCGTGGTGCAGTCCGGGCAGGGCGCGGACGAGGTGTTCGCCGGCTACGACTGGTACCCGCCGCTTGCCGGCGTGCCCCGTGATCGGGCCGCGGCGGCCTACGCGGAGGTGTTCGTCGACCGCCCGCACGCCGAGCTGGCAAAGCTGCTCGAGCCCGAGTGGCTGCCCGGCTCCGACTACAGCCAGGCATTCATCGATGCGCACTTCGGTGCGCCAGGCGCCGACGCGGCGCTCGATGCGGCGTTGCGCCTGGATACTACGGTCATGCTCGTTGACGACCCGGTCAAGAGAGTGGACAACATGACGATGGCGTGGGGGTTGGAGGCCCGGGTGCCGTTCTTGGACCATGAGCTGGTCGAGCTCGCCGGCGCCTGCCCGCCCGAACTGAAACTCGCCGCGGGTGGCAAGGGAGTACTCAAGGCGGCCAGTCGCGGCCTGGTCCCCGATAAGATCATCGATCGGCCCAAGGGCTACTTCCCGGTGCCGGCGATCCGGCACCTGTCCGGCTCTTTCCTCGACCGGGTGCGTGATGCGGTCACCGATCCGGTGGCCAAGGATCGTGGACTGTTTCGCCCGGACTGGTTGCAGCGCATGCTTGCCGATCCGAACACCGAGCGCACCACGCTGGGATCCAACGCCTTGTGGCAGGTCGCCCTGTTGGAGATGTGGCTGCAGAAAAGGGGGATCTAGCGAGGTGAGCGCGGCGAGCTCCGAGGAGGTCAGCGGCTTGGCCCAGCATCGGCCTGGGCGGCTCGCCGCCGAGTTACCCAGTCCCGACTGGCTTGGCGCCGAGACGTGCAGCTCCCCCACGCTGTCCCCGGACGCCCACACGCTGGCCGTGGTCTCCGACCGCGACGGCACACCCCGGGTCTGGCTGGTACCGCTGGAGCGGCCTGGACCGCCTGTGCGGTTGGACACCGGCGGGGACTACGTGCGGATGGTCAGCTGGTCACCCGACGGCGAGTGGCTATGCCTGACGACGGCACCCGGCGGCGGCGAGCGCACCGTGGTCCGCGCGGTGCACCCGGATGGCTCCGGTGTCCGGATCGTCGCGGGACATCCAGCTGGAATGGCGTCGATCAGTTGCTGGCAGCCCGGCGGGCACATCGTGGGCCTTGCCCAGAGCAGTGCCGCGGACCCGGCCACGCTGGACGCCTACGCGGTGGACGTCTGCTCCGGTCGCCGCCGCTACCTGGCGAGCGGTCCGGCGGCGGCGGTGTGCACTTTCAGCCACGACGGGCGCTACGCCGTGGTGCGCGTGGGCGCCCGTGGCATGCGGCGCTTGCTGTTGGTCGACACCCGGACCGCCCGCAGAATCGAGCTGCTCGGCGCCGATGCGACCATCGCCGATGCCCGGTTCGCCCCCGACAACCGGGTGATTTATCTGCATACCGACGCCAGTCGTGAGTGCGCCGCGCTGTTCGCCCTGCCGAGGGTTGCCGCCGGCCATCCAGAGGCCGCCACATTGATCGCCGCGCGCAAGGCGGTCGAGCTCGAAAGGTTCGCACTCGATCCGACTGGTCGCTCGGTCGTTGCAGTGTGGAATGTCGAGGGACGCAGCGAACTCGAGCTGGTCGACTTGACTGGGAAAAAGAGACGTCATTCGCTGCCTCGGCCGACTGGGGAGGTGGTGACGGGCTGCGCCTTCGCCCAAGACGGTGGATCGCTGGTGCTCGCCGTGGAATCCGGCGCCGAACCCCCACACGTCCTGCGCTATCCGCTCCCGCCAGCCGCCGAACCGGTGCGGTTGGCTCCCGTGCACGCACCATCATGGTCGCCGGACGCGCCAACCCAGCCGGAGTTGCACCGGTGGCGGGCCCGCGACGGCGTCAAGCTCACCGGCTGGCTCTACCGGCCAGCCGGTGAGCTGGGCACGGTGCCCACGCTGATCTGGTTACACGGCGGCCCTGAAGCCCAGGAACGGCCCACGTTCAACCCGCTCTACCAGGCACTGCTGAGCTACGGCATCGCGGTGTTCGCGCCGAACGTCCGTGGCTCGACCGGCTTCGGTCGCCAGTTCGTCGACGCCGACGTCCACCATCGTCGATTCGCCGCAATCGATGACGTCGCCGACGTGGCCGGATATCTGGTGGACGCCGGGCTCGCGGATCCCACCGCGATCGGCTGCGCCGGTCGCTCCTACGGCGGCTACCTGACCGTCGCGGCGATGGCACGCTATCCCGCGCTGTTCCAGGTCGGCGTCGACGTATGCGGCATCGTCGACTTCGAGACGTTCTTCGCCCACACGGAGCCGTGGATCGCGGCAGCGGCGGTAAGCAGGTACGGCGATCCACAGCAAGACGCAGCGCTGTTGCGCGAACTGTCGCCGATTCACCGCATCGGCCAGCTGCGTGCCCCGCTGCTGGTGGTACACGGCGCGCAGGACACCAACGTGCCCACCACTGAGGCTGAACAACTCGTCGCAGCGCTGCGGGCCCGCGGCGCGTCACCCGGCTACCTGGTGTTGCCCGACGAAGGGCATGAAATCCTCGGCGCTACCAGCCGAGCGGTCTACCTGCGGGAAGTGGTGCATTGGCTGATCAGGTACTTGCTGGACGTCGGCGAGCCAGCACATGACAACCCGAAGTTGATCGCCAAAGCCACCCTAGATCCGAGGTGCGGCCGAGCTGGGCGGGTGGAGGGTTCCCGCGGCCATCACCATCCGGACATTGTGTAATGCGGCGCAGGTAAAGATCCCGGCTGCGGCCATCTTGCGCGGTCCCCTTCGACGAGCACAGCGCCGTCTGTGAGCTGCTGTTCCGAAGGCCCGATCAACCGCCACTCAGCGCAATCAGCGCGTCCATCGGCAAACTCCAGACCCGGCAGGGGCGGGCACTGGTAGGCCGGGTGTAATCAACCCATCCCGCTTCGGTGTCAGGATACTGGACCTAGTCACCCAGAGTGATCGCCGGCTGAATGCCGGGCCAGGAGGAGGTGTGCAATGTGGCCACGAAGGCCGGGTTCCTTCCGCGTACGAAGATCGATTTGGACAGTTCTTTTCTCGATTACCGTGCTGATCGGGGCCGGCTGTGCCGGCCAGACGACACCCAGCTCCGGCCGCCCCGTGGAAGGCGGAGTCGCTACGTTCGCCGAACCGGCAAATACTACTCCGAACTATATTTTTCCGTTCATGCCGATCGAATACTTCAGTGTTACCACGGTTTCAGACCTACAACAGCTCATGTACCGACCCCTGTACTGGTTCGGCGACAACGGCCAACCCGTACTGAACGACAGGCTCAGTCTCGCCGACTATCCAGCCTTCTCTGAGAACAATCGCACCGTGACCGTAAAGCTGCGAGACTTCGCGTGGTCGGACAGTACGAAGGTGGCAGCGGACGGCATCGTCTTCTGGATCAACATGATGAAAGCGGAGAAGAAGAACTGGGCGGTATACGTACCGGGAGGGATTCCCGACGACATCGACTCGGTGACCGCGGACTCGCCGAACCAGGTGACCTTCCACCTGAACAAGACCTACAGCGCGAAGTGGTTCATGTACAACGAACTTTCGCAGGTCACGCCGCTTCCACACGCCTGGGACCGCACGGCGACCGGCACCAGCGACTGCGAACACAAGATCAGCGACTGCACCGCGGTCTACGAGTACCTCGCCGACCAGGCGAAGAGCATAAACAGCTACGCCACAAACCCGCTGTGGCAGGTGGTGGACGGCCCCTGGCGGCTGCAGTTTTTCAACGCCGACGGCAACATCAGTTTCATCCCCAACAAATCTTACTCGGGACCCAACAAGCCGCATCTTGCTCAGTTCAACGAAGCACCGTTTTCTGACAACGCCGCCGAGTACAACGTGTTGCGCTCCGGCAACAACGCTATCCAAGTCGGCTACCTACCGCCGGAGGACGCGCCGGCCAAACCGGATAACCAGAAGGTTGGACACAATCCGCTGGAAGACAACTACACGCTGGATCGCTGGTACAGCTTCGCAGTCAACTACTTCCCGCTCAACAGCCACAATCCGAAGGTCGGCCCGATTTTCCAGCAGCAGTACTTCCGGCAGGCCCTGGAATCCCTTGTCGACCAGAAGTCGATCATCAAGGCTGCCGTGCACGGGTACGGCGCGACGACCAACGGCCCGGTACCCACGACACCGGAGAACTCGTACGCCAGCGACAAGACCGAACCCAATCCATTTACCTACAATCCTGATCGCGCCAGAACGTTGATGGCCGATCACGGTTGGAGTACACCGCGCGACGGGGTGGGCAGCTGCGAGCGGCCCGGCACGGGTCCCAACCAATGCGGCCCTGGGGTGCCAGCGGGTGCCCAATTGCATTTCCAGCTGATGTACGCCACCGGGACCCCGCGGGTCACTCTGTCGATGCAGCAGCTGCAATCGTCGGCCACCAAGGTCGGCATCAGGCTGGACCTACGGGGAGCACCGTTCAACACCGTGATCGGCACCGCTATCCCCTGTGACGCAGGCAAACCCGATTGCAACTGGGAAATGGGCAACTGGGGAGGCGGCTGGGTATTCGCTCCGGACTTCTATCCCACCGGGGAACAGATTTTCAGCACCGGTGCCGGATCAAACGTGGGTAGCTTCTCCGACCCGAGACTGGACGAGCTCATCGCGGCAACCCAGAACAGCGACTCGCCAGAGGCCTTGCAGGCATACGCTCAGTACGGCTCGCAAACCTTACCCGCCATCTGGCAACCGAATGTCGACTACCAGGAAACAGAAATTGCGAACAACCTCAAGGGGGTCACTCCGCAGAGTCCGTACCTGAACATCACGCCGGAGGATTGGTACTACGTGAAATGACCGGATTCATCACCCGGCGACTACTGCAATCCATTGTCGTCGTGCTGCTCGTGACAATGATCGTTTTCATCTTGCTGCACCTGCTGCCGGGCGGACCGGCCCGCGCGCAGCTCGGGACCCGCGCCACACCCGCGGCGATCGCCAACTTCAACCATGAGATGGGCTACGACCGTCCCGTCCCAATCCAGTACTGGAATTGGCTCACACAGCTCGTCACCGGCAACCTAGGCTTCTCCACGAAACTCAACCAGTCTGTCGTGTCGTTGATCGGTGAGCGGCTTCCGAAAACCTTGGTTCTCACGGTTCTGTCCACGCTCTTCGCGCTCGTCGTCGCCATCCCACTCGGCCTGATACAGGCGGTGAAGCGAAACCGCGCCGCAGATTACGCGATCACCGCAGGAGCTTTTATCTTCTACGCGACGCCACCGTTTTTCCTCGGCGTCGTACTCATCGTGGTGTTCGCCGTCTACCTGCCGATCCTGCCCGCGGAAGCGCCCCAGAGCTCGTCGCTAGGGATAATCTTGTCGCAACCTGCTGGGCTGATCCTGCCGGTGCTGACTCTGGCCCTGGTGACCATCGCGCAGTTCTCCAGGTATATGCGGTCGTCGGTGATCGAGAACCTCGCCGAGGATTACGTCCGCACCGCCCGCGCCAAAGGCGCGGGCGAACGCAGTGTGTTGATTCGCCACGTGCTGCGCAATTCACTGATCCCAGTCGCCACCCTGCTCGGGCTGTCGCTGCCGGCGATCTTCTCCGGTGCGCTGATCACCGAGGCGGTGTTCAATTTCCCGGGTATGGGCCAGCTCTTCTGGACCGCCGCCCAAACGCAGGACTACCCGATCATGCTCGGCATCACCGTTCTCGTCGGTGTTGCCACTGTCATCGGTTCGCTGCTGGCCGACCTCGCCTACGCCGTCCTCGACCCCCGAGTGAGGTACGCATGACCGCCATTCCCGCCGATGACGCGGCATTGGCCGATCCGCCCGAGGTTCGGGGCCCCAAGGGTGGTGGCGCAGTCGCACGGTCGCTGTCAGGTTTCGTGGAGAACAAACTCGCCGTGGTCGGTCTCGGTATCGTCGTGGCGTTCGTTGTGTTCTGTTACCTGGGGCCCCTCGTTTATCACACCGACCAGGTACACATCGACCTGTCACAGGCCACGCTGCCGCCGTCAGGCGCACATCCCTTGGGCACCAACGAGGTCGGCTACGACCAGCTCGGCAGATTGATGGTCGGCGGGCAGTCCTCGCTCGAGGTCGGTATCGCCGCCGCGCTGCTGGCCACCGTCTTCGGCACCTTGTGGGGTGCTATCGCCGGGTACGCAGGTGGCTTCATCGATTCGGCGATGATGCGCATCATCGATGCGCTGCTCGCGGTGCCCGCGTTGTTCCTGTTGCTGTTCCTCGCGTCTATCGCCAGGCCCACCATCGGGCTACTGATCCTAGTGATCGCATTGATCTCGTGGCTCGGTCCGGCTCGGTTGGTACGCGGACAGGCATTGACGTTACGCACCAGGGACTACGTGACATCGGTTCGGCTCATGGGTGGCGGGCCGCTGCGCGCGATCCTCCGGCACATCGCGCCGAACACCATCGGCACCGTGGTGGTAAACGCGACTTTCCAAGTGGCAGATGCAATCTTGATCGTGGCCACGCTGAGCTTCCTTGGCCTCGGCATACCGCCGCCAGCCGCGAACTGGGGGGATATGCTCTCCAACGGCATCAACTACACCTACGACGGCTACTGGTGGCTGATCTACCCCCCAGGTCTGGCGATTGTACTCGTGGTGGTCGCGTTTAATCTCATCGGCGACGCGTTACGAGATTCGTTCGAAGTTCGGTTGCAAAAGAGGTGATCCCGCTGAATTCTGTCGTCACCCTTGACGATCTGCACACGGACATCGCGTTGCGCAACGGCACGACGCACCCGGTAAGTGGCGTCTCGCTGACCGTCAGCAAAGGCGAGAGTCTCGGCATCGTCGGCGAGTCCGGTTGCGGTAAGACCATGACCGCGCTGTCGATCATTCGCCTGTTACCCCCTGGTGGACGCGTTACCAGCGGCTCGATCACGCTTGGCGACACCGACCTCGCCACACTCGACGAAGCCGGTATGTGCAAGATCCGCGGCAATCGGATCGGCATGATCTTTCAGGATCCGATGACGTCGCTGAACCCGTGCATGACCATTGGCGACCAGGTCTCGGAAACAGTTCTGCTGCACCGCGACATGACCCGGGCACAGGCGCGCGAGCGCGCCACGGAGGTGCTTGACCTGGTCGGGCTGCCGCGCGCCAAGGAGCGGCTGGGCTCTTACCCACACCTGCTTTCCGGTGGGATGCGCCAGCGCGTGGTGATCGCGATGGCGCTGGCCTGCGAACCGGAACTGCTGATCGCCGACGAACCGACAACAGCGCTCGATGCCACCATCCAGAAGCAGATCCTCGAACTCATCGACGATCTACGGGCGCGCCTCGGTATGGCGGTAATCCTGGTGACCCACGACCTCGGCGTCATCGCCGGATACACCGACCGGGTGGCGGTGATGTACGCCGGAAAGATCGTGGAAACCAGTTCGACGCGAGAGCTGTTCGCTAATCCACGGCATCCTTACACTGAGGCGCTGTTTCGTGCACTACCGGAGAATGTCGACGCCGACCGCAGACTGTATGCCATCCCCGGCCTGCCACCTGACCTGTCGCAGCCTCCGCAGGGCTGCCGGTTCGCCGCGCGATGCGCCTATGCCACTGCAGAATGCCGCGCCCAGCAACCTGCCCTCACCGGCAACGGGCACCCGTTCGCCTGCTTCCATCCCCTCGGCACGAAGCAACAGGCCACGCCGAATCCACACACCCCGCTGGCCGTCGCCGAGAAGACTGCACCATTGCTGGTGGTACGCAACCTGGTACGCACCTTTCCGGTCACCTCCAACGGTGTGCTGCAACGAAAGATCGGTGTGGTCAGCGCGGTGGCGGACGTGTCGTTCACCGTGCACACCGGAGAGACCTTCGGTCTCGTCGGCGAGTCAGGCTGCGGCAAGAGCACTATTGGCCGGCTGGTCGTGGCCGCGGACACGCCGACATCGGGTTCAATCACGTTCGATGGCACCGAGATCAGCGGCAAGTCCCACCGCGAGCTACGCAAGCATCGGCGCGACTTCCAGCTGATGTTCCAGGACCCCTACGCGTCGCTGGATCCGCGGATGCGAGTGCGTTCGATCCTGCGCGAGCCATTGGCCATCCAACATCGCGGGTCCACGGTCGAACAGGAAACGGCCATCGCCAAGCTCCTCGACGAGGTTGGACTGCCCAGTGCAGCGCTGGACAAGTACCCCCACGAATTCTCCGGTGGCCAGCGTCAACGCATCGGCCTGGCGCGTGCGCTCGCCCTGCGCCCCAAGCTGATCGTGGCCGACGAGCCGGTGTCAGCACTGGACGTTTCGGTGCAGGCGCAGATCCTGAACCTGATGCGCGACCTGCAGCGCGAACATGAACTGACCTATGTATTTATCTCCCACGACCTGTCCGTGGTGCGATATCTGTCCACCACCATCGGCGTGATGTACCTTGGCAAGCTCGTCGAGATTGGTCCTGCAGAGCAGGTGTACACGTCCCCGGCGCACCCATACACCCGAGGTTTGATCGATACGATCCCGCTCGCCGACCCCGAGCGTGAGCAGCGAAAGGGCAACGCCGGAGTGCGCGGCGAGCTGCCGTCGGCGATGAACCCGCCGTCCGGTTGCCGATTCCGTACTCGCTGCCCGCTGGCCACCGAAAAGTGCGCCGAAGAGGAACCGCTCATGCGCCATTTCAGCGACCAGGCCCATCAAGCCGCCTGTCACTACCCGCTACAGCAACCCAGTTACGTCAATTAATCGATCAATTATCACCCTGGAAGTTCGAACCAGGAGAATGGCGACGTGTCCCGAGCTGTCGGGCTGTGCCGGCCTGCGGGTTCCAGCGATTGTCGCACCAGGGTTTCCGGACGACGGGCTGCTTGAGTCCGCCCGGGAAGGCGTGTCCCAGCGGAAAGACGGTGTTGCCCGGCCTGATCTACCCATTGCGGGTCAGCCTCCGCGGCCGGGACATCGGCGTTGATTCGTTCACGACGGAGCTCGTCGTAGATCGGCGTCTGGCTCACGGAACGACACCGTAGGGGCCAGATCTGCGAGTGAGGCTTCAACACGCTGTGTACCGATGCCAACTTCTGCGCGACGGCTGGTTACTGGAGCCGGGTACCGTCGCCCGGTGCCACGATCAAGATCGGGCTCGGGTGACCGACCGGCTACGCCGCGGCGGCCGCCGGTTCCTCGCTGCTGGCTGACCTTGCGGTCGAGCAACCGCGGCCGCGTCGGCAATGGTGGTGCTATCGATCCAGGTCCGGGATCCGCGAACGAGCACACGGCCGCCAGGGGCGCTAGGGAGCGCACGAAGGCCGCGCAGGGCATGGAGCTGGGACGACTGCGGGGCCTCTTGATTCATGTCCTCAAATGGATTGAAGGTGCCCGTCCACAGGGCGGCAGCGGGTCGATCAAGGCCCGCGCTGTGGGCGTTAGCAACCGACCCTCCCGACCCGGCCAGCCGGGTCTTTCCCCACGGTTTCACCACGGATATGCCCGTCGCGGTGAGCAACAGCCCCAGCGCAACTGACCTCGCGGCCAGGGTCAGCGCCTGGACCGGCTCCGCTTCGCCAGCCAAGACCCCGGTAACCCGCGGCAGCGTCAGCGCTACTCCGGTGGCGGTCAGCACTACGGCGATCCCTGACTTGGCAACCAGCCACCAGTGCCGTGCCAGACCCCACGATGTTCCCAGCGCCAGCACCAGCCCGCTGCACAGCGAGGCGCAGACCACGGGGATCAGCACCCAGCAAGCGATGACGGCCATAGCGGCCACGACCCCCGCTCGTACCACCGGGTCGCCGGAGTGCAGGCTGATCACATCCAACGCGACCAACGCCGCGTCGAGTCCGAGCCATCCCGCAGACGCAGCGACGTGAACCACGAGCAGTGCTGCCCGGAGCCGACGCGGTAATCGCCGGGGTAGGGGCAGGCGCCGCAGGGGCGGGGCCAGCGGAGCGCTCACGGCCCGTTAACGAATTCCCGGACTCCGCGTCACGGTGATGCGCTTGACGACTCACCGTGACGGGGTTGCGCAGCACGCTGTCGAAAGCGTGCGCACCCTCGCTCGCTCATGGACCGATCAGGAAAGCCGTGACGGTTGCGCGACCCACCGGACCGTTGTCGCCTGACTGGGTCGAGTGGCCGGAGCCGGGGATGACGACGAGGTGGCCCCGTAAAGCGCGGGCGCCTCCTGCTGAGCCCACAACAACGGAGTGGGAAGGTCGTGGTCGCCAGCAAGCAGCAGCACTGGTACTGCGGGCAGGTCCTGGCCGGCCAGGAACGGGACAACCGGCGTGGATGGCCATTGCTCGCAGGTGACCGCGATTCCGTTGGCAGCCGCCGCCGATCGGTCATAGGGGAAGACCGCCGCGTCCGATAGCCCCGCTACCGCCGCAACTGTGGCCGTTGCCCGGCCGGCCACCGGGGTGGCGGCGTCTCCCCACGGCCCGTGCAAGTCCTCGCACATCGTGCTCGCGTGCAGCCCTTGGCTGAGCTCGTCGGCTTCGACGGCCTGATTCTGCCGTTCGGCAGCGACGATGGCGTCGAGTCCGGTGTAGTCACCCTGCGTCGCGTCGTGCAGTGCGGCCGGTATGTCGGTGAGCCGCGGCTGGCCCACGCTCAGTGAGGTGAGGGTGTCGTAGAGCTCTGGGCCGCCATGGCGGGCCCGGACCACCTCGGAGAGGTCCTGCGCCGCATCGGTCGTGCACCCGATTTCCCTGCAGACCATCCGCAGCACCTCCGTAGTTCGGGTGATTCCGGCTAACTCCAGCGGATCCACGTTGTCGTGCGGCACGATCGAGTCCAGCACCAGGCGGGAAACCCGGTCGGGATGGGTGATCGCGTACCGTTCGGCAACGAACGTGCCGTAGGACACGCCGTCGAAACTGAGCTTGTCTACGCCTAGTGCCCGGCGTAACTCGTCGAGGTCGGCGACCGTGTCGGCGGTGGTGAAGAACTGTCGGCGCTCTCCGATAGCTCTGCGCAGGCCTTCACCGCGCCGGTCGGTGGCACGGTCAGCTCCGAGCTACCCATCGCCTGCTGGAGTTCAGGGCACTGCAGCGCCCCGCCGCCGGTGCCGCGCTGGTCAATGAGGACCAGCCGGTAGTCGCGCAGCACCGCCGGATCGAGCAGCTGGCTGGCGACCAAGGTCGCGAACAGCACTCCCGGTTGACCCGGGCCGCCGGTGAGGAAGACCAACACCCGCGTGGCGCGTGCGCGTTATCAGCCATCGCGACCTGCAGCGGCACCTGCTCAGCAAGCTTCGGACCAGGATGCAGCCCGGCATGGTCCAGCGGCACCGTCAGCGTCGCGCAGCGCAACGTTGCCTCTGCATGACCCCTAGCTGGGCTGCCGGTTGCGGGACCGTCCTGCGAACCCCGGATAGTGATGCCGGTAGCAGGCGCAGGGCAGGGATGGGCGCCGCTGAGTACCGGGATGTGGTCCACAACGGGTGCCTGCACCCGACTTTGCCCCGAAGCCGCTTGTAGCGGCTGGTTGCCGCAGGCGCTGAGGCCACACTGATGGAGACATCAAGGAGCGCGGCGACTGAAATCACGAGGCGGCTGGCTGTCGACGATGTGTTGGCTCAGTAAGCGGAAGGCGTACCTGGAACCTAGTGTCGCCCGGTTCGGAAACCACCCGCAAACTGCCGCCGTGCCGATTAACCACGATGCGCCAGGACACGTCAAGTCCAAGACCGGTGCCCTCCCCGACAGGTTTGGTGGTGAAGAAGGGCTCGAAGATTTGCTGGTGCATGTTGTCAGGAACCCCGGGGCCAGTATCACGGATCTCGACGAGCAGCTGCTCCCCATCGCGCGCGGTGTGGAGAGTGAGCGTTCCGCAGCGGTGCATGGCGTCGACGGCGTTGTCGATGAGGTTGGTCCACACCTGGTTCAGCTCGGCGGCGTAGGCGGGGACCTTCGGCAGGCTGCAGTCGTAGTCCTTGACAACCCGAACCTGGTCACCGATCTTTCGGCTCAACATGATCAAAGTCGAATTGAGGCCGTCATGAACGTCAACGGATTGGTGCGACGAGCGGTCCATCTGGGAGTACTGCTTGGCGGCGCCGACCAGCGCGGAGATGCGACCGGTGGCGTTCTCGATCTCGCCCAGCAGCATCTCGGTCTCTACCGTGTACGCCAGCCACCGGAGGGCACCGTCGAGGTAACGGACACCCAGCGCATCCGCAATACGCTGCAAATCGTCGACCCCGACACCGCCGGCGACGAAGGTCGGCGCGATCTCCCACCCGGAGGTGGCACCGTTGTCGTCGAGCCAGTCGGTCAGCTTGTCCTCCAGATCGCTGGTCTGCAACGGGGACAGTTCCGGCACGGTGGACATCCGCTCGACGATCTCTTCCTGGATGGCCGTGAGGTGCTTGAGCTCGTCGGCTCGCAGCTCGGACCCGGCGAGCACCGCGAGCTTGTGCCGCATCCCGGCAACCCGTTCCCGCAGCGCCACGGTCGCCCGGCCGGCAGCCGCCGCCGGGTTGTTGAGTTCGTGCGTCAGGCCTGCGGTCAGTTTGCCTAGTGACAGCAGCCTTTCACGCTGACCGACGAGCTCATCGGCGTTGCGGAGCCCGACGAACATCCCCTGCAACAGATGGGTAGCCAGGGGGTACCACTGGCGGAACACCTCGGCGAAGTCAGCAGCCGGCAGGGCCAGTACAGTGCTGTCCGCGGTGGTCCGTACAGAGGTGGTGTAGACCTGTGAGACCTGATTTCCTAGATAGAACTGGGTGGCTCCGGCATACACGCCGGGCTGATCACTGCGGGTGATCTCGACATCATCGCCCCGGACCAGCTGGGAAAGCGTGATCGCGCCGGACAGCAGGATGTAGAACCACTCTGCGGGCTGTCCCTCGGTGGCGATCTCCGTGCCTGCGCCGTATCTCTCCACATGACCGTGCTCGGCCAGCCACTCCAGCTGCTCATCCTGGAGATCCTCGAACAGGAACAGCGTGCGCAACGTTGCCGGGCTTACGCGCTCTGGTGTGCTCACCGGTCCTCCAGGTAGCGATGGACCAGGGTGACGGCCATCGCGCCCTCCCCCACCGCGGAGGCGACCCGCTTCACCGACTCCGCCCGAGCGTCTCCTGCCACCAACACCCCGGGAAGGCTCGACTCCAGGTAGTAGGGGTCGCGCTCGATCGGCCACCCGGGGGGCCGGCGTCCGTCGATGAGCAGATCAGGACCGGTCAGCACGAAGCCCCGGGAATCCCGGCGTACGGCCTCGCCGAGCCACTCGGTGCGAGGTGCCGCACCGATGAAGATGAACAGCGATCCGGCGGGCACCGTGTCCTCCTCACCACTGCTGCGATCGCATAGCGTCAGCTTCTCGAGGTGCTCGGCCCCGTGCGCCGCCCCGACGACCGTGCTGGTACGCACGATGATGTTGTCGATCCCGTCCAGCTGCTTGATCAGATAGTGCGACATCGAGCTGTGCAGTGACGCACCGCGCACCAGAACCGTCACCGTTCGCGCGTAGCGCGAGAAGAACACCGCAGCCTGCCCGGCGGAGTTCGCCCCTCCGACGATGTAGACGTCTTCGCCTTCGCACGACGGTCCCTGGGTCATCGCAGACCCGTAGTACACACCGCGCCCGGTGAGCTCGGCGATACCCGGCGCCTCCAGCGTCCGGTACGACACCCCGGTCGCGAGGATGATCGCATGCGCCGCGAGTTCGCTCCCATCGCCGAAACGCACGATGCGGGCAGAACCTCGGGCCTGCACCCCGATCACCTCCCGAGCCGACAACACCTCGGCACCGAACTTCTGCGCTTGCCGGCGGGCGCGGTCGGTGAGCTGCGCACCAGAAACCCCGTCGGGAAATCCAAGGTAGTTCTCGATCCGCGAACTCTGACCGGCTTGCCCCCCGGTGGCCGCCCGTTCCACCAACACGGTACGCAGTCCCTCCGAAGCGCCGTAGACTGCTGCGCCGAGCCCCGCCGGACCGGCTCCCACGACGATCAGATCGTAGAAATCGGCGGCCGGTTCGGTCGACAATCCGACCGCGGTAGCGATTCCGGCGTCCGACGGGTTCCGCAGTACCGCACCGTCCGGGGTGATCAATACCGGAACGTCCTCCACGGTCGCGTCCGCGGCATCCAACAGCCGCCGCCCTTCCGAATCGTCGACGCTGTACCACCGGTAGGGAACGGAATTGCGGGCCAGGAAATCCCGCGCCCGATACGATTCGCTGGACCAGCGATGCCCGACCAGCTTCGTCTCCTCCACCGGCCGGTCACCCAGCGCACGCCACATCTCGATGAGCGCGTCGACGACGGGGTACAGCTTCTCCTCCGGCGGTTCCCAGGGCTTGAGCAGGTAGTGGTCCACGTCCACCACGTTGATCGCCTGTATAGCGGCGTCGGTGTCGGCGTAAGCGGTGAGCAACGCCCGGCGTGCCAGCGGAAAGATGTCCATGGCTTCTTCGAGGAACTCGATGCCGTTCATCTGCGGCATCCGGTAGTCGGCGAGCATCGCCGCCACCGGCTCACCGCGCAGCTTCAGCTCCCGCAGCGCCTCCAGCGCCTGGGCCGCCGAGTCGGCTCGCACCACGCGGTAGTTCTCGCCGTAGCGGCGGCGCAGGTCACGAGCCACTGCACGGGACACTCCGGGGTCGTCATCAACCGTCAGCAGCACCGGCTTGATCATGTCGAAGCTACCTGCCGCGCCTTGGTGATCCCGTAGAACGCCGCCAGCTTGCCCATGCACCGTCCCTCCACGTACTGCAGGCCGCCCTCCTCGGCGATCTGCCGCGCCTCGGCCGAGCGGATGCCCTGCTGCAACCACAACACCTTGGCGCCGATAGCCACCGCCTCCCGGGCCAGTTCCGGAGCTTCCTGCGCCGGGCGGAACACGTTGACCACATCGACCGGTTCGGCGATGTCGGTCACGCGGCGGTAGGCGCGCTCGCCCAGGATGTCGACGGCACTGGGATGCACCGGAATCACCCGGTATCCGATCGCTTGCAGGAACGCCGGCACCGCGTGAGCAGCCTTTGCCTCGTTGGTGCTCAGCCCCACAACCGCGATGGTCGCGGACTCCTCCAAGATCCTTCTAGTGCGATCAGCCACCACCCCTCCCTCCGTCAGGTGTCGACTCAACGGCAACGCTAGCCGTGTTGGCCCAGTCGGCGGGAGAACTCGCACTGTGGATTCGGGACCAGGCGCAGGGTTGCGCCGCACCGAGGCCGTCAACGGCCAATTCGAAATCCTCGGGGCAGGGGTTGGTGCGGCGGCGTAGCTCGACTACCCAGAGCTGTGGCGGCCCTCACCGCCGGGGCAGCCCTGCCTGCAACGAGTTCGACAAGGGAGCTGCTCTGGTCGCGGCGGACAGCTCTCGTGTCGAGCTCGGCAACAGCAGCATGGTCTCAGGTGGTCAGAAGCCCCCGAGGACGCCAGTGCCCGGCCGCACGGTCATCCAGAAACCTTGGCGTAGTCCCCTGCGGCGGACCAGTCGAGTGCAACGCAGGCTTCATCACCGACGATCCATGCGTCGTGACCGGGCGGGATGACGTAGGCGTCGCCAGGCCCTAGATCGCCCTCGGCTCCATCATCCATCTTGACGTGCATCCGACCGGAGATGACGTATCCCGTATGGGCGGCCTCGCAGGACTCGGTGCCAGCAATCGGCTTGACGTCCTCGGACCATCGCCAGCCAGGCTGGAAGACGGCTCGACCGACGACCGCCCCGGCTACCGTCACCACTCTCATTTCACCATGGGTGAATTTTCGAGCCTCATCCGGATCGTCCAGATTCCTCGACTGCAAGGTCATGGGTCCTCCTCTTCATCACGGGCCCCGACCGAGTTGGTCCGGTTTGGACAGGCCTCCCTAGGTAACCATCAGGTGACCGCCGGGTGAAGCACCAAACCAGGTATATGAACGTTACGTTTGTCACGAGCTGTAGAACAGGTCCATCTGAGTGCCTCAATGGCCAAAACGAGCACGTAATAGCGAGAACACTTCGGCAATGGTTGCCAAACGTGATTGGTGCACACCTACTGGGTTGCCGTCGTACCGCGGCAGCGAACCGGTCCACCCTTCAGGCCGCGAAGGCCACGGATCGCCAGCGCAGCGGTCACGCACGACAACCAGCGAGTAACACCACGTGTTAGGTCGCAACGAACTAGCCGCCGCGGCAAGCACCGCTGGTCAGACACACTCGAGCAAGTCACGCGGCCGCGATCATCTCGGTGGTCAGTGGCTTATATGACGTTCGGCGCGCCCAGGATGACTTCACTTGCTCACCGTGGTGGTGCGGTCAGCTGCGTACCGATGATTTTTCCAGATCTTGCCGTTTGCCTTCGACAGGAGGTAGAGGTCGCCATGACTATCGGTGCCGAACAGCAAATTGACTCGCGAGCTCCCGCAAGCTCCTGCATGGTGACCGGCTGAGCTCCGTCCGTAAAGAGCGCGAGCTCGTAAGCTGTAGCTAATTTACCGCCGGGATGCATCTGGCGGGTATCGGCGTAGAATACGCGTCCCGGCACGAAGTCCGAGAACAGATACTTGCCGCCGGCCTTGAACACAGACGGGCCTCCCGCTGGCTCCAGCCGAAGTTGTCTCCGTGGTACCTGAGTCGCCAAGGTCGGGCTCGCTGCGCTCCGACAAGTGTCACCGCATCCTTGGCGTCAGGCAGAGGTGAAGCACCCGCCGTCAGGTCCGACGCAGAAGAGGACGTTGCACACACCTCCTCGTCCTGCATAGCTATGCGCCATTCGCAGCTGTTGACCGAACCTGAATCACGCGCCAGGCATACCACAGCAATCTCTGTAACGACAGAGGGCCCCCAGCCGAATTAAAGACTGACACCACAGCCAGCGGCGCTCTTACCTTCTTATGGCGACGGTAACGCCGCCACCACCAACGCAGGGTTTTCCAGACTTGGGGACAACCTGGAACAACCGTCGCTAATGGAAGGGAGCATGTCATGAGCTTCGACCCAACACCCCCGGTTGGATCTCCACCGGAGGAGTCGCCACCTGTGGCCAAGAGGCAGGTCGTGGCGAATCGGTTCGGCACTGTCACCGACCTGGCCGTTCACTATAATGTCAAGAAGAGCGTCTTCGCCGGCGTAAAGAGGGAAGATCTCATCATGCGCCATGTGGTGGCGGCCAGACTGGAAACAATACCTCATGCCATCTGGGGTGCGCTGCTCGCACTGGTTGGAGCCGCCTGGATGTTCTCGGGTAGCGCCGCATCTATCGGCGCGATCATCCCCCTGGCAGCTGGGATCTTCCTGCTTTGGGGAATGCAAAAAGTTTCTGTTACCGCCGCCGACGGCGTCGCGCGGCCTTCGGTTAGTTGGCCCTGGACCCGCTCCGAGGCGGAGGAGTTCGTCAATGGTGTTAGCAAGGAACTGCTGGCAAGAGGATGACCACTATCGCGAGCGAACGCCGCCTGAGCGGTTCGCTCGATGCACGTCGACTTGCTGTCTGTTCGATAAGTGGTCCTAGCCACACCCGCAGAATCACTGACCGGTTGCTATCCCCCGCACGGCGATTGATCATGGTCCAGCCGCTCATCGACTGCGTTCGCCCGCTCGGTGGTTTCCTGTACCACTACGGTCAGCGTCGGCGAAGTTCCAGCTTACCGATAGAGCGCTACTGGAGTCTTCGTCGCTGAGCTCAGGACAGTTGCCTCCACTTCGCAGCCGTTCCGCGTGTGCGTGGTGATCCGCACGCTCGTGGGCGCGGGCGACCGCGCGCCGCTGTTGCGGTGCCGCCCAGCATCACCACAGAGATCAACTATTAGGTCCAGTAATCTGCACGGCGCATCCAGGTTGACTGTCAGCTGACTACTGTTCACCTTGGAATAGAATTAACGATACCGCCGACCGCTTGCAGAACATTAGAAGCAGGTTTTGACTGTTCGCCAAACGAGGTGTTTCCTAACGACTGAGAGGCGCTGCCCAATGCTCCAGCGGTGTTCACCAGCGACCCGGACGTGCTGATCAGCGATTGGGAGGTGTCCTTCAACGAACCGTCAATATTCTGCACGGATCCTCGGATCGACTGCAACGAGCCATTGGCGTCGGCCACCTGCCCAGGAATCGGCTTCAACGCGGTGTCGACGCGAGCCAGTGCGGAATTGATCGTCTGAATGTAGTCGGGCAGCGACCGCACATCAGCTTCAGCACCCGTCACCGAGCTAGACGCCGCATACAGCCCGTTATCGATCGATTCCAGTGCTCGGACGATACCGATCAAGAAGCCAATTACAACGACCACAACGACGATCCCAAGGGTAGTGAAGATCCACAGAAATCGAGCGAACGGGGTTGAGGTAACAGGATTCGTGACGCTTGCCGACGATCCGGAGACGCGGTAAACGTCGGGACGCCACTGTCCACCGGACGCTATCCCTGCAGGTGAGCTTGTTGATCGGCGCCTCGCTTGTCCTCTTATCATCCCCAACCTCCTAGAACAGCGGCGTGGACGAAGAAGCCGGTCAACCGTAAATCCTAACAGCGAGTGCAACGTCACGTCAGCATCGATGCCGGGCCTTGCAGTGCGTTACCTTTACGTCACGCTACGTTCGGCGTCCATTGTGTAGGCCGTCAGATAATGGTTGCCGGGATCAAAAAGGTTCGTAGATGGAGCAACGGCATGCGCGCTAATCGTCTCGGAGTTCGTGACTCTCGACGGGTGATGGACGCAGGAGCCCACCCACCACACTCGGGTTGGACGATGCAGTACAGCGTGCCCGAGTCGTACGTCTATGAGCTCGACGAAATCCGGGAGGCCGAGTCGCTGCTGCTGGACCGGGTGACCTACGAGGGATCACGTCCGCGTGGTCACTGGGCGACGCCAAGTTCGCCGACAAGATGAACGGAGACGCCGGCGCGCTGGCCTACAACCACAGTGTAAAGACCAGCACAGTACGGCCACATCTACACGTCCATACCTTCGCCGATCGGTTCACCGCGCAGCGCGCGCAGGCTGCCGGCCTGTCGCGGTCGCCCCGCTCCGGCGCGACGTCCGGAGAAGGCCGCGGATAGCTCGTTCGATCTGATAGCTCGCGAATAGCTATCATGATATCCTATCAATGAAGTCTGGAAGTGCAGCCTCGGTGCAGCGTGGGCTCCAAGACAACCTGGACGGGATAGGTGATCGACGATGACTCCCGCACCCACGCGTGCTATCTATGCGCGCGTGCCACCACGGGTGGCCGACAAGCTGGACCGCGTAGCCGCGAGACTCGGTCGATCCAAACAAGATCTGCTGGCCACCTTGGTCAGCGATCACCTCACCTTCGAGGATGATGACGTCAGCTGGCGTCCACGCCCCACGCCCAAAACCGCCATCATCAGCGGTGAGATGCACGACGCTGTCCTCAATCTCGCCGAGGCCGCGGAGTTGCTCCGCGTGTCCGAGGATGATTTGCAGGCGCTGGCGGAGTCCGGAGAGCTCCCGGGACGCCGGATCAGCAGCGAGTGGCGCTTTTCTCGACAGGCACTCCTGCACTGGCTGGGCGGAAGTACCTGACGACCCCACCGTGCGAATCAGCTGCGCACTGCCTTGGTCATCGCCGCCGCCACGAGGGATTCCATCGACGTCGGTTCGGCTATCACTACGACGCCTGGATAGCCGAGCAATCGAGTAGTCAACGGATGGCCCGGCAACGTCAGCGACCACAGACTGTCTGGTCACGAGCGCCCATTGGCGCTTACCAGCCGGACACAAACATGTTGATTATACGTAATCGCGGCGTCGATACGCACCCGCACCGTTCGGTCCCGGGTACCTCGCTACCATTACCGCCCCGACTATTACCAGTCCGACCGTGCACTGCAGCTGTGGCGGGCCGGGATCGTGACCGCGGCGCTGAACCTCTACCGCGCTACGCCAGCGCGCTGCGCACCGCGCCACCCGACGTGGTCCGGGCGCTCGATACCTTCCACGTGAGGCTCGCCTCCGCCTTGGTTGCCCCGCACGGTGGCGGGGAACCATTTTGGCCCAGTTGTACGTCACCGCTTGGTGTTGGTAGCCAGCGTCCGTGATCTCCGTGGAATGTCACTACCCATTACGTGTTGGAAGACAACTTAGCGCTAGGTATCCTATCTACGGATTTTACGTGCGATTACCGATTGCGACCTGGTCTTATTCTCCGGCAGGGTATGTGGTGCCGAATCGGAATGACACCGATGCGGTGCTTGCTGTACCCGGAATCCACCGGGCACCTTTCCTAGGAGGACCTGATGTCTCATGCACTGAGCTTTGTGCAGATCAAGGAGCAGTACGTGGAGTTGCTGCCGGCGCGTACCGTCCTGTCGCTGTTGTGCGGCACTACCGGCACTAGCACTGCCGACACTGGCACTGCCGGTACAGGCACTGCCGGCGCTGCCGGCACTGGCACAGCCGGTGGTACTGGTGGCGCAGGTAGCGGCACGCCGACAATCACCGGCAACACGATCTTCGTCTTCGTCGCGGGTAATCAGTACAACACGCTCACCGGCGGAGCAGCCGACACCGGCGGTGCTGTCGGCACCGGCGGAGCCGCGACCGGCGGAGCCACGGCCGGTGGTGCTCGCTGAGTCGAGCACTGGCCCGAGTGAGTGCAGCCGGTGATCGGTCATCCGCGGCGTTGCTCAATGAGGCAGGGGTGGCCAGAATGTGACCGCCCCTGCCTTCGTGTTAACGCCAGTACCAGGCGCCACCCAACTAAGCGCGTTCGATCGCGTTGATGCCAGTTCCACAGCCAGGTTTACGAGCTCACGCCGGCTCAGTGCACTACGTATGTCTCCGGACCTGCCGTACCATCCGCCCTGCTCATGACCGGGCTGACATTCCTGCGGTGATACCCTTGGTCAGGCCCTGGGGAGAGGACGGGACCGACACGCTGCGGTCTGCAGGGCGCTCAGCGCTTGCACGTATGCGGGCGGGGCAAATCGGGGCCGATCGGCGGCAAATACCGTGGCCAGTTCCTGCTCAGTCGACCAGTTAAGCATCTCCCCGCACAGCGCGCGGAGCCCCTGCGCATCCGCCCACGACGGCTCCTCGGAAAGTAGATGAACCGCTACTCGCGACTCGGAGAACTCGCCCACGCACTCGAAAGGCTTGTGGCCGGTCAAACCGAGTAACTCGCGATACCCCTCGATGTGCCGGGGGTCATCTAGTAGATCATGACCAAAGATGGAGATCAAGCGGCCCCGGTCCATAAACGGAGCCAGCGCCAGGAACACGAAACGACATTTCGCGCAGTCGTTGCACCACCGCTCGACGCCGTTGCGGCCCATGCGAAAGGCGTAGTTGCAGCTGGTCACCTTCCCGTCATAGGTGTTGGTCGCGGCAAAGAGCTGAGCTATCTGCAGCTCCGACATACCGCCCAGCAGTGAGAAACAAGCGTTGTTGAGGCCGGCATGACCACTCAGAGCGTCGCGCAGCAGCGCCTCGGCTTCCAGGCCCTTGGACCACTGGTGGTTCACCTCGCGCCCGCGCCAGACCAAGTTGCCCGAGGACGCGGACCGCTCGTTGGGCAGCACCACGGGGCCGAGACCGTGCCACACCGCCACCACGACGCCCGTCAGCGAGTTGATGGCAGTCACCGGGACATGACCAATGCAGGCACCGCCGGTGCTGAGCAAGTCTGTCAGCCGGCGGTCGACTGCGCGGCGGATCGTCAGCCAGGGGACTTCGGTCAGTGTCATCATCTCGCTGCGCAACGGTGTCGGCTGCCGCTCCACCGTGAACACCACCGGACGGAGGCCCGCAGCCTTCAGCGCCTCCAACGACACGATCGAGTCCTTCCCTCCACCCAGCGTGACCAATGGCGGACGCTCACCGGTAGCCGCGTCGTACCCAATCGCTGCGGTGTCACCAGACTGGCCAGCCAGGTTCAGGTCGAGCACGTGCGGAAGCTGCCAACGGTATGCGAACTCCGCCAGTCCTGACCGAAACAACCGCAGTGCCCAGCGTTGCGCGGCCGGAGCCAGCCGGACGGTGTCGAGCACCACCGATTCCGGCGCCATCGACTTGTAGTAAATCCTGCCGACCGCGACATAGAGCAACTCCAGGACCCGCTCGAGCACCGCCAACGTGCGCGCGTCCGGCTGCCGCTCGGGTAGCGGAAACGTCACCAGTTCCGTGAGCGGATACTCCGAGGTTGGGCCGCGCGCCAGGTAGTCAAACGAGGCCGCCCCGAACGCCGGATCGAAGCTCATTCCGGTGTAGTGAAACGTATGGATGTCATCCCAGCGGTCCACGTACACCTCACGAATCAGCCGTTGCAACGGTTGACTCGAGCAACGACTAGTAGAGACGTCGATCCGGCCTGATCGTCCGAGCTAGCCCCAGCCATCTGATCGAGACTAGCGCTGTTTGACTCAACCGACATCGGCGCTGAGCTGGATACTGCTACCGCTTGCGCCCCAAATAGATACTGTCGGCCCCAGGATCCGCGACATTAGGAACGGTAAGGAGATGCTTGAATCCGAGGGTATCTAACAGTTGTAGATGATGTGTGTTGGTGGACCGTGTGCGTAGAAGTATCCATGCTGGCAATGTCTCGGGCAGCCCTAAGAGCTCCTGATATAGCAGGCGAGCAAGTCCGCGTCCTCGCGCTGCGGGACGAACAGAAATAGTGCTGACGTAGATGCAGATTCCTATCTGCGGCAATCGGGTGTCGCGATGAAAGGTTCGGAAAGAAAGAAATCCTTGCAGTTCGTCACGCTCGATCACCAGAAGGCAATGTTCCATAAGCATTTCATCAAAGTAGCTACTCGCTGCGCTGCCACTGGCACTCGATAGTACCGCCTGGGTTGTGCTGCTTCGAGTAGATAGCGGTGGGATGAATTCGTCTGACACTTCTTCGACGAGTAGCTCGAGGCTGCGTTGTTCTAACTGTGTCATCTTGCCGGGCTGGCGCCACAAAATCTCGGTGACCATCATCACTCCCCTACGAGATGCCCGTTAAGCGTAGCGCCTGCTCGGTCTGTGAGAGACAGGCAACCATCTGGCAAGAATATGACGTCGATGATAAAACCTAATTGGTCTATGACCTCCGTACTGGTCGATCATCCGATACGGATACACGTACTGCCCAGCAACCTTCGCAGACGTTCCGTCTACGTACCAGCGATCTCCCGAGATGCGCCGGTTGTGAGGTGCCGCATCGATCAGCAGTGGGGTAAGCCTCAGCGTCCACCGGCAGATGACCCTGCATGAGCCCGGTGAACACACCAGACCCCGATCGCCGACTTCGGCGCTGAATCGAGCACTCAACGCACTGCGATCAGCGCCGGGCGTAGGCGGCTGGGACACTGTGACAGTGACGGACGTGCTGGCCTCATCACGCCGACTGCTGTCCTTCCCATCAGCCTCACGGAGACCCGCCGCGTAGGAGGTCCTCGCATCCGCTTCGCCACAGCGCCCGTCCGCCGAAGCGCCCTCCATGGGATGACCGTGTTGGCCCGCCAACAATGGTGCCTCGGGGCAGGCATCAGGTGCAGCGTTTTGGGTATGTTCTGGTGATGGCCGCAGCGCACTTGCCGAAGGTCAGCCGCCTGCTCCACGCTATAGATGACTGGACGTCAAAGGCGTGGATCGCAGGCGCGTTGTCGATCGCGGGCGTCCTCGCCCTGGTGGCTGCTTTCGTTACTGGCCTGTCGTCGCCGGCAGTCACGGTCGTTACCGCTGTGATGCAGGTCGTCACTCTCATTCCTATCTTTGTTGTGCAGCACACTCAAACGCGAGATCAAAAGGCCACGCACCGCAAGCTCGATGAACTTATAGCCACGATCCCAGCAACTGATCGGCGCTTCATCAGGCTTGAACAAGCAACAGACGACGAGATCAACAATTCCGTTCACGGCCACAGGGAGCGGCGCACCGGCGAGTGACGCCGTTGCTGGCAGGCGGCTCGGCGCATCGCAGTGGTCGAATGGGTCTTGTTCATTGATGGACGCCCGGGCATACCTGATCATCAAAAATGTTCTTCAGGAGCCGAAACGCCGTCCCTATAAATGTGACGTACACCAGTTCCGGTGCCATGCACATCGAGTGCGGTTCCTACGGCAAGTGACCGTCATAGCATCCTCAGACGTCCGTTGATCGGAGACGTCCCGGGCTGGCGATCGCGGACGGGGCGCGGCCCGCCAGGCATGCCGATCGATCAGGACCAGGCCGAGGGCGATCGCGCACCACAGGGCACCGGTGAGCCAGTCCATCCTGGCCGCGTCCGCGTCGGTGAAGCCGAGGGCGGCGTAGCTGACGGTGCCTTGCGCGATGTGGAACAGCATCGTCATCAGCACGCTGCCGCCGGTGTGGTTGAACAGCCACGCATAAACCACAGTGATCGCGACCGTAACGACGAGCCCGATTGCGGCGAGCTGTCCGGTCATCACCAGCGGCACGTGCCACATCGCCACAAACAGACCAAGGATGAGAGCGGGGCGCGACCGGCCTGGAGCTGCGGGACCGCGTAACCGCGCCAGCCCGGCTCCTCGCCCAGCGGCCCGTCCAGCGGGTTGACAAACCGCACCGCGAAGACCAGAGCCAGAGTGGGCCAGGCCATGTCCCCCAGGACCGGGGCGGGAACCCCCCAGATCGCGATGTTCGCCAGCGCGGCCACGACCAGGACCGCCAGCGGCATGCCGAGCGCCACGATCCACCAACGCCCGCCGACCCGCCAATGGATCATCCGGGCACCCAACGTCCGGTAGCCTGACCAGCCCTCAGTCATGCCGATAACAACAAGCGCAGCCACGAGCGGCCCACAGGCAAAAAACGGCGCAGGCGAGAGGCCCAAGACATACAGCGGCCAAACCCACCAGGACAGCGCGAAGGCCAGACCGAAGAAGGCGACTAGGCAGTGCTGACGGGTCCAGACAACAACCGATGACATCGTGCTCCTCGCCCAACCCAGGGACACCAGTGACTCGATACCGGCCGCCCGGCGCCGCTGAACCCACGTCAGCCTAGCCAAGGCCCAGGAACGGGAAGGCCCCGTGAGGCTGCGGGGTCGGGGGTCCAACAGCGTCACGGGGCTGCCAGCGTCATCGCTGCTCGTACCGGCACCGTTACACACCGCTGCCAAGAACGCTGTGGTTGATCAGTCCCGGGCAGAGAGCGACGCCGGGCGGCAGGATGTGGAAGTTGTCCGTCGCGGCTGACGACTGCGGGCGCTAAGGGGCCGTTCAGCTCTTCTTCTCGCGCCACGCCCGTTCGAAGGGGAGTCGCCAAGCATTCGGCGCGATGAGTTGATGCACCGCGTTGGGTCCCCACGTACCCGGAGGATAGATCTTGACCGGCGGCGGGTCCTGGAGCAACGGCTCAGACCGCGCCCACAGGGACTCGATGCCCTCTGCCGTAGTGAAAAGGGTGTGGTCGCCGCGCATCGCGTCCAGGATCAGGCGCTCGTACGCCTCCAGCACGTCGCCGGCGGTCTCGGTCTCCTGCGTGGAGAACTGCATTGACAGCTTCTCCAGACGCATCCCTGGCCCGGGCCGCTTGCCATAGAACGACAGCGATACCCGGGAGGCGTCGGCCAGGTCGAAGGTCAGGTGGTCCGGCCCTTGCGAGCCCACCCCGGAGCCGGCCGGGAACATAGTCCTTGGCGCCTCCTTGAACGCGATCGAGATGATCCGTAGCCCTTCCGCCATCCGTTTG
>JAVXWL010000201.1:0-2804 GCA_032230565.1 Pseudonocardiales bacterium | reverse complement strand
CAGCTTGTTGATCGTCTCGACCATGTGTACTGGGATGCGGATGGTGCGGGCCTGGTCGGCCATCGCTCGGGTGATGGCTTGGCGGATCCACCAGGTGGCGTAGGTGGAGAACTTGTAGCCCTTGGTGTAGTCGAACTTCTCGACCGCGCGGATCAGTCCCAGGTTGCCCTCCTGGATCAAGTCTAAGAATGCCATCCCGCGGCCGGTGTAGCGCTTGGCCAGCGAGACGACAAGGCGGAGGTTGGCCTCCAGCAGGTGGTTCTTGGCGCGCTGGCCGTCGCGCATGATGCAGCAGAGATCTCGGCGCAGCTGCGGGGACAGGTTGTCGGTCGGGTCTTGGGCTCGGTGTATCCGCTCGGCGGCGTAAAGCCCGTCTTCGATGCGTTTGGCGAGGTCCACCTCCTGTTCGGCGTTGAGTAAGGCGACCTTGCCGATCTGCTTGAGATACGCCCGTACCGAGTCGGCGGAGGGGGCGAGTTCGGCGTCCTGGCGGGCTTGGCGCAGCGCCGCGGACTCCTCCTCGTCGCAGACGAAGTCGTCGACCTGCTCGACTGGGTCGAACGGCTCCGCAGGGTTGTCGGTGTGATCAATGGCTAGTGAGGAGTTGTTATTCGGTGGGTTTCGGGACGCTGGAGTCGGTCCGCGGCGCTTGGAGTCGACGTCCTTGACCGGCACGTATTGTGTCTTCCGAGGCGCCGTGGTCACTCGGTGGCCTTCGGGGATGTGGCGGTGACGCTCACCATCCTCACCTCGATCCGGGTTCCAGGCGATACCGAACTCTTTGCTGGCAACCTGCCGAGCGCGAATGCGGAGGCTAAGACTTCGGTCCTGGCCTTGGTAAATAAAACCTGGACGGCGCAGTCCTTGTCTCAGTTTCTGATGACGTCCATGCGGTGGCGAGCTGGGCTATTGGGTTTATTTCTAGATTCGGGTGGTGGCACTGGCCCCTTTTTGGGCGGGAGCTCAGCGTCAGGGCGCGTATCAACGGTGGGTCGGTGTCTTCAGCGCGGTGGTCGGTCAGGTGCCCAGCCCGCCGGTGCGGGCGCCGCGCAAAATGGTCTGCCACTGCCCGGTGGTAAAGGCCAGCACCGGGCTGTCAGCACCGAGGTTGCTGTCCCGGACGCCAACCC
Source organism: Pseudonocardiales bacterium (assembly GCA_032230565.1). Taxonomy (GTDB): domain Bacteria; phylum Actinomycetota; class Actinomycetes; order Mycobacteriales; family Pseudonocardiaceae. Next base: position 1,674 of record JAVXWL010000201.1, on the reverse strand, counting down.
AGCCGGGCAGCTCGGTGATGACCTCCACACATTCTTCGCCGTCCGGGGACGAGTAGCTCGACTTCCGCCATTGAGTGCAGCTGCGAAAGGTGTCCTGTGCAGTTTCATGGTTCACGGCAACTCCGTTTACTCCACGGACCCGTACGGCCCACGACATATCGTGCGCAGAATTGCACGCGGTTGTTCATAGTAGCAGCGGGACTTAGCACTGCCACCGCTTCTCACCGTGGCCAGGCAAGGGCCTCGTGGGTGAACCTCATCGACACGGCAGGGGCGTAAGCCTCGCTTTGCAGTTAGCCGTGTGACAGGAGGTGCTACAGAGATTAGAAGTCCGCTCGAACGTGTCGGCATTACGCCATTAGCGCCCGCATCGCACCTGTCATGACGCAGCGTACTCAATCAGTACGAACATCCGCGATTGCATCCACTCTGCACTTGCACGTGCATTGACGCAGGGAGGAGCTGACACTACTTTTCGTAGTGCAAGTGCACGTGCAGGTGCAGGTGCTTCGAAAGGAATTCTTTCTTCCAGGTAAAGTCGCTACTGCGTACCGGAGGCGTGACATGTCAGACATGACAGATACCGTCAACGATCTCCCTGTGCGCTTCGCGGCTTTAGAGGCGGCCCACCACCACGTCTCACTGTCGTCCCGGTCTGCGGATACTACGCTGCCGCTTGTCGAACCGGCTGACCAACCGGTGATGCTGGTCCGCTACCGACCCGACGTCACTGGCCAAACCGCCCGCCTGGTGCACCTGGTTCCGATGCCGGACGCAGACGTAGCAGGCACGGTCGACACGCTGTGCGGCGCTCTGTTGGATCTCGAAGAGATCGAAACCCTCAGCTCCGGGCAGGGCATGCCTTGCATGATGTGCGTCTTACACCAGGTGTGCTCCACTGCTCCGGTCGTGGAGCCACCCGTGGGCACCCCCGGCAGCCAAGGCACCGGACTCATCAACGGGGTCGACTACCAGGCGTGGGGCTGGCCGGTGACCCAGCACCGTGACCGAATACGGCTAAGCCTGAACTGCGATGTGTCGGCCATCGCGATCCCGATCCTGCTCAGCACCGAGCTAACACAAATCCTTATTGAGCGACACTGCGCCCCCGCGGTGCTGGCCCACCCCTACGCCCCCGAACACCACCTCATCCTCACCGGAGAGAGATTTGGGGCCCCGCTGCCGTGGCCACCCAGCGTGCAGCAGGTCACCGGCGCCCTGATGCTGCCACCCACCATGACCCCCCGCGGGCCGATCACCTGGATCCAACCCCCGCGCCAGGACTCACTGCACCTATCCCGGGAAATAGACGTCTTCGCTGCCCTGCGCACCGTAGTCAGCGACTCCCACCGGTGAGCACCCGCCGCCCGCCGGCGGCCGCATCGTCTACAGCCAGACCTCGTAATTCTGCAACGGCGACAGCAACCGTTTTGCAGCGCCTGCCGCGCGGTCGGTTACACGGTCGATATCGGACATGATCAGATCCTCCTGAACCAGTCGGAGGACCCAGAGGGTGTGCCGTGCCAAAACTCGAGACGAGGCCTTGACCAGGTGTTTCTCGGTTCTGGCTAGGCTGCTCGTCGATACTCGTTGATCAGTCCGCCGAGGACTCGGGAGCGTCGGATCGGTGCGTCGAGGGGGATGACGGTGGCGGGGTCGTGGGTTGGTGGGTGT
>JAVXWL010000185.1:0-7901 GCA_032230565.1 Pseudonocardiales bacterium | reverse complement strand
CGGTGACGGCCGGAGCCCCGAGCACCACCAGCGGGTCACGGGCGGCATGCAGCGCGTCCCACGCCGTGGCGACATCGCGGCCCACCTCGGCCAGCTTCGCATCGGCCGCCGACCGGGCGCCGCGGGCAGACCGGAGCTCGACGTCGGCACGACGGACCGCCTCATCGAGCGCATCGAGCCGGTGCAGCGCCGCCTGTGCTTGGGCATCGGCCGGGGCGGACTCCAGTGCGCCGCGGACCCACTCGATCCGCTGGTCGAGCGCGTCGAGGTTGCTGCGGGCGCGCTGCTCGGCCCGTGTCGCCGCGGTTTCCTCGACACGCCGTGCGGTAACGATTCGTTCCGCCCGCTCGAACCCCAGCGTGGCGGCCTGCATCACCTCGGCGGCCTGCGCGGCTGCAGCGCTGGCCCCGGGCAACGCGGCATCGCGGACCGCCGTCTCCCGCTCGGCCCATCCACATAGCCTGCGCCATCCGGCGAGCACGTCCTCGGCGACCGGAGGGGCGCCCAGCACCACCAGCGGCTCGCGTGCTGTCCACAGCGCCGACATTGCGGCCGCGGCCTCACCGTGGAGGGCTTCCACCACGCCCGTCGCCTCATCCCGGTGCCGCCGCGCCGCACGCAGAATGGCCACGGCCTGCTCCGCCGCGTTGCCCAGCGCGTCCAGGTCCGCCAGGGCCTCGCTGACCGCGGCCGCGCTCGGCGGCGCGCTGGCCAGCACAGTGCGCAGCCGCTCTTCCTCCCGATGCAGCCGGTCCCGCTCCCCGGCCTGTTCCCGCTCGGCAGCCGCCGCGCCCGCCTCTGCCCGCCGGGCTTGCTCCAGGGCATTTTCCGCATCAGCGACGGCGGCTTCCGCGCTGGTCAGATCCGCTGTGGGCCGCGTCGCAGGCAGCGTTGCGACCGCCTGATCACAGACGGGGCACGGCTGCCCGGCCACGAGCGACGGGCGCAGCGCCGCGGCCAGGTCGGCCCGTACCTCGCGGTCGTGGCAGCTGCGGGCGTGCGTGAGGCGCTCGGCCGCCTCCGCCACGGCCTCGGCCGCCGCCTCCCGGTCGCGGATCGCGATGAGATAGTGCTCGCCGACTCCAAGAAGTTCCCGCTGTGTGGCGGCGAAAGCCAGGTAGTGATCATGGGCGCGTTCGAGCGGGCCCCGCTCGGGTGCCTCCGACAGCTGTCGGCGGGCGTTGGTGTCCGCAATGTCGGCGATATCGAGGGCCCGTTGCGCAGCGGCAAGCTCGGCCGCCGCCGCGCGGCGGCGGCTGTCGGGATCGTCAAGCCCGGTGGGAACGCAGAGGCCGATGAGCCGTGCACGCTCGTCGGCGAGCCGCTGCGCATCCCCGCAGGCCGCGGCAAGGTCAGCAGTGGCTCTGTCGCGGGCCATGCGTGCGTCGTCTACGGCACCCGCGGCCTCCGCGGCCGCGGCGACGGCGGTGGCGTAAGCCTCCCGTGCCGTTGCATGAGCCTGCTGGGCGCGGGGCCGGTCGGCGAGCGCGGCCGCCAGCTCGGCATGATTCTGGCGGGCGCTTTCCAGCGGACCCCGGTCAGGAGCGGCAGCGCGCTGCTCCCGAGCGTCGGTGTCGGCGGCCTCGGCTTGGGCGCACCGGTACCGCGCCGACTCAGCCTCCTCCGTGGACGATCGCTGCCGTGCGTCCAGCTCGGGCAGACCCTGGGGAACAGCCAGCGCCGCGAGCCTGGCCAGCTCATCGCGCAACCGGGCGACGACCCCGTCCGCGCTAGTGACGGCATTGGATGCGGCGACCAGGTCCGGGAGCTGCTGGGTAATGCGCTCGGACAGCGCGCTCAGTGCCGCGACCCGTGCCTCAGCCTGTGCGACAGCTTCCTCGGTTGCGTCGGCGTAACCCGCGAGCTGGCCGGCCAATACCTCAACTCGCTCACCCGCCGCGGCGGCCTCGTGGTTGGCCGCCTTGGCGATGGATTCATAGACGCCCAGGCCAAGCAGCCGGGTCAACATCTGCTGGCGCGCGGCGGGTTTGGCGTGCATGAACTCGGCAAAGTCGCCCTGGGGAAGCACTACGCACATGCAGAACTGGTCGAACGGCAACCCGAGCAGTTCCTCGACAGCCTTCGTCACCGTGGACTCGGCGGCGAGCACCTCGGTGCCATCACCGGCCTCGCCCGTCCCTGTCTGGTCGTCGAGGCGCTCCAGCCGAGCGCTGCGGACCGTGACTCCGCCCTTCGGGAACCGGCGCAGCTCACGGGCCACGACGTACCGGGCGCCGCCGACGTCGAATACGAGCCGCACGGTGCCCCGGTTCACGCTCGGGGCTAGGGCCAGCTTGACCACCGCCTGGTTGTCCCAGCGCGGCACCGACCCGTAGAGCGCGAAGGTCATCGCGTCGATCACGGTGGACTTGCCCGAGCCGGTCGGCCCGACGAGCGCGAAGTACTCCGCGTCCCGGAAATCGACGGTCGTGGGCTCGCGGAACGCAGCGAAGCCGTGCATCTCCAGCAGCACCGGGCGCATCACGCACCCCCGGTCACGCGGTCGTGCAGACGGGCGAACAACACGTTGAGCCGGGGATCATCGGTGTTGCGCGTGGCGCAGTACTCACCGAACAGCTCCAACGCGGTGCGCTCGACGCCCGGGCCGCTCGCCGGTCGTGACCCGGAGACCGGGGTGGCGAACTCCGGCTCGATCCGCACCTCCAGGGCGTTGGGCAGCAGGCCGGTCACCTCCTCGCGGAGCCCCGCGCGGGCAGGCTCGCGCACCCACACCCGCAGCAGGTCCTCCCCGACCGTCCCGGCTAGCGCGCCCAGCTCCTCGACAGTGCCACGCAGCGTCCGCAACCGCCGCGCTGCGGTGATCGGGATGTCGGTGACCCGCGCCGGTGTGGACGGCGTGGCCTCGACCAGGCAGACGACTGGCTCGTACTCTTGTTCGCCGAAGTCCACCGCCAGCGGGGCGCCGCAGTAGTGCACCGGGCTGGGCGCCGCCATGATCTGCCGCCGATGCAGATGACCCAGTGCGACGTAGTGCGCGTCAGATGGGAACACGGTGGCCGGCACAGCGTATTCGAAGATCGACTGCGCAGTCCGTTCGCCACCGCCGAATGTTGCGTTGAGCACCGTCAGGTGAGCCATGACGAGGTTGATGGCGTCGGTCCGGAACCCACCGCTGAGGACAGCGAGGATGTCACGGAGCTGCTGATCGTAGGCGCCGGTGTGCTCCGCTGGGGTGTTCGCGACAAGCTCTGCTGCGCGCACCGCGTAACGCGAGGACACAAACGGCAGCACTGCGACGGTCACAGGTTCTCCGGTGCGTGCCGTGAACTCGACGACGCCTCCTTGCTCGGCGCTGCGGACCGAGCCGACCAGGGTGATACCCGCCGCGCCTGCGAAGGGCCGGTAGGCGTCAAGGGTGGCGGCGTGGTCGTGGTTGCCGGCGATCACGATCACCTCGGCGCCCGTGCGGGCCAGTGCCATCAGGGTGCGGACGACGAGCTTCTGGGCCGGGGCCGATGGTGCGGCACTGTCGTAGAGGTCACCGGCGACGAGGACGGCGTCGAGCTCCTGCTCCCGGACGACACGGACGATCTCGCGGAGCACCTGCTCCTGCTCGTCGAGCCGGCTGTGCCCCTTCAGGGTCTTACCGACGTGCCAGTCGGCCGTGTGCAGGAACCTCATCTTTAGAACGGCGGGTCGTCGTCGACGACCGGCAGCCGGCGAAACGGGTCGCGCTCTGCCGAACCGTTGTTACTCACCGGCGGCGCACCACACTCCGACAGCCGGGTCGCCCACGCCGGGAACGGAAACTCGACGGCGATCGGCACGGGGATCTCCGGCTGGGAAACGAACATCGTCCCCGGCTTGGCCAGAGTCGCCCGCGCCCGCTGAGACGGCGGCAGGAAGCCGTACTCGGGTCGTCCCGCTTCGGCCGGATCCAGCCGGCCGACAACCTTGATCGAGGAGTTCGCCACAATCCTCCGCTCTACCTCGCTGGCCGTCTGCTGCGCGCCGATGAGGATAATTCCGAGCGAGCGCCCGCGTTCGGCGATATCGAGCAGCACCTCCTTGATCGGGCTGGTGCCCTCGCGCGGGGCGTACTTGTTCAACTCGTCGATCATGGTGAAGAGCAACCCACCCGGTCCGGCGGCCTCCTTGCGAGCGGTCTCGGCCGCCAGCACGACACCGACAACGAAGCGCTGGGCACGCTCCGGCAGTTTGTGCAGATCGACGACGGTGACCTGTTGATTGTCGGTGCTGACCCGGTGGCCCGCCGTGTCGGCGAGGTCGCCGCGGACGATCGTGCGCAGCGGTTTGAGGCTTGAGCGCAGCCGTCGCAGGAAGGCGTTGATCGTACCGGTGCCGGTGACCGGGCCGGCCCAGTCCCGGCGGGCGTCCTCGTCGGTGAGGCGATCGAAAATGAACTCGACGAGATCGTCGTAAGTGCGCAGCAACTGGCCCCCGATCGCGACCGCTCCCCCATCGCCGGTCGCGGTGGCGTCACGTCGCAGCCGGTTGGCGACCTGATGGATCACCGTCGTGTACTGATTGCGCTCGTCCTCGGCGTCAGCAAAGACGTAGGGCAGTAGCTCGTCGGCACAGAACTGGGCCAGCGTCCACCAAAAAGCGGCGACCCCGCTGGTGCGGCCGGCGACATACGGGCGCCCGCTGAGGTCATCTGGCGTGGGCGGGGCGAAGAACCCGACGGAGGTGAACGGCTCGGCAGGCAGGCCCAACCGGGCGTAGTCGCCGCGTAGGTCGTCGTCGAGGCGAGTGTTGGCATGGTCAAGGAACAGCAGATCCTCGCCCTTGACGCTGAAGACCAGCGCCTTGGCATTGATCGCCCGCCGGCCCAGCACACCGCTGCGGAAGATCGAGTTGAGCAGGAACAGGGCGAAGCTGGTCTTGGTCGCCACACCCGAGACGCCGCTGATCGAGACATGGCCGCCGCGGGTGCCATCAAGGAACTCGAGGTTGACATAGATCGGGTCACCGTCACGGCCCAGGCCCACCGGAACCTTCTGCTCCATCCGGTCGAAGTACAACGCCTGCGCACGTTCCTCACCGGTGGCGCGCCGAGCGGGCTCCCCAGGCCTCGGCGGGACGTAGCATTCCGGCTCCACCCGGGTCGTAGTCACCTCAGCGATCTCCTGCACTTGGGCCGGGAGGACCCCATCGGCGATCAAAAACACGTCCGAGCCGAAATTGGCACCCTCATGCCTGGCGCGGACCTCAGTCACGACGCCACAGGTCATCACAGGTCCGACACCCGGAACGACCCGGACAGTGACCACCACGTCGTCGAGCTGGAGATAGGAATCCTGAGCAAGGGCGACGCTGAACAGGAGGGGGGTGGAATCCTCGGTGCCGACAACGCGACCGACAAGGCTCACTGGATCAGCTTGCCGACCGAGGCCCGATTGCTCTGACACGCTCCTCCTCTACCGCCACGATCATGGCGCGCCGCACCGCGGAAGATGATGCTCGGCCGCGTCGGACGGGTCCAAGCCGTGTGGAGCCTGCCATGGGTGCCAATCGAGAGCGTCAGAACTGTACATCTCGCTGCCGAGCAGGAGGCGGCATCACGCCGTCGACGGCAGCGTGCCGATGGATCAGGCTCGACACGCGATCGACCGGATGTCCTGGGTCAGCCTAGGCGGCGGGGTGGCCTTCACCCACGACGGCTATCCGCTCGACGCCCTGGCGTCTCTGCTGGCAGAGCTTCGCGCGGCGCCACGGTGTCCAGGTCTACCTCGAGCCCGGCGAGGCCATCGTCACTCAGACAACGGACCTGGTCGTGATCGTCCTCGACGTCGTCGAGAACGAGGTGGCCACCGCCATCGTCGACAGCGCCACGGAAGCGCACCGGCTGGACGCCCTCATCTAAAACGAGCCGGCACAGGTGCGCGAAGCCACGGCCGCCGGCCCGCACGAGTACATCATCGGGAGTTGCTCGTGCCTGGCCGCCGACACCTTCGGTACCGTGCGCTTCGATCGGCCTTTCGACGTGGGCGACCGGCTGCACATCCTCGACTCGTGCTGGTGGTCTTGCACATTCCCCGGCATGCGCCGAGCGCTCTGCCGGGAATCCTGGATCGTTCCGGCCCGCTGCTCGCGGTGCGAGACGAGTGCGCACTTCCGACGAGCCCGGCGGCCGCTCTCTACAACACGACGCAGCAAGCGCTCTCACGGTCCTCCCAGCGATGCACGACGTTCGAGCCTGTCAGTTCGCCCGCGTACCTTGTCACGAAGCAAGTCAACCGGGGAACGCTCGCATTTTCATGCACGCCCAAATCCATGCCAAAAGATCATCTGACATGACCTGGATCGGACTGTTTCCGCTGGTAGAACCGGTGGGGCGGGTGGGGATCGGCTCACCCGGTGGTCCGCTGAACACCGTCAGACGAAGAGCCGTTCCAGTAAAGGCGGTTTTCTGTGGCGCCCGAAAAACGAATACAACCTTCAGATCCGTAGTGGCGACGCTCTCCTACTCATGGAAGGTATCCAGGCGTTTCGCAGTCACGACAGGCACCAAACTGCGCGTTTCCGGCAGGGGTGTGCAGCAGTTCGTGGATAGAAACGTGGATGTAGATCACCTAATCTCGTCCACTGGCCGGTGAGCGGCGAAAGCTAGGAATCCGACCAATGACCAGGCGCCTTGACGGGAGCGAACAAGGCCAGGGGTCGCGGTCCGGTTCGCTCCCGTCAAGGCGCCCGTCCACGTATTCACGAACCGGACCTCATCGACTGCTGGCAGCGGACCGTCGACATGCTCATCCTCGCCGGCGACACTCGAGTGACCGGCCTCGCAGACTGATGGGGGGTGTATCAGCTGGACGGTGATCCGGCAGGTTGGTACGCCTCATCCTCGCCGACGTCGAAGTGCGATTGGCCGTCGTCGCCGGCATAGAGGCGTACGAGTCGGATCGACATGCGTCTTTTCCTCCTTCGCTCAGCTCGCGGCCGGCAGCGTGACGCATGCGCGGCGTTAGGGCTGATCGTCGATCAGCCACCAGCGGTGGCCCACCGGTGGTGGCTTCCGCGAGGTCGGTCACTGCGGTGATCACCGGGTCGGCGTCGCTGACAGCTGAGGCGGCGCATTCCTGGGCGGACACGGGTAACGAACTGTTCCTGGTCGTCGCTAATCGGCGGTCGGCTCGCGCGCCTGACCGCCTGCATCCGCACGGGCGCGAGGCGTATGTGTGGACACTGTTGGCCGCGCTGGGCCTGTTCGTGGCCGGTGGGGCGGTGTCGATCATCCACGGCGTCAACGAACTGCGGGCGCCGACTCCGGCGGATCACTTCGTCGCGGGATACGTCGTGCTGGCGATCTACTTCGTGCTGGAGGGACGTCGTTTCTGCGGTCGACCCTCCAGGCCTTGTCCGAGGCCGAGGCGCTGCACCGGGACCTCATTGAGCACGTCTTGGCCACGTCGGCCGGCACGTTGCTGAGCCTGTCCGCGCCGGACGAGCCCACCTTGACGGCCTGAGTCGTAGTCGAGTCCATGGAGCGGCGCGTGATTATCTGTTCGGGTCGAGCTGGAGAGGTGAGCGCGGAGGTCAGCCCATCGCGTCCGTTGGGGTGTCGTTCATCCTGGCGAGGACTTCGTAGAGGGCGGCAATGTCGCGGTGCTCGTAGCCAAGTTTGGCTGCCCTGGTCAGCATGTCGTCAGCGACGCCGGCCGAGGGCAGTGGGACGCCTCGCTCCCGCGCGGCCGCCAAAGCCAGACGAATGTCCTTGTGCATCAGGGACACGTCGAACCACGCTTCGTCGGGAAGGTCCAGGACGAGTGGCACGCGCGCCTTGAGCATCGGCGAGCCGATCGCGCTGTGTGCCATCACCTCGGCGGCGAGCCGAGGGTCGATCCCATCGCGCTGCGCGAGCAGCAGCCCCTCGCAGAACGCGAGCATCTGCACGGCGAGGCTGATGTTGATCGCGA
>JAVXWL010000047.1:0-14038 GCA_032230565.1 Pseudonocardiales bacterium | reverse complement strand
CCACCGAGGCGATCGACCGGCTGCGCACCACCGCGGAATCGCACCACCGGGCGGCGGTTGTCGAGGTGATGGGCCGCAGCGCGGGCTGGATCGCCCTGCACTCCGGGATGGCCGGCGGGGCGAACGTCATCCTGATGCCGGAACAGGCGTTCGCCGTGGATCGGGTGTGCAAGTGGGTCGTCCGCTGCCTCGAACGCGAGGACGCCGCGATCGTCGTGGTTGCCGAAGGTGCGGTACCGGAGGGCGGCGCGGAACTGCTCGCCACCGCGGAGGTCGACGCCTTCGGTCACAAGCGCCTCGGTGGCGTCGGCATCTGGTTGGCCGACGAGATCGCCCGTCGCACCGGTGCCGAGTCTCGGGCTGTGGTGCTAGGGCACATCCAGCGCGGTGGCACGCCTACTGCTTACGACCGGGTGCTCGCCACCCGGTTCGGGATACACGCGGTCGATGCGGTGCACGACGGCGACGGTGGCGTGATGGTTGCGTTGCGCGGCACCGACATCATCCGGGTGAAGCTGGCCGAAGCTACCGCAGAAGTCAAGACGGTGCCGCCGCAGCGCCACGCGGAGGCCGAGGTCTTCTTCGGGTGACCGGCTCCCGATTGGTGGCCGCTGGAGCGGTCCGTAGTACTACCGCATACGCTCAACCACCGTGAACTGGACCGTGGATGTTCCGGTCGACGCGCTGCCGGAGCTACCGCCGCTACCCGCCGATCTCCGTACCAGGCTCGACACCGCGCTGGCCCGACCAGCCGCGCAGCAACCGTGCTGGCCTGACCCCAACACGGTGCGAAACATCCGCACCGTGTTGGAGAGTGTTCCGCCGATCACCGTGCCGCCTGAGGTGGATCAGCTCCGGGAGCATCTCGCAGCCGTTGCCCGGGGAGAGGCGTTCCTGCTGCAGGGCGGGGACTGCGCCGAGACCTTCGCCGACAACACCGAGCCGCATCTGCGGGCCACCATCCGCACACTGCTGCAGATGGCGGTAGTGCTCACCTACGGGTCGAGCATGCCGGTGGTGAAGGTCGGGCGCATAGCCGGGCAATACGCCAAGCCGCGGTCCGCGCCAATCGACGCTCTGGGGCTCACCTCCTACCGCGGCGATATGATCAACTCTCAGCGTCCCAGCCCGGAAGCGCGGGTACATGACCCGTCCCGGATGATCCGGGCCTACGCCAACGCCGCCGCGGCGATGAACCTGGTGCGTTCGCTGACCATGGCCGGCATGGCGGACCTTCACAAGGTGCACGACTGGAACAAGGACTTCGTCCGGCGATCCCCGGCTGGGGCCCGCTATGAGGCGCTGGCTGGGGAGATCGACCGAGGCCTTCGGTTCATGTCGGCGTGTGGCGTGGACGACTCGTCGCTGCTGTCCACCGAAATTTACGCCAGTCACGAGGCGCTGGTACTGGACTACGAGCGCGCCATGCTCCGCCTGGACACCAGCAGCGACGCACCCAAGCTCTACGACCTGTCCGCGCATTTCCTCTGGGTGGGGGAGCGGACCCGGGCGCTGGACGGGGCACACATCGCCTTCGCCGAGCTGGTGGCCAACCCGATCGGGCTCAAGCTGGGTCCGCGTACCACCCCGGATCAGGCCGTGGAGTACGTCGAGCGGCTTGACCCACACGGCACGCCGGGCCGGCTCACCCTGATCTCCCGGATGGGGGCGCAACGGGTCCGCGATGTGCTGCCCGGGATCGTGCAGAAGGTCACCGCGGCCGGGCATCAGGTCATCTGGCAGTGCGACCCAATGCATGGCAACACCATCGAGTCGTCCACCGGTTACAAGACCAGGCATTTCGACTGGGTGGTCGACGAGGTGCAGGGCTTCTTCGAAGTGCACCACGCACTGGGCACTCACCCGGGCGGCATCCACGTGGAACTCACCGGCGAGGACGTGACCGAGTGCCTCGGCGGCGCCCAGGAAATCTCCGATGCCGACCTGTCCGGTCGCTACGACACCGCATGCGATCCGCGCCTGAACACCCAGCAGGCCCTCGAACTGGCATTCCTGGTAGCCGAGATGCTTCGCTCGTGAATGCTCGAGACGCTGGGCGCTGCCCGCTCACTGCGTCGTAAGAGCAACGGTAGTCCCGGGGCGAACGGGCTGGCCGGCCTCCGGGGACTGCGAGATCACCCGGTCCGGGGTGCCGCCGAAAAACCCGAAGCCGCCGAAAAGCCCGAAGCCGCCGGGGGACTGGCTGACCGTGCTGTTCAGCCCCGCGTCAGCGAGCAACTGGCGAGCCTGCGCGACCGAGAGCCCGACCACACTGGGAACGACCGACGAGGTGCTCACCAGCAGGACGACGTTGGTGCCACGGGCAGCGCCGGTACCGGCCTTGGGGTCGGTGCCGATCGCGCGCCCACCGGCAATCTGGTCGTCAAACTGGCGCTGCACCTGCGCTGTCAGACCGGCGCGGGACAGCATGGCAACCGCAGCAACCTGGGGCAGCCCTCGGACGTCCGGCACCGTGGTGGGGGCGGGCCCCTTGCTGAGCACCACAGTCACCGGTGCGCCGACGGTGAGCATAGTTCCGGACCGCGGCTGCAGCCTGAGCACGGCGCCTGCCGGGACGTCGTCATCGAATTTCGCGGCGTCGGGATCCAGCCGTGGGCTCAGATCCGCCTGCTGGACTGCCCGCTGTGCCTCATCCGGCGTGCTTCCTACTACCAGGTCGGGCACCACCGGATGGCCTAGCGAGATCACCACGGTGATGTCCGAGCCGCGTAGCGCGCGCTGGCCCGGCGCGGGATCGCTGCGGATCACCGTGTCGCCAGGGATGGTGTCGTTGTGGTCGTCGGTGAGAGTGGCCTTCAGCTCAGCGGCGGACAGCGTGCCGGCCACCGCCCCACGTTGCAGACCCACGAGATTGGGAACCACGGTCCACCGGCCGCTGCCCAGCCACCATGCGCCCACCCCGACCGCGCCCGCGAGCATCAACACGATCACCATCCAGGCGATAAAGGCGCGCCGGTTACGAGCGCGCTCGTGGAGGTAAGGATCCCCGTATGTAGCGCGAGCAACTGGTGCGATCTCGTCCCTGGCGAGAGCTCGAGTTACCTGCGGTCCGTGTTCGGGCGGGCGGACCACCGTGGCGCTGGCCAATCCAGCTGGGCGCGCGGGTACCGGTACGGGTACCCGCTCGATTCCCAGCTCCGCTCGTACTGATTGCAACTCCCGCAAGAACGCCGCCGCGTCTGGCGGCCGCTCGGCCGGATCCCGTCGAGTGGCTCGCACGATGAGGTCGTCCAGCGGGGCGGGCACCGCGGCACCGGCTGCGCTCGGGGCCGGCATGTCGTCGTTGACGTGGTGATAAGCAACCGACAATGCAGTCTCGCCGGTGTAGGGCGGTGCCCCGGTAAGCATTTCGAAGAGCATTACACCGGTGGCGTAGACATCGCTTCGGGCATCGGCGGCACCGGTCGCGACCTGCTCGGGGGAAAGGTAGGCCACCGTTCCGAGGATGACATCTCCGGTGCTGCTGCTGGCCTCGGCCACTGCGCGGACCAATCCGAAGTCAGCCACTTTGACGACGCCGCCTGTCCCGATAAGGACGTTCTCCGGCTTGATGTCGCGATGTACCAGCCCCTCCCAGTGCGCCGCGGCCAGCGCCGAGAGCACCATGTCGGCCACCGAGACTGCGAGCGGCACCGGCAGCGGGCCGCGCTGGCGCAGCAGATCCCGTAAGGTTCCGCCGTCCACCAGTTCCATCACCAGGAAGACGGAGTCACCAATCGGGGAGGAGTCGACACCTTGGTCGTGAACCGCGACGACTCCAGGGTGCTGCAAGCGCGCGGCCGCGCGGGCTTCCCGCTCGAAGCGCTGCAGGAAAAGTGGGTCAGCGGCGAACCGCGGTGCCATCACCTTGATAGCGACCGGACGCTCCAGGCGGGTATCCGTGCCCCGGTAGACGGTGGACATGCCGCCGTGGGCCAGCATCGGACCAACCTGGTAACGCCCCTCCAGCAGGGCGCCGACCAGGTTGCCGTCGTAATCGGGCCCCTGTTGCTCCACAGTCTTAGGATCGTACGGACCGGCGCGCCCCGAACGGCGGAAGGGCGTCGGCTGGCGGGTATGGCATGGTGACCACCGTGAGCGACCTCGCCATCGCCCTGGACGTGCTCGACCCTGAGGTGGAGGTGCTACCGCTACCCGATGTCGCGCAACGGCTGGGTCTGCCGATAACCCGGGTGCACCAGATGATGCGTGATGGGCAGCTGATGGGGATACGCCGCGGCGGCGTTGTGTTGATCCCCGCGGAGTTCCTCAGCGGCGATGCGGTTGTAAAGGGACTGCCCGGAACGATCACCTTGTTACGCGACTCCGGCTACTCCGCCGAGGAGATCCTGCGCTGGTTGTTCACGGCGGAGGATTCGCTGCCCGGCACCCCGATCGGCGCGCTGCGAACCAACCGAGGGCGCGAGGTGAAGCGCCGGGCCCAGGCGATGGGTTTTTGACCGGATCATTTTGAGCTGGACCCGCTTCCCGCGGCCGTCCTCCCGCCCCATGATCGGGCGCGGTATCCTCGCCATTCCGCTGTGACTAGTGGGATTGTGGTTGGTCAGCCAAAGGAGGAAACACGATGCTGGGGAAACTGGGGAAGCTCGTTGTACTGGCGGGGGCCGTGGAGGCCGCTCGCCGATACGCCAAGACCAACCCCGACGCGGTCGGCAAGATTGCAGACCAGGCCGGTCGTCTCGTCGACCAGTGCACCAAAGGCAAGTTCAGCAGTCAGATCGACGGCGCGGTGCGCAAGGTCCAGGAGGGCCGAGGCTAGTCCACGCAGGCACGTCAGCAGGGTCCGCAGCCAGGCCCGTCGAGTTCGTACCACGATAGTGCGCTCTTCGACGGGCTTGCCTGCGCCCAGGTTCCCGAATTCCGCAGCGGAGCTGTTCTGCCGACGTTGAGCAGCTCCGCTGTGGAGTTCGGAAGAAGTAACGCCGGATGGCAGGCTTAAGACCATGGCTGTTAACTCGTTGATGGTGCCGCTTGGCATGCCGGCACCAGCGTTCGCCCTTCCGTCCCTCGACGGCCAGCTCGTCAGCTCAGACATTCTTGGTCCTGGCCAGCCGCTGCTGGTGATGTTTTTGTCAAACCACTGTCCTTACGTCCGGCACCTCGAGCGAGAACTCGGCTCGCTTGTTGCCGAGTACGCAGCGGATGTGACTGCGGTGGCGATCTGCAGCAACGACACCGAGAGATATCCCGACGATGGTCCCGATGGGCTGACCGAACAGGCCCACCGAGCTGGGTTCACCTTCCCGTACCTCCTGGACGACAGCCAGCAAGTCGCGCGGGACTACCGGGCCGCGTGCACCCCGGACTTCTTCCTCTATGACGCCCAGCGCCGGCTCGCCTACCGCGGTGAGTTCGACGAGTCCCGCCCACGCAACGACGCTCCGGTGACCGGCAAGGCATTGCGCGCCGCACTGGAACTGGTACTGGCTAGCCAGCCGGTTCCCGAACCGCACGTACCCAGTCTCGGCTGCGGCATCAAATGGAAGCCGGGCAACGAGCCATCCTGACGGTCTGCGCCGGGGTTACATCTGGCCTACCGCAGTCACCCACACTGCGGCGGTCCCGGACTCGTCGGACGCCGCTAGGTCGACCTCGGCGTTGATGGCCCAGTCGTGGTGCCCGGCCGGGTCATCGAAGATCTGGCGCACGACCCACCGGTCGGGCTGCTCATCGATGATCAGTAGATCTGGGCCGCGTGCGTCAGCGCCGGTGCCGATCTCGGCGTGCTCGACGAAGTAGGTTTCCACGGCCTGTCGCCAGGACTCCGCGTCCCACCCGGCGTCCGCGTCGAGCTCCCCGAGCTCCTCCCACCGCTGGCGGGCAGCCAGCTCCACCCGGCGAAACAGCGCATTACGGACCAGTACCCGGAAGGCCCGCGCATTAGCTGTCACCGGCGGTGGTCGTTGATCTAGCGGCGCCGGTACCGTGTCCGGCGCCTGCGGGTCTCGCAGTTTCTCCCATTCGTCCAGCAGGCTGGAGTCGACCTGGCGAACCAGTTCACCGAGCCACTCCTGCAGGTCCCGCAGCGCGTCGGTCTTGGCGTCCTCGGGGACTGTGCGGCGCAACGCCTGGTAGGCGTCGGCGAGGTAGCGCAGTACCAGCCCCTCGGAGCGGGCCAGGCCGTAGAACCCGACGTACTCGGTGAAGGTCATCGCCCGCTCGGCGAGATCCCGGGCAACTGACTTGGGGGACAGCCGATGGTCGGCCACCCAGGGGTGCCCTGCCCGGTAGATCTCGAACGCGGCGTCGAGCAGCTCAGCCAGCGGCATCGGGTAGCTGATGTCCTCCAGCAGCCGCATCCGCTCCTCATACTCGATGCCCTCGGCCTTCATCGCCGCCACGGCCTCGCCTTTAGCCTTGGACAGTTGCGCGCTCAACACCTGCCGCGGATCGTCGAGGGTGGCTTCGAGCACCGACAGCACGTCTAGCGGGTAGTCAACCGACTCGCGGTCGAGCAGGTCGATCGCGGCCAGCGCGAATGGTGACAGCGCCTGGTTCAGCGCGAAGTCGAGTTGCAGGTCTCCGGTGAGCCGCACGGTGCGGCCGTGGGCGTCCGGGACCGATAACCGCTCGACGACGCCAGCAGCAAGCAAGGCTCGGTAAATCGCGATGGCCTGACGGATGTGCCGGCGCTGCGCGGGGCGGTCCTCGTGGTTGTCGGTGAGCAGGTGGCGCATCGCCGCGAACGCGTCACCGGGCCGGTTGGCGACGTTGAGCACCATTGCATGGCTCACCGCGAAACTGGATGTCAATGGTTCCGGTGCAGCTGCGACCAAACGGTCGAAGGTCCGATCGCTCCAGGACACCGATCCCTCGGCTGGCTTCTTGTGCACAACCTTGCGACGTTTGCGGGGATCATCTCCAGCCTTGGCGACGGCCTTGGTGTTCTGCACCACGTGATCAGGCGCCTGCACGACCACATCGCCTGCAATGTCGTAGCCGGCCCGGCCGGCACGCCCGGTGATCTGGTGGAACTCCCGGGCGGTGAGGTGGCGGGTGCGGGTGCCGTCGTACTTGCCTAGCGCGGTGAGTAGCACCGTGCGGATCGGCACGTTGATCCCGACGCCGAGGGTGTCGGTACCACAAATGATCTTCAGGAGGCCGGCCTGGGCGAGCCGCTCGACGAGCCGGCGATACCGGGGCAGCATCCCGGCGTGATGCACCCCGATCCCATGACGCACCAGCCGGGACAGCGTCCTCCCGAAACCAGCCGTGAACCGGAATCCACCAATCAGCTCGGCGATGGCGTCCTTTTCAGCCCGACTGCAGACGTTGATACTGGTCAACGCCTGCGCCTGCTCGGCGGCCGACGCCTGAGTGAAGTGCACCACATATACTGGCACCGCCTTGATGGCCAGCAGTTCTTCTAGCGTCTCGTGCAGTGGTGTCGTCACGTACCGGAAGTGCAGTGGAACCGGTCGCTGCGCGGAGTGGACCACCGCGGTAGGGCGGCCAGTGCGCCGGGTCAAGTCCGGCACGAACCGGCTGACGTCGCCAAGTGTCGCGGACATCAGCAGGAACTGAGCCTGGGGGAGCTCGAGCAGCGGAACCTGCCACGCCCAGCCGCGGTCCGGATCGGCGTAGTAGTGGAATTCATCCATCACGACCAGGCCCACATCGGTATCCGGTCCGCTGCGCAGCGCCATATTGGCCAGCACCTCAGCAGTGCAGCAGATGATGGGGGCCTCGGCGTTTACGCTTGAGTCACCGGTCAGCATCCCGACCTGATCGGCACCAAAAATGTCGCACGCGGCAAAGAACTTCTCCGACACCAGCGCCTTGATCGGAGCGGTGTACACGCTGCGCCTCCGCTGCGCCAGTGCGGTCGCGTGCGCACCGGTCGCGACCATACTCTTACCGGACCCCGTCGGCGTAGCCAGGATCACGTTCGAGCCGGACACGATCTCTATCAGCGCCTCCTCCTGGGCCGGGTACAGCACCAGGCCCTGGGCTGAGACCCAGGCCACAAAGGTGTCGAAGAGCTCGTCGGGCCCGGTAGCGCCGGGTAGCCTCTCGGTGCGCGTCATGGTGACCACGATGGTGCCCCCGGCCCTTCAACCGAGGCGAAGCGGGTCCAACCAGGGCGAAGCGGGGGGCGGCTGGAGTTGGCGTGCCGACCCGGCTCCGGCGGGATAACCTGGTTTCCGGTCGGGGATGCCGCGTGCTGTGCGCAAGCACGGCGCAAAGGGGGTGACCGGATATCGACATGGGTGAGCTCATCGCCGGTCACTACCGGGTGCTCGATCGAATCGGTGTTGGCGGCATGGGCGTCGTCTGGCGTGCCATGGACCTGCGGCTGCAGCGGGTAGTGGCGGTGAAACAGCTGCTGGTGCAGCCGAAACTGAGCCCTCGGGCGAGCGACGAAGCCCGAGCCCGGGCGCTGCGCGAAGCACGCATCGCCGCACGCCTGCATCACCCGAACGCCATCGTGGTCTATGACGTGGCCGAGCACGAGGGTGAGCCTTGCCTGGTGATGGAGTACCTGCCTTCGCGCAGCCTCGCGGCAGTCCTGGCTGAGCGTGGCTGCCTTGCGGTGCCGGAAGTTGCCTCGATCGGCAGGCAGATCGCTTCGGCGCTGGCCGCAGCGCACGCCGCCCAGATCGTGCACCGCGACGTCAAGCCAGGGAACATTTTGATCACGGACGACGGCACCGCGAAGATCACCGACTTCGGCGTCTCGCGCGCTGCGGGTGATGTCACGGTCACCCAGACCGGGATGATGGCCGGTACCCCGGCCTACCTTGCACCGGAAGTGGCTCGCGGGCAGGTCCCGACCCCGGCATCGGATGTGTTCTCCCTCGGCGCCACGCTTTACGCCTCGGTGGAGGGGCGTGGTCCGTTCGGCGACACCGACAACCCGCTCGCGCTGCTGCACGCGGTGGCCGGCGGCCAGGTGCGACCTCCCTGGCAAGCCGGCGCGTTATCGGCGGTGCTGATGAGGCTGCTGGCGACGGACCCCGCACAACGTCCCGGCATGCACCGCGCTAGCCAGGAGCTCGGCGCGGTACGGACGACCCGCCCGGCCTCCTCTTCAGGTACCGCCCGGCGGCCGACCCGAATGACCACAACCGAGTGCGTGGACCCGACGCCGACCGTTGCGTCCGCCCCGCTGTTCGATTCGCCACCGCAGGCGGCATCGTTGCCACCCGGTAGGCCCGCCTACAGCTCCCCTCCCGGCCGCAGGCAGCGGCGGCTCAGGGTCGGCTTGCTCACCGGAGCTGTCCTCGCGGTGCTCGTGTTCACCGGGATTGAGGCGCTGCTGTCCGGAGGCTCAGCTGGGCAACAGGGGGCCCACGCCGCCGGGCAGGCCGCTGCGCCGGCGGCACCGCAGATCTCAGTCCTACCATCGCCGCCGCAAGTGCAGCGGGTGGACCACGTCCAGCCGATCGGATGGAGCGATGCCGGCCGACTTGTGATCAATTACTACAACGGGACGAACGACGTGTCGACGGCCTGGCAGCTGCTGTCGCCCACCGCGCAGGCTGCCTTCGGCAGCGAGTCGGACTTCCGGGAATACTGGAGCCAGTACTCCTCGGTCAGCGCCCGCAACGCCTTTGGAGTCACGGATAATTCCGACGGTTCGGTGCGAGTGCCCGTCGAGGTCACCTACAACAACGGCACCAACGCCCAGGTGGTGAAGCGTGCTTTGCGCGTTACCAGGCTCAATGGCCGGCTACTCATTGATTCGGATCCGCGGTGATGCCGTCGGTTATGACCGGACGGGTTACGACCGGGCGCCGGCAGACATAGGTCATGGCTGGCGGCAGGTGCCGCCAGAGCGTCCGGGTGGGCAGCACCTCGCCGAACGTCCGCTCCAGCTCGCTGCGAAACCGGCGCGCAGCAGCTGTCCAGTAACCGACGCTGTACGCGGCGGCGGTGAACACACCGTCGGGCTGCAGCGCACCGGCAAAGATGGTCAAGAACTCGCGCTGTTGCCGCGGCCCGAACAGGCTCCACGGCAGCACCGAGACGATCACATCGGCGCGGTCCACGCCGTGGTCGGCGAGGATGGCCGGAAGCGTGGCGGCATCTGCGGTGACCACCCGCACCCCAAGCTGACGCGACCGCAACCGGTCGGCGAGCCCAGGATCCTTCTCGACCGCGATCACTACCGCATCCTGGTCTGCCTCGCGGACGATCGCCGTGGTGACCGCGCCGCCTCCCGCGCCGACCTCCACCACGACCGCAGGACGCCCAGGCTGGCCGGCTCCAGCCACCACAGCGGCCAGCCGCTGGGCCAGCTCAGGGCCGGAGGGCAGCAGGGTGCCGACATCGCGAGGGGACCGCGCTGCCGCCGCGAGAAAGGTTCCCCAGCCACCACCGAGCGCGCGCTGGACGGGATCTTGCGGATGCGAGGCAGAATGCGAAGCCATAGAGCACAGTGCACACCACCTGGTGCGGCGCCGCACTACGAATGTGATAAGAGGTCTGCCTGCGAGTCCCTGACGGCTACTCGAAGGACCCGCGATGAACGACTACAGGGAGGGGCAATTCGATGGCTCCGCTGAGCGAGGACCGCTACCTCGATGCGCTGGCTGCGCAGACCGCTTTGTTCGCTGAAGCACTGGCCGGTGCCGATCTGCAGCAACAGGTCGCGACCTGCCCGGACTGGACGCTGTACCAGCTCACCGAGCATCTCGGGCAGGCCCACCGGTGGGCCACCGCGATCGTCAGTCGACCGGCCGCCACCCCACCCGACCGCAGCGAGCTGACCGTGACCGCGGCACCCGCGGACGCTGACAAGCTGGCCGCCTGGTTACGCGAGGGTGCTGGCGCGCTAGTGGACGCGATACAGGCGGCTGACCCGCGGACCCCCGTGTGGAGCTGGGCAGATGACCACAGCGCCGGTTTCTGGGGCCGTCGGATGGCGCATGAGACCGCGGTGCACCGTGCCGACGCCGAGCTCGCGCTGGGTCGTGAGTTCACCCTCGATGCCGATCTTGCCGCCGATGCGATCTCGGAGTGGCTGGGTTTCCTTAACTTGCCGCAGGCCCTGGAGTACCGCCCAGAACTCGCCGAGCTGCGTGGAGATGGCCAGATCCTGCACCTGCACTCCACCGATCCTGGACTCGGCGAGGCGGGGGAGTGGATCGTGCGCCGGACGCCGTCGGGCCCGGTCTGGGAACACGGCCACGCCAAAGGCGATGTGGCGGTGCGCGGTCCAGTGGTGTCCCTACTACTGGTGCTGATGCGCCGTGTCCCACCGCACGAGGCGCCGATCGATGTGCTCGGCGACGCCAGCGTCCTGGAGCACTGGCTAGCGCACACCCAGTTCTGACTGATCGAGGCGGGCTGGTGCGTGTCCCTCGCTATAGAAGCGCTCCGAGCTGACAACGGCAAGTCCCGCACTGCAAAACAGATTCGGTATTGGCGAGCGGGAACCCGGCGTATGCGAAAGTAGCTGCTATGCAGCGCCAGCCCAGCGCCGGGCGGCCGAGCCGACCCCGGCCGCAGGCGTCGGATCCGGCAGACCGGCTGCTTACCGTGCCCAACGCACTCAGCGTGCTTCGCTTGGCGGGTGTCCCGCTGTTCCTGTGGCTTCTGCTGGGCCCGCACGATGATCTGCTCGCGGTGCTCGTGCTGGCCCTATCGGGTCTCACCGACTGGTTGGATGGCAAGCTCGCCCGGCTGCTGAACCAGTCCAGTAGGCTGGGCGCGTTGCTCGATCCTGCCGTCGACCGGCTGTACACGCTGAGCACACTGCTCGCGTTCGGTATGCGGGAAGTCCTCCCTTGGTGGATGGTGGCAGTGCTGCTCGGCCGGGACCTGGCGGTGTTGTTAGGTCTGCTCGTGCTGCGGCATCACGGCCACGGCGCGCTGCCAGTGCACTATGTGGGCAAGGCCGCGACTCTCTGCCTGCTCTATGCCTTTCCATTCCTGCTTCTCGCCCATGACGCGCATGGTTGGGTGGGCGCGGTGGCTCAAGCGTTCGCGGTGGCCTTCACCGGATGGGGCGGCGCGCTGTACGTCTGGTCGGGAATCCTGTACTTACTTCAAGTTCGGCTGACGGTGCGCGCCACGAGTGACGCCATCGTTGAATGAATGGGGGATGATGTGGAGCAGCCCGCTGCGGTTCCCGAGGAGCTGAGATATACCTCGCAGCACGAGTGGGTGCTAGCTGGCGCGGAGGGCACGGTACGGATCGGCATCACCGACTATGCGCAGCGGCAACTCGGAGACGTCGTTTACGTCGAGTTGCCACCGGTCGGGCACTCGGTGGCGCCTGGAGAACCGGTCGGCGAGGTGGAGTCGACCAAGAGTGTGTCGGAGATTTTCGTGCCGGTAGCAGGTGAGATCATCGCCTGCAACGACGCTCTGCAGGACAACCCTGAATTGGTCAACTCAGACCCCTACGGGGTGGGCTGGATGATCGAAGTCAAGCTGGCGGATCGGTCGGCGACGGACTCGTTGATGGATGCCGAAGACTACCGCATCCTCATCGAGGAGGACGGCTGACCTCTGTCCCCAAGCCTGCGAGTGGCACGGTAGGTTGTGATCCGATCAACGACGACCACCCCGTGAGGAGAGCCCAGCGTGAGCACCAACGACGGGCCTGGTGTGCCACCGGAGCGGGGCCCGGAGCAGACATCGACGTTCCGGGCGGACTTCCTCGCCGAGGTCGAGGGTGTCGAGGCACCGGCGCCGCCCATTGCCGGCCTCGATGCATTGTCTGCCGGCTCAGCTCTGCTGGTGGTCAAGCGAGGCCCTAACGCCGGTTCGCGGTTCCTTCTCGACCGGTCCACCACAAGAGCGGGTCGGCATCCGGAAAGCGATATCTTCCTCGACGACGTGACGGTGTCCCGCCGGCACGCCGAGTTCCGCCGCGAAGGCGGTGAGTTCGTGGTAGTGGACGTCGGCAGCCTCAACGGCACCTACGTCAATCGCGAGCCGGTGGATACCGCGTTGCTGGCCAATGGTGATGAGGTGCAGATCGGCAAGTTCCGGCTGGTATTCCTGACCGGGCCGCGTGCCGGGGAACGAGGGGCTGACCAGGGGCCCCGGTGACAGCTCCGGACCGCGCCGGGGATCTCTCCGGGGCGAGCATCGGGTCAGTGCTCGCACAGCTGCGGACGGACTTCCCAGACGTCACCATCTCAAAGATCAGATTTCTGGAATCCGAGGGACTCGTCCAGCCGGAACGTAGCGCCGCGGGTTACCGGCAGTTCTCGTCGGCGGACGTTGCACGGCTGCGCTACGTGCTGGCCGCACAGCGCGACCATTACCTCCCGTTGAGGGTGATCAAAGAACACCTTGACTCGTGGGACCGCGGAGGCGCTGAGGGTCTGTCTGAAAGACACTCTGATCTGAACTGGCCACGGCCGGCCCCGGACTGGTCCGAGAACCTCGACTCCACCGATACCACGCGCGTCACCCAGGAGGAGTTGCTCGCCGTCGCCGGCATCGGGCGTGCCGCGCTGACCGAGCTCGAGCAGTTCGGTCTGGTCCGGCCCGGTTCAGCTGGCTTCTACGACACCGATGCGGTGCTAGTGGCGAAGACCGCCCGGGCGATGACCGATTTCGGGCTCGAACCACGGCACCTACGTTCCTTCCGCGCGTCGGCTGACCGGGAGGTGGGTCTGCTGGCGCAGATCGTCACGCCGATGAGCCGGCAGCGCGATCCCGACGCGCGAGCTCGCGCCGACGAGGTGGTTCGGGAGTTGGCGATGCTGTCATTGCGGCTGCATGCGGTCCTCGTGAAGATCGGGCTGCGCGGCGTCATCGGGAACTGAGCGAATTTGGATGCTGCGGGACTCGGCATCGGGAGGGTGCCGCGTGTAGCGTCTTAAGGTAACGATGGTGGAGAGAGTTTACTGGGCTGGCAGCGAACGGCCGGTACCAATCCACCGCCGAGCACGACGATCCTCGAGGCACCCGGACGGCAGGGTGCGGCGGGAGGGAGGCGCAACGCGATGAGCGAGATGCGTGTCGTCGGGGTCCGGGTGGAGTTGCCGGCGAACCAGCCGATCCTGTTGCTTCGGGAGACCGAGGGCGAGCGCTACCTGCCGATCTGGATCGG
>JAVXWL010000026.1:0-3046 GCA_032230565.1 Pseudonocardiales bacterium | reverse complement strand
GTCTGCTTGGAGTTCCGGTCGACCAGCTGATCGCGTTCGGTAACTCCAGCCTGGAGCTGATGCACGAGTGTCTGGTGCACGCCGTGCTGTTCGGCGTGCCCGGCTCGGTGCAGCCGTGGGGGATGGGTACCGGGGCCGCGTTGCTGTGCCCGGTGCCCGGGTACGACCGGCACTTCTCGGTGTGCGAGAAGCTGCGCATCGAGATGATCACCGTCCCGATGAACGCGACGGGACCGAACATGGACGAGGTCGAGCGGCTGGTCGCAGCGGACGCCCGGATCAAGGGAATCTGGTGCGTGCCCAAGTACAGCAATCCGTCGGGCATCCGGTACTCCGAGCAGACCGCCGGTCGGCTGGCTCAGATGCGCACCGCCGCTCCCGATTTCCGGATTTTCTGGGATGACGCCTACGCCGTGCACCATCTGACCGATGTCCGGCACGAGACCGCCGACATCCTGCAGTTGGCAGCCGCTGCTGGCCACGCTGATCGACCCTTCGTGTTCGGCTCCACATCGAAGATCACGCTGGCGGGCAGCGGGGTGGCTTTCTACGGTGCCTCACCGGCCAACGTGGACTGGTTGACCGGGCACCTGGCCAAGCGCTCCATCGGCCCCGACAAGGTCAACCAGCTACGGCATGCACTGTTTCTGCAAACCCCAGCCGGCGTGCATGCTCATATGGACCGTCATCGGGCGCTGCTCAAGCCGAAGTTCGATCTCGTCCAGCGCACGTTGGCGAGCCACCTGGGCGACAGTGGGTTGGCGACCTGGACGCAACCGGAGGGAGGTTACTTCGTCACGCTGGAGGTGCTTAAAGGTTGTGCCGGCCGCGTCGTCGAGCTCGCTGCTGACGCAGGCATCGCGCTGACCGCCGCGGGCGCGCCGTTTCCGTACGGCACAGACCCTGCCGACCGGGTGATCCGGCTGGCACCGAGCTACCCGCCACTGTCGGAACTGGCTGAGGCGCTGGATGGGCTGGTCGTGTGCATCAAGCTGGCCGCAGTCGAGCGTCTGCTCGCCCGCGGTTAGGCGGGCTTGTCGTCTGGGATCTGCGCGCCACAGTGGGCGCACATCACCGGTGGGTCCTGGTCGACCACCAGGCCGCATTCAGGGCAGACTCGAGGCAGCCAGCAGGCGGGGTCGCCCCCCTCGTCGGCTAGCGGCTCGGGTCTGGGTGCAGCCACCGTGATCGACGCCTCACATCCGTTCTGGTGCCGCGAGACCCAGCAGGTTCAGGCCCTGACGCAAGGTGCGGGCGGAGAGCTGGCACAGCGCGATCCGGTTCGTACGGACGGCTGGTGCCGCTGAGAGTACTGGGCAGGCTTCGTAGAAGTCGGTGAATGCTTTGGCCAGTTCGTAGAGATGACCGCACAGTCGGTGCGGTTCCAGGGTCTGGGCTACTTCGACGAGGGTGTCGCTGAATGCGTCCGCAGCGAGTATGAGTGCCCGTTCCGCGGGGTGCAATGGCAGTGTCGGATCCACCTCGGTGGCCCCGTCGGCCGCCTTGCGGAGGATGGAGCAGATACGGGTGTGCGCGTATTGCAGATACACTCCGGTGTTGCCGTTGAACGACACCATCCGCTCGACGTCGAAAACGTAGTCCTTGATACGCGATGTTGACAGATCAGCATACTTGACTGCGCCGATACCCGCCTGCTCCGCGATCCGGGTCAGCTGCTCACCGGTGAGCTCGTGGGCCTTGTCGGCGATGGCGGCGCGCGCCCGGTCTACGGCGCCGTCCAGCAGGTCCATGAGCTTGACGGTGTCGCCTGAGCGGGTCTTGAACGGCCGCCCGTCCGGGCCCAGCACAGCCCCGAACGCGACGTGAGCGGCGTCGATGCCGTCGGTGAGCCAGCCGGCGCGGCGCGCTGCCTCGAAGATGAGTCGGAAGTGCAGGGCTTGCCGGGAGTCGACCACGTAGAGGATGCGGTCGGCCTTCAGATCGCGGACCCGGTACCGGATGGTGGCCAGATCGGTGGTGTCGTAGCCGTAGCCGCCGTCTTTTTTGCGGACCATCAGCGTGACCGGGTTGCCGTCGGGACCGGTGACTTCGTCGGAGAACATGACCAGCGCGCCGTCGCTTTCCACCGCGATACCAGCGGTGATCAGCTCGTCGACGACATCGGGCAGCAGGAAGTTGTAGAACGACTCGCCGTCGGAGTCGTCGGGTTCCAGGAGCACGCCGAGCCGGCGGTAGATCTCGCGGAACGCGAATTCCGATTCGGCGACGATTTCCTTCCAGCGCGCCACGGTGTCCTCGTCGCCGGCCTGCAATGCCACTACGCGCGCTCTAGCGCGTTCGGCGAAGGCGGGGTCGGCATCGAATGTGGCGCGGGCGGCCCGGTAAAGGTTGTCGAGCGCGGAGACGCTGGAGGTGCCTTCGGTGAGCTCGTCGTGGTGCCAGGTTGCGTCGGGGTGCTCATCGAGATATTGGATGAGCATCCCAAACTGGGTGCCCCAGTCGCCGAGGTGATTTTGCCGGATCACCTCGGCACCGAGGAAGCCGAGGACCCGGACCAGGCAGTCACCGATAATGGTGGTGCGCATGTGACCGACGTGCATCTCCTTGGCGACGTTCGGCCCGGAATAGTCGACGACGGTGCGCCGGCCCTGTTCCGGACTTCCGGCACCCAGCCGCGGGCTGGCCAGCCGAGCGGCGACTTGTTGCCAGAGTGCAACATCCGCCAGGGTGAGATTGAGAAATCCCGGTCCGGAAACGGTGACCTCAGCGACGGGTGTGCCGGTACCAGCGCGTAGCGCCTCCGACACCGCGTCGGCCACCTCGGTGGGCCTGGTGCGGGCGCGTTTGGCCAGCGCGAGCGCGGCGTTGGACTGGAAATCGGCGTGCTCAGAGCGCCGGACGACCGGGTCGGCGCCGGCCAGCTCCGGTACAGCCCGATCGATCGCAGCGCGGACGGCGCCCTCGACCTGACCGATCAGTGAGCGCACCTCGTGCTCAGTCAACCGGGCATCCTCCGTTCCTGTGATGACCCCTGTGATGAAACCCCGTCACGGCCCATTGTCCCAGGCCGTGCCGCGGGTCAACG
>JAVXWL010000121.1:0-3715 GCA_032230565.1 Pseudonocardiales bacterium | reverse complement strand
CTACCGCCAGCAGCAGCAGCGGCACGACGTTGTTCAACATCCAGGCGCGCAGGTTGTTCGTGCCCAGCTCGGTAGCCTGGGCGACCACGGTCAACGCAGTCATCGCAACCCCCTGGGGGTCTGATCCTGGTTGCGCGCCGAGCGGGCGCCCGGCGGGGTGTGAGTAGACCATGCCAGGGTTGCCGCAGAGTACCCGGCTCGCCACGCCCAGTGGTCACTCGGATAGTTGAACGGACGTCGCGGCAACCCAGGCAGCGACGCGAGATCAGCACTCTCGGCGGTCCTCCTTACTCCGTTTAACACCGTTGCGGGCCGCGCGCCGCCGTCCGTGGCCGTCGTGGTGTGTGCCGATTACGTACTGTCAACCGCCCAGTCGGCGCAGCGTTACTGCCAGCGGCAGTGCTGCTCTGCCTTGGGTCGGCGTCGCCGGCCGAGTAGTCTCATGGCGTCGGCCGGACCAGCTCTCGCCAGTTGGTCCTGGTGCCGGGCATCGGGAGGGACTGGTTGATATGAGCGAGACTTACACCGCGGTATACGAGCGAGATGGCGAAGCTTGGGTAGTAGAGATCGCCGAAGAACCTCAGGTCCGTTGCTTGTGCCCTAGCGTGGCGGAAGCGCGCCAGAGCATCCGAAACGCACTTGGCCGCTGGCTCAAGACAGATCCCGCTAAGCTTCGCGTCGTTGATGATTTCCGCTTCCCGCCCCAAATTCGAACCGTCCAGCAGTCGGTGAAAGCGACGCGGACGGACGACGACCGCAACCAGATGATGGCCAGTATGACCGATTCCAAATCGGCTATGAGTTGGGCAGAGGATTTGGGACTGTCCATGCGGGATCCCGTGACCGTCGAGGCGCTCAAGAGTTTGGGCGGACGAGAAGTCTCGATCGACACATTCTGCCACACGATTACGATGGCAGAAGAACTGTCAAGGCTCACTGCGGCCGAGGATCGCGGTTCGGACCGCGTCAGCCAAGAGGACTAAAATTCACTTACGGCCGCGTGCCTTCGCGTCGACCTGCTGACCGGGCTGGTGCGCGAGCATGTCGGGTCCGAGCGTGTTGACCTGGGACGTTATTGCTTACGGTGCGGCACTGTCTGCTGTGCTTGCTCTGCTGCTTACCCTTGTGCTAGCTCGCGAGCGTCGCCCAGCGGTATTGGTGTCCGTCGTATTCGCCACCGCAGCCGGACCAGTGGCGTGGAACGCGATCCTGCGAGCCACCACGGCCGACCAGTTCTTCATCGACGCGCCGATTCCGACGTTCCCGATCAGCTGGCAAGACACCGGATCACTGGTTTTCGCGGTAGCTATCCTCGCCCTGGTACTTGGCCTTGGGGCGCTTCGAGCGGACACCGGGCACCGCGTTGGCATCCTCTCTGCACTGGGCGGCATCAGCGCCCTGCTCGTGGACATCTACCTGTACTGACCAAAAGTCGCCTGATGCGCGTTCAGACAGTCGGCTGGCCGAGAATGTGATGAACTGTCCGCATCCCGCTATGCCGGATCGACGACCTCATCGGAGGACAGCGTCGTGTGCGGCACCGAAGCGAGCATCCCATCGCCGGTCAGCTCCCGCACCGCCGGGACCGGGTCGGGGTCGGAGAACAGCGTGGGGTCGCTGTAGTCGGCTACCCGTCCAGTCGGGTCGACGACCCACCACGACGCCTCCAACGCGATGCCGTTGGGATCGTTGAAGTAGATGGAGCGCACAAAGCCGTGGTCGATGACGTCGGTGACGCCGCAACTATGCGACTTCAGCCGGCTCTGCAGCTCCTGCAGGGCGTGCTCGTCGGGAAGGTTGAACGACAGATGATCGAACTGCATCTTGCGCCGGTCCGGCACCCCGGCAGGTACCTGAAACCGTTCCACGACGACGTCCCGGTACTCGAAAAACGCCACGGTCTGCTCGTCACCGAACTCGAAGAAGTAGTGCCGGAAAGATTCGTTGCCTAGGTGCGCGACGAGCCGCGCCCCGAGCACGCCGTGCCAGAACCGCGTGGTGGCGTCCATGTCGTTTGTGATCAGGGCGAGGTGATTGATACCCCGCCAGAAGGGCCTAGCGATCTCGGTCATGGGTCAAGTCTAGAAAGCACACCAGACCAATGTCGAGATCGACGCCTATGCATCTACGCCGCGGAGGCTGTCGCCTAATCGCCTTGGCCGCGTTCTCAAGATCGCCGATAGTGAGCAGCCACCGTGCAGGAGTACGCGGCCGTTACTCACTTTCGGCGATCATGACCTGTCGAGGGCACTCGGCACCCGCTTACCATCGTGCGGCCTGAAGTATGCGGGCGTCTCGCGTTCCGCCGAGAGATCGCTCCGATGATCTACGGCTGGCGCCGATCACCTCGCCTCGCCCCAACTCGGCGTTAAGCGCCTCGAGTTCAGTCGGACAGGAGCGACAGCGTCTCCTGCAATGCCGCTAGATCTTTTTACCGCGATCGACAGGGCGAACGGCTGCTGTGCACCGTGATGTTGATCATTCGTGATGAGCGTGGCTGCGCTCGTGGGCCCGCGGGACCACGTCGGCTGGTCAGACATGCGCGAGGCTGGCGTGGAGTGCGACGGAGGGTCTGTAAACGTGCCAGCAAGCTGACACTGTTGGTGTCAGATGCCTGACAGCGGTTCGACGCGACAGGCGGGAACAATCCCGCTTGTGGCCCGTCGGAACCACAGAATTCATCGAAAACTCGGAGATCTTCGCACTGTGGGCTTGCCTTTACCATGTCGGCTCGTACCATGGCTCTCACGCCCTCCTCAGGGACGTATGCGGCGAATTCGGGCATGGCATGGGACATGTACAAAGCAGAATATAGCCAGCTTGTAGAGTGAAGGCGATTGAAGCTCAGCCTCGGAATCTATAGCGGTCGGCGCCCGGTGACGGTGCGCACGATAGTTCACAGCGACGGTCTTCGATGCACTCGCCTCGGGTACGGGAATTGGCCTCAATCGCTCCGCCGCGATTCGACTTCCGGAGGTGCTGACTGATGTCATACGCAGATGTAAGTCGAAATACAGTGCCGCGCTTGAAACGATCAGGGACCATTGTTTTTATGGCCGCGTTTATACTTTCCATGCTCGGGGCGTGCGGCCAGAAGGCGACACCCGACCGGAACGCCGGTGGTTTCACGACGCTCCGCTTCTTCGAACACGACACGCAGCAGGCGACTTTGGATCTCGGTCCTCCGGGGACGAGTCCAGGAGATCAGTTCATTTACTCTGGCGACCTGTTTGGCCACGCGGGCGGAAGGAAAGTCGGGCACACCGCTGGTCAGTGCACGACTTTCAGTGGGAACGCCACGGCTGCTGGTGATACCCTGTGCACCGCCACCTTATCTTGGATCGTGGCCAAATCGCAACCCAAGGGTTGTTTGACAATACCGCTCTTTTCGGTCTGGGCCAGACTCTGCCGTGGGCGATCGTGGGTGGCACAGGAATCTATCGTAATTCCCGCGGCGACGGTACTGCCCAGGTGCCGGTGGACGTGCCGAATCAAACCGACGCGAACTTCGTCCTCAATGTAGTGACTGGCTGAAAAAGAAGGAGCCGTCCACGTAGCGGCCAGGCTTAGCGCGGACGAGCTGGCCTATAAGCCGGATCCTGTGCACCGGGCGCCTTGCGGCGTCCCGGCCGGCGGTCATCCATCTCGGCCTGCCGTTGCCGGCAGGCTCCAGCGGCCTACCCGCAGGCATCGGGCGGGCCACCCTCAATCGCCT
>JAVXWL010000007.1:0-5710 GCA_032230565.1 Pseudonocardiales bacterium | reverse complement strand
CGGTGTTGGTGGCGGTGTCGATGGCTCGGCCGGAGTCGGCGTTCTTGCCGGTGACGAGGGTGCGAATGTAGACGATCCGCTCCCCCTTCTTGCCGGAGATTCGCGCCCAGTCGTCCGGGTTGGTGGTGTTGGGCAGGTCCTCGTTCTCGGCGAACTCGTCGACGATCGAGTCGAGCAGGTGCGTCATCCGCAATCCCGGCTGAGCAGTCTCCAGCACCGACTTGATGGCCTTCTTCTTCGCCCGATCGACGATATTCTGGATCATCGCGCCGGAGTTGAAGTCCCGGAAGTAGAGGACTTCCTTGTCGCCGTTGGCGTAGGTGACCTCCAGGAAACGGTTCTCCTCGCTCTCGGCGTACATCCGTTCGACGGTGCCCTGGATCATCGCCTGGATGCAGGCCTTGCGGTCCTGTCCGAATTCGGCGAGGTCGTCGGCGTGCAGCGGTAGCGTCAGTGTCAGGTACTTGGAGAAGACGTCCCTGGCCGCCTCGGCGTCCGGCCGCTCGATCTTGATCTTCACGTCGAGCCGTCCCGGACGCAGAATCGCCGGATCGATCATGTCCTCACGGTTGGAAGCACCGATGACGATGACATTCTCCAATCCCTCCACACCATCGATCTCGCTGAGCAGCTGCGGCACGATTGTGGTCTCCACGTCCGAAGACACACCGGACCCGCGGGTCCGGAATATCGAGTCCATCTCGTCGAAGAACACGATGACCGGAGTGCCTTCAGACGCCTTCTCCCGAGCCCGCTGGAAGATCAGCCGGATATGCCGCTCGGTTTCCCCGACGTACTTGTTGAGCAGCTCGGGACCCTTGATGTTGAGGAAGTAACTCTTGGCATCGGTGTCCCCCCGAACCTGGGCCACTTTCTTGGCCAACGAGTTGGCCACCGCCTTGGCAATCAGAGTTTTACCACAGCCGGGAGGGCCGTAGAGCAGCACACCTTTGGGTGGGCGCAGCTCGTATTCGCGGAACAGTTCGGCATGCAGGAACGGCAGCTCGACAGCGTCGCGGATCTGCTCGATCTGGCTGGCCAGGCCGCCGATGTCCTCGTATCCGACGTCGGGAACCTCCTCCAGCACGAGGTCCTCGACTTCCGCCTTGGGCACCCGCTCGTAGGCGTAGGCGGCCTTGGTGTCCACCAGCAGGGAGTCCCCGGGCTTCAGCGGCACCGCGTCGGGGTTGTCCGGGCCCATCAGCAGCGGGTCGGCCAACCACACCACGCGCTCTTCGTCGGCGTGACCGACGACCAGCGCCCGCAAACCGCAGTCGAGCACTTCGCGCAGCGCGCAGACTTCACCCGTTGACTCGAAGGTGCCCGCCTCCACCACGGTCAGCGCCTCATTGAGCCGCACGCTCTGCCCACGGCGCAGTTGCGGGAGCTCGACCGCGGGAGACACTGCCACCCGCATCCGGCGGCCGGAGGTGAAAACGTCTACCGTGCCGTCGTCGAAGCAGGCCAGGAACACGCCATAGCCACTGGGTGGCTGAGCCAGCCGATCGACCTCTTCACGCAGCGCGAGGAGCTGACCGCGCGCCTCCCGGAGCGTCTCCACCAGTTTGGCGTTGCGCTCCGTGAGCTGGCTCACCGACGCGGAGGCTTCGGCGAGGCGCTCCTCGAGCAACCGGAAATGCCGGGGCGACTCGGTCAGTCGACGACGCAGCAGCGTCACCTCATCCTCGAGGACTCTGATCTGGGCAGCCAACGCTGGGTCGATGCGGTCTCGACCGTCAGCGGCTCGGTCGCCGGAATAGTCGTGCGGCACGAGGCACCTCCTCCCGGATGGTTCTGGAGACCACTAACGGTACGGGACGGCGCGGTCGAACCGTGAGTTAACGGCCGACCAACTCCGGGCGCTGACACGCTACAGACGCCGGTTGGACCTGCTGGGCCGGCGCTGCGGTGTGGGCGCCACCGCGCCCTGCGCCAACCGGCGAGCGGTGAGCAGGAACGCAGTGTGCGCGACCATCCGGTGTTCCGGGCGGACCGCGAGCCCGACTACGTGCCAGGGTCGCAGCAGTGTCTCCCATGACTGCGGCTCGGTGTAGCAGCCGGCTTCTCGAAGTGCCTCGGCGCTGCGGGACAGCTGCGTGGTGGTGGCCACATAGATGGTGAGCACGCCACCGGGAATCAGCGCCGCGGACACTGCGGGCAGCGGTTCGCACGGGTGGAGCATGTCCAGCACGACCCGGTCCACTGGCTGATCGGCGGGATGGGTAGCCACGTCGGCCACCCTGAGCTGCCAGTTCGGCACCACGGCTTCGAAGAACCGTTCGACGTTGCGCGCGGCATACTCGGCGTGGTCCGGGCGCGCCTCGTAGGAGATGACGCTGCCGCGCTCCCCGACCGCTCGGAGCAACGAGCAGGTCAACGCCCCCGAGCCGGCGCCGGCTTCGAGCACCCGCGCGCCGGGGAAGATGTCGCCCCACATCAGGATCTGCGCGGCATCCTTGGGATAGATCACCTGCGCGCCGCGCGGCATGGACAGGACGTAGTCGCTCAGCAGCGGGCGCAACGCGAGGTAGCGCGTCCCCGCGGCGGAGGCCACGACGCTGCCCTCGGCAAGCCCGATCAGGTCGTCGTGGGCGACCGCACCGCGGTGGGTGTGGAAGTGCGCGCCAGGCTCCAGCACCACGGTGTGCCGGCGTCCCTTGGGGTCGGTGAGCTGCACCCGATCACCAGGCTGGAACGGTCCGCTCGCTCGAGTCACGAAGGCTGATGGTGACAGGTCGATGTCCGGGCGGCCGCACTGCGCCATCGGAGATTCGTCGCTGTCGGGGACTTCGCCTACCCTGCGTGCCATGACGGAGATCCTGGCCAGCGGTCCCCTCGGGATTAGCACCACCAGTCCAGTCGCGCGCCGCCGTCCAGCGTTGTCACCGTCACGGGCGGCGGATTTCAAGCAGTGCCCGCTGCTGTACCGGTTCCGAGCGGTCGACCGGCTGCCCGAGACGCCGAGCCGGTTGCAGGTGCGCGGCACCGTGGTGCACACCGTGCTGGAGCGGCTCTTCGCGCTGTCCGCCGACCAGCGAGAGCCCCAAGCGGGGCGTGAGCTGGTCGATTTCGCCTGGCGTGACGTGCTGGCCGCCAGCCCAGAACTGGGTGAGCTGTTCGCCGGCCCTGGGGATCCGGAGCTCGGCGAGTGGCTTGATTCGGCGCGTGCGCTCGTCGAGGCCTATTTCGCGCTGGAGGATCCCCGGCTGGTAGCACCGGAGGCTTGCGAGCTGCTGGTGGAGGCTGAGCTGGCTACCAGTGATGCCGTCGATGGCGAGCCTCTGCTGTTGCGCGGGTACATCGACCGGCTCGACGTTGCCGCCACTGGTGAGATCCGGGTTGTGGATTACAAGTCCGGTGCCGCGCCGCGGGAGCTCTTCGAGGCCAAGGCGCTGTTTCAGATGAAGTTCTATGCGCTGGTTCTGCTGCGGATCCGCGGGGTGGTGCCGCGCCAGCTGCGGCTGCTGTACCTGGCTGATCGGCAGGCGTTGAGCTACACCCCTGATGAGGCGGAGCTGGTCCGCTTCGAGCGCACCCTTGTCGCGATCTGGTCAGCGATCCAGCGGGCCGCCCGCAGCGGGGATTTCCGCCCGAACCCCAGCCGGCTATGCGACTGGTGCGATCACAAGTCACGCTGCCCAGCGTTCGGCGGCACAGCGCCCCCTTATCCTGGGCCTAGCTATCCGGGCTGGCCAGACCCGGCTGACGCGGGCGCCGAAACCGCGCGCGATCGTGCGGAGTAGGACGTGCGGAGTAGGCGGTCACAACCGGCAGGAGCGGATGTCGCTGGCCAAGATGGCTTTGGTGCCGTGCGCGGAGAGCTCGTCCATGATCCGGTTGGCGTCTCGGCGGGGCACCATCGCCCGGACCGCGACCCAGTCCGGATCGGCCAGCGGAGCCAACGTCGGTGACTCCAGCCCGGGGGTGATGGCGATCGCCCCGTCCAGCAGGCTGCGGGGGCAGTCATAGTCGAGGATCAGGTACTGCTGGGCGAACACCACGCCCTGAAGGCGTGCGATGAGCTGCGCCCGGTCCGGCGATGGCGCCGCGTCGGACCGCTCCACGAGCACGGCCTCGGACTTGCAGATCGGATCTCCGAAGGCGACCAGACCGTGCTGGCGCAGGGTGCGTCCGGACCCGACCACGTCGGCGATCGCATCGGCCACGCCGAGCTGCACGGAGATTTCCACCGCGCCGTCGAGCTGGATCAGGATGACGCGAATCCCGTGCCGGGCCAGGTCCGCGTTGACCAGCCGGGGGTAAGCGGTGGCGACGCGCAGCCCTTCCAGGTCATCGACCTTCCAGTCCCGGCCGACCGGGGCGGCGTAACGGAAGGTGGACCCGCCGAATCCGAGCGCGAGCCGCTCGATGACCGGCGCCTCGGAGTCCAAGACCAGATCCCGACCGGTGATACCGAGATCCAGCTCGCCGGAACCCACGTAGACCGAGATGTCCCGGGGTCGGAGGAAGAAGAACTCCACGTCGTTGGCGGTGTCGATGACGGCCAGATCCTTGGCGTCATTCCGTTGCCGGTAGCCCGCCTCCCTCAGCATCTCCGAGGCGGGGTCGGCCAGCGTTCCCTTGCTGGGCAAGGCGACCCGCAGCGTCCCGTCATCGCCATTCGTCGAGCTCATCGGTACCTCACAGGTAGCGGTAGACGTCGGTGGTGCTGATCCCGCGGCCGAGCATGAGCACCTGCACCCGGTAGAGCAGTTGCGAGATCTCCTCCGCCAGCCGTTCGTCGGATTCGTGCTCGGCGGCGATCCACACTTCGCCGGCCTCTTCGAGCACCTTCTTTCCCTGGGCGTGCACCCCGTCGTCCAGCGCCGCCACCGTTCCCGAGCCACCGGGCCGCGTCCGCGCCCGCTCGGTGAGCTCGGCGAACAGCTCGTCGAAAGTCTTCACTCACAAGCCTTAGGCATTGAAGTACTTCGCTTCCGGGTGGTGGGCGACGATGGCGTCGGTGGACTGCTCAGGGTGCAGCTGGAACTCCTCGGACAACGTCACACCGATCCGATCCGGCCGCAGCAGCGCGACGATTTTCGCACGATCCTCCAGCTCCGGGCAGGCCCCGTAGCCCAGCGAGTAGCGGGCGCCGCGGTAGCCGAGTTTGAAGAACTCTTCCACCTCCGCGGGGTCCTCCTCGGCGACGACCGCCCCCGAGGCGAAGCGAAGCTCTTCCCGGATCCGCCGGTGCCAGTACTCAGCCAGCGCCTCGGTCAGCTGCACGCCCAGGCCGTGCACTTCCAGGTAGTCGCGGTAGGCGTCCTTGGCGAACAGCTCGGCCGCGTAGTCAGCGATCGCCTGCCCCATCGTGACCAGCTGCAACGGCAGCACATCGACGTCGCCGGAGCTGCCCGCGGCCTCCCGGGGGCGGTAGAAGTCGGCCAGGCACAGCCGGCGGTCGCGGCGCTGGCGGGGGAAGGTGAAGCGGAACTGTTCAGCGGCGTCCGGCTGGGGTTCGGTGAGCACGATCAGCGCGTCGCCGTCGGCGACCGCCGGGAAATACCCGTAGACCACCGCGGCGTGTGCCAGCACACCTTCGGTGGTCAGCCGGTCCAGCCAGTACCGCAACCGGGGCCGGCCCTCGGTTTCCACCAGCTCCTCGTAGGACGGGCCTTCCTTACTCCGGGACCCGCGCAGCCCCCACTGGCCTAGGCAGGTGGCCCGCTCGTCGAGCGTCGGGGTGAACTCGGCCGCCTGGATACCC
>JAVXWL010000271.1:0-17709 GCA_032230565.1 Pseudonocardiales bacterium | reverse complement strand
TGCTCTTGCCGCACCCGGAGACGCCCATCACGACAAGCTGCATATCGCCCGTCGACGGCTCAGCGCCACCCGCGGCGGGGGGCCTTGCCACCATTTTCAATACCCGGGTATCGCAGATGCCAGCCGTGTCTCACGGGGCACGGAAACGACTCCAGCCGGTGCTGTGACGCTGACACCAAGCGGTTGGCCGCAGCCACGGTCAGGATGGCGCGCTGCTCGCAGTGGGAGCACCTAGCTGCCATGCTGTAGCGCTGATCCTTACCCACCTTGGTAGCGTAGCGCAGCGGCACGCTACCAGAAAAGTGTCACGCTGCTTGCCGACCGCTCGTCGCATCACTGACATTCTTTCGTCGGCCGCTCTTGTGAGGCCCGAGATTGTTTCTCGATCTAGCTCCGCTACGGCGACGAAACCGGAGAAATTGATGTCTGGGTGGCGGAAGTAAGAATCACGAGCTTCGGCTGGGCGATGGCCGAGGCCCTCCCTCAGCGTCTGGTCGCGCTGCCTGCCTATCTTGCTTCCCTCGCTCTCTGAGCGTGGATTCTTGAGCGCCGCTCGTTGAACGGTACTTCGCTCGCTGTGCTCGGACTTCACGTAATCGCGAAGCGACAGCGCCCGTAGCAACATGCGTTCTTAAGTCAATTTTCCGTAATCGATTTGAGCAACAGCGCAATAAGTGTCCCATTTGAGGCATCCCGCGCGCAGCGACTCGCGTGCGCTTGACCCTGGGTGGATCGGCACCAGCCCCACCAGTGGTCCAGGTCCGCTTCGGTGAGCGTGTCAGCCCTTAGTACCGCCGGCCAGCTCCAGGCTGCGGCTTGCGCGCTGACTTTGGCGCCTTCGGCGATCGGGTCGACCGCCAGGGCCGGTACTC
This sequence comes from Pseudonocardiales bacterium, assembly GCA_032230565.1. Classification (GTDB taxonomy): domain Bacteria; phylum Actinomycetota; class Actinomycetes; order Mycobacteriales; family Pseudonocardiaceae. The sequence goes on along the minus strand of JAVXWL010000271.1, from coordinate 16,837 downwards.
CGTTCTTCAGCGCCAGCACCAAGCCGTGCATGCGGCTGGTCACCACCACATTTAGCCGCTTGATGATCGATTCCAACTGGTCCGGAGTTCGGGGGAACCGCCAGTCCCGGCCGTCGAGGCGGGTATCAAAAAGGACCAGGGCGCAGTCTTGCAGAGCCAGCCAGGATGTTAGCCGGGCGTGGACGTCGTCGTGGCGCTGCTGGTTCCCGTACTCGTGCTGGGCATGCGCGAGTACCACTCCGACCACTGGTACCAGCGCACAGCGCGGGCCAGCCGCCAGGTCACGCTGCGGACTGATACCTGCCCCATCGCGCGCGATGATCTCATGGAATCCGGTGACGGCAGGATCGTCGGGCACCACAATCGAGACTCCTACGGCGACCCTGCGGCAGTGTGCGAAGCGTTCGTGTAACTGCCGGACCTGTCGCCCATGAGCGGGGCCGCAGACAAACAGCAGGTGGGTATACGCGTTCGGGTCGATTTCCGCCAAGCGCAGACCGTCCGCTCGCAGCCCCGGACTCCAGGCGACGTCAACGGCAATGCCGGCTTCGACAAGGGAATCCCTCACTGCCTCCGTGCTGAGCACATCTCCCGCGGTGGCTTCGCCATCCTGAAATGACGACCAACCGGTCACGAGCACTCGCACGGCTGTCCTAGCTGGGCGGCGAACGCCGGTGCAGGGCAGCCAGCATGCGGTTGTAGGCCTGCCGCGCCTCTTCGTCGTCGTCGACGTCGGAACTGACCCCGACGGTCATGTTGTCCTCACCGCGGGAAGTTGAGCCGACCCCGGCCAGTGCCTGTCGACGGGCAGATTCCAGCCAGTCGCCGAGCCGAGCCCGGGAGCCGGACGCGCTCCATTGGGCGACGACGGCGAGCATCAGCAGCATCATCAGAACGTCGCCACCGACCCACATGATCGCCCCGGACAAGTTCTGGTCCGCCAGCAGCGAGGGACCCCAGCCCGGACGCATCATTGCAGTGCTGGGGGCCAGCGGGTAGCTGGTGAGCATCAGCGCCACACCTACCAGCGTGTCCGCTCCCATCGCCAAGCCCAGCACGGCGAATCGGACGATATGCGGCACCGGCCACGGGCTGGCCTCCGAGCCGGCCAACGGCCAGAACAGCAGGTAACCGCTGACCAGGTACAGGAGCTGCTCGCCGTGGTGCACCACCGGCTGGGTCGCCATTGCTTCTTGAAAACCGGTGAGATGCGTGACTACCAGCGCGGCGGTGTAAAAAGCCACCGTCAGCACGGGGAAGGTCAACAATCGTGCCAGGCGACCTCTCGGGGGACGGTTCAACCGGAGCCGGACCGGTTGCCCCCAGATCAGCAATATCGGCACCACCATGATCAGCAAAAGATGCTGGATCATGTGCACCCACAGCAACGCATGCCCGTACGCCTCGATGCTGCTGTGCACCGAAACCAGCAACACCGCCACGCCGGCCAACCACGACACTGTTGCCCGCGGCGGCCAGCGCTCCTCGGCCGTCCGGGAACGGCGGACCACGGCGATCAGGTAACCGACCACCGCGAGCGCGGCGAGGACGTCGATGACGGGCGCCGAGGTCCAGGTCGTCAGAGCGGTCGGCCAGGTCAGCGGTGGGATGTCCAGCTCCCCTCTCCCGTAGTGGCCAGTCAAGGCAAGCAGCTCGGAGGCAGCCCCGGCAGCGGATAGGAATTCGGTGAGGGGCTCTTAGTCGTTTGTCGCCGCTTGGCCGAGTAGCCAGGAACACCACTCTTCAATGCCCTCACCGGTGCGGGCACTGGCCCGAATCGTTGTCGCCTGCGGGTTGACGGCCCGCAGGTTAGCCAGGAACTTGTCCAGGTCGAAGTCGAGGTAGGGCAACAGGTCGACCTTGTTGATCACGACGACGTCCACGGCCCGGAACATCACCGGGTACTTCAGCGGCTTTTCCTCACCCTCGGTGACGGAGTACACCATGGCTTTGGCGTGCTCACCGACCCGGAACTCGGCCGGGCACACCAGGTTGCCGACATTCTCGATCAGCAGCAGGTCGAGCTCGGGCAGCGGCAGCCGAGCGAGGCCCGAACGGACCATGACAGCATCCAGATGGCACTCACCACCGAAGCCGGCGCTGGTGTTGACCAGCGACACCACCGCGCCATATCCGTCGAGCTGATCGGCGTCGATGCTGGTGGCGATGTCGCCTTCCAGGATCCCGATCCGGGTTCCCCCGGCGAGGGCAGCGAGGGTCCGCTTCAACAGGGTGGTCTTGCCGGCGCCCGGCGAGGACATGATGTTGACGACCCGAACGCCTGCCTCGGCGAAGTCCTTCTGGTTGGAATCGGCTACCCGGTCGTTCTCCGAAAGGATGTCCTCGAGCACTTCTATGCGGGCCGTGCCCGTCTCGGGGTAGCCGCTGTGGTCCCCCACGTCCCGGGCAGTCACGCCCTCGTGGTCGTGGTCATGGTGGTCGTGGTCGTGGTGGCCATGGTCGTGAGTCGTCCCATCGGAGTGGGGGTGGAAGCGGCCCATTCGATCAAACCTCCTGTATCTCGAGCGAGACGATCACGAATTCCTCGCCGGTCAGCAGGGTCACGTCGGACCCACCGCAGGACCCGCACACCAGGATAGGGATGTCAAGGGTGGTAGTGCTGTCACAGGCGCGGCAATTCACGGTTGCCGGCACCTGTTCGATCTCCAGCTTGCAACCTTCCAAGTCGGTGCCGTCAGTGACCATGGTCCAGGAAAACTGCAAAGCATCGGGAACGACCTGGCGGAAGTGACCGACCCGGATGGTCACCGCAAGAATCGACCGGCCGGCCCCCCGTTCCCGCACCTTGTGGGCAATGGCCTCTGCAATCGACAACTCGTGCACCCTGTCGACGCTACTGCCTCGCAACCGCCGGACAGGCGGTGGTACCCGGAGTCCCGCCGCGCACGGAGTCGGGGGTACCACGCCGAGCGGCTCATCCATCTGGTCACCGCGGCAGGTTGGCGCTAGCCCGGTCCAGCAACTGGTCGGCATCGACTGGGTGATGCGCAGGCACTCACCACTGCCAGACCAGCTTATCCTCTCTCGCAAAACTATGGCAGGAAGTTGGCGCATCTACCTTGCATATGCCACATTGGTGTATCTATCATCACTCGAACGGCTGGGACGGTCGTTCCTCAGAGTGACTTGATGAAGTGAGGGAGCTGATGAACGCCCCAGCCCCGGCTGGCTCCGGTTCCGGATTCGCCCGCTTCCGGGCGACCCTCGGCCGGGAAGACCAGATCTCCATCGGCGGCATGTACGGATTCATCGTTCTACTCCACTTGATCGGCTTCGGGGTGCTGCTCTTATTCGTCGTCCCGAGGGGTTACAACCTCGGTGCCACCGGTATTTACGGCGTCGGGATCGGCGTCCTGGCCTACACCTTCGGTCTAAGGCATGCCTTCGACGCCGACCACATCGCCGCGGTTGACAACACCACCCGCAAGCTGATGGCTGACAACGCGGAGACCGGCCACCCACGCAAGCCGCTGTCGGTGGGCTTCTGGTTCTCCCTGGGACACTCCACCGTCGTGTTCGGGCTGACCTTCCTGCTCTCGGTCGGGGTCAAGACCCTCGCCGGGCAGGTTGAGAACAACTCCTCGGAACTGCACTCGGTCACCGGCGTCATCGGCGCCTCGGTGTCCGGGGTGTTCCTGTGGATCCTTGGGATCCTCAACCTGGTCGTCCTGATCGGCATCATCAAGGTCTTCGCGAAGATGCGCGGCGGCATTTACAACGAGCAGGAGTTGGAGGTCCAGCTCAACAAGCGCGGCTTCATGAACCGCATCCTCGGCGGTCTGACCAAGTCGGTCCGCAAACCCTGGCACATTTACCCGATCGGCGTGCTGTTCGGGTTGGGGTTCGACACCGCAACCGAGGTCGGCCTGCTGGTACTGGCCGGCGGAGCGGCGGCGTTCAGCTTGCCCTTCTACGCGATCCTGATCCTGCCGATCCTGTTCGCCGGAGGAATGTGCCTGATGGACACCACCGACGGCATCTTCATGAACGCCGCATACGGCTGGGCCTTCGCCAAGCCGGTCCGCAAGGTCTTCTATAACATCACTATTACCGCGCTCTCGGTGGCCGTGGCACTGATCATCGGCACTATCGAGCTGATCGGCGTGATCGATGACCAGGCCGGCATCAACTCCGGGCCCCTCGCGGCGATCGGGTCGATCCCGCTGGACTATGCGGGCTACGGCATCGTCGCTCTGTTCGTCGCCGCGTGGCTGGTCGCGTTGGCGATCTGGCGGTTCGGCCGGATCGAGGAGAAGTGGTCAGCCACGCTGGCACCGAGCCCGGGCACTGCGGAGTAGCCCGGCCTCCGGCAGTCACTCGCTGCTGCCGGGACCGTGGCCTTCTGCTGTCCCTTGCCACGGGCGCGGCAAATGGGTTCATGAGTAGTAGTTGTTCGGTGCGATCCAGCCTGGTCGCCCGCAGAATCCCTAGGGTTCCTAACGACATTTGGTTAGCCTCGCTATATGGGTGGCCCCCGATCTGATGACGCGCAGACCACCGAGCTCGCGCTTGCGGCTGGTGCGGGGGATCGTACGGCCCTGGCGGCGTTCATTCGCGCCACTCAGCGTGACGTACACCGCTTCGTATGCCACCTTTGCGCACGCGACGAGGTTGAGGACCTCACGCAGGAGACGTACCTGCGGGCGCTGCGGGCGCTGCCGGGCTTCGCCGGCCGGTCTTCGGCCCGCACCTGGCTGCTTTCCATCGCTCGGCGGGTAGCCGCCGACCAGATCCGGCGCACCATGGCCCGGCCGCGCGCTACCGCTGTCGAAGACTGGGACACCATCGCGGCCGGGAGTTCGACCCACCGGCTGTCCGGGTTCGACGAAGGTGTCCTGCTGCGCGAGCTGGTGGCCGGTCTGGAAACCGACCGCCGGGACGCATTCGTGCTCACCCAGGTGCTGGGTTTGGGTTATGCGGCCGCCGCCGAGGTGTGCGGATGCCCCGTCGGCACCATCCGCTCCCGGGTGGCCCGGGCGCGTGAAGACCTGGTGCGCGCGATAAATGCTCCCGAGCTGCCCGACCGAACCGTCACCGGCCGCTAAGTCCTAGGGATCGGGGCCCTAGCAGCTACGCTGCGAGGAGCAACGGTGCGAGGAAGCCGGTGGGAATCCGGCGCGGTCGCGCCACTGTGATCGGGCGGGTTGCCGCCCGGGAGCCAGATCTTCGGCCGTTGCCCAGCTCAGCATTGTCAGGGACGCGTTATCCCGAAGGAGAGCGCCGTGCACATTCCGGACGGTTTTGTCTCGCCTGTGGTCGCGGTCGCCGGCACTGTGGTGGCCGTTGCCGGGCTTGCGCTGTGTGTGCGCCGCGCCGGGCTCGACGTCACACAGCGGCAGTTGCCGTTAGCTGGCCTCGCCGCCGCGTTCTTCCTCGTGCTGGGAGCTCCCATCATCCCGGTTGCGGTAGGCACCGAGGGCCACCTGCTGGGCGGCACGCTGGCCGTGGCGCTGCTCGGACCGTGGCTGGGACCGGTGGTGATCACCGTGGTCACCGTGGTCCAAGCCCTGTTCCTCGGCGACGGCGGGCTGTCGACGCTCGGGGTCAATGTGGTGAACCTAGCGCTGGTCCCGGCCGCGGTCGGTTACCCGGTGCTGCTCGGGTTGCGCAAGGTTGTGCACCAGCGGCCTACCGGCACTGCGGTGGCCGCGGGGATCGCCGCCGTCGTCTCGGTGCTGGCGGCGGCCGCGCTGTTCACCGCGGAGTACGCCCTGGGTGGTGCTGCTGGGGTGCCGCTGCGCACCGTTGCGATCTCGACCATCGGGGTGTACGCGCTAGTCGCCGTGTTGGAAGGCCTGGTCACCGCGCTGGTCGTCCGGGGCTTGCTAGCCGTGCGCGCCGACCTGGTGCAGGTAGCGCATGTGGGCAGCAACCCTTATTCGGCTCCTGATGTCGCCCCATGAGGGCATGAACAGCTATTCGTCTCCAGATGGTGGTCACGACGGGGTATACGGCTGGTATGGCTGGCAGCGCGTTCGTTCTTGGCGGTGGGGGTGTGCTGGGCGCGGCCGAGGCGGGCATGGCCAGAGCGTTGCTCGAGGCCGGAGTGGTACCGGATCTTATCTGCGGCACCTCGATCGGGGCGATCAACGGCGCGACACTTGCCGCGGACCCCACCCCGGATGGCGCGCAGAAGCTGGTGGCGACGTGGGGAGAGCTCGCAGCCGACGGTGTGCTCGGCGGTTCGCTGCTCGGCCGGCTGGTGGAGATCGTGCGCAGTGGCACGTCCCTGCATGACGGCGAGGACCTGCGCCGACTGCTGATCGAGCGGCTTCCGGTGCATACCTTCGAAGAGCTCCGGGTGCCCTTCCACTGCGTGGCGGCGAGCATCGAAGGCGCGCGGGAGCACTGGTTCTCCTCCGGCGACGTGATCGACGCGGTGCTCGCGTCCTGCGCCCTGCCGGGCGTCTTCCCGCCGGTCTGCATCGCCGGCGAGCACTTCTTCGATGGTGGCCTGGTCAACAGCATCCCGTTGGCGCGGGCCGTCCAGGCCGGCGCCGACACGGTGTGGGTGTTGCACGTCGGACGCGTCGAGGAGGCGCTGACAGTGCCGCGCTTCCCGTGGGAGGTGGGATTCGTGGCCTTCGAGATCGCGCGGCGGCACAGGTTCCATACCGACCTCAACGACGTCCCCGATGGCGTGACCGTTCACGTGCTACCGACGGGCCTTCCGCAACGGTCGGCGGCGACGTGGTCGAACCTGCGCTACCGCGACCGTCGGCGGATCGAGTGGAGCGTCGAACGCGCCTACGAGGCCACCCGCGACTACTTGGCGGCACTGACATGACCAGGTTGCGCCGGGCGCTGACAGTGCCGGCAGTGATTCTGCTGGAGGTCCTGCTCCTGGCCACCGCGCCGCTGCTGCTGCTCGTCGCCGCGATCGCGTCAGCGGGCACCGGCTCGACGCGGTCGTTACGCAGCACGGCCCTGGTGCTGGCCTACGCCGCCATCGAGCTGTCGACGCTCAATCGCCTACGGCGCGGGGTGGACGACCCGAATGCGCTGCTGCGGGAGGTGTTGACCAGGGCGTACCACACGGTCCGGCGCATCCTCGACGTGCGGGTGACGCTGGAGGCCGGGTCCGCCACCAGGGAGCAGCTTTCGACGTCTCAGGGCCTGGTGGTACTCGCGCGGCACTGCGGGCCCGGCGACTCGTTGTTCATCGCCTGGCTGCTGGTGGTGCAGTACCAGTTGCGGTTGCACGTCGTGCTCAAAACCATGCTGCGTCTGGAACCCACCCTTGATCTCGCCGGCGATCGACTGCCCCTGTGCTTCGTCGGCTCCAACCGGCACCGGGCCCGCGGATGCATCCATACCCTCGCCGCTTCGATGTCCGCCGGCGATGCGCTGCTGCTGTTCCCCGAGGGCGGCAACTTCAGCCGGCAGCGGTGGCGACGCGCAGTGGCGGCACTGTGCGCCCGCAGTGCCTACGACGAGGCGCAACGCGCCCGGGGACGCACCTACACGCTGCCACCGCACCTCGGTGGCGTGCTGGCGGCATTGACCGGAGCCCCGACCGCCGACGTCCTCCTACTCGCCCACACGGGCTTCGCCCGAGACGGACGGGAGCGGCCCTGGTCGCAGCTGCCGATGCACTGCTCGCTCGTCATGCGCACCGCGCTCGCGCCAGCCGCTACCGTCCCGCGCGAGGCGGCCGCCCTGTCGACGTGGCTGGACACCGCGTGGTCGGAGGTAGACGCGTGGGTGCACCGGCACGTCGAGCACCAAGCGAGCAACAGCGGACCACTCGACTCCGACGCGGCGGCGGGCGATAGGGGGAACTCCGGCAGGCAAGAGAGCGACTACCTCATCGTGGAGGGTAAGGCTGGCGCCGGAGCGGATACTGTGCGGGCGGCTCGACGAGCCGCTGGCCCACGCGGCCTGCCGGTTTACCCGCATTCCCAAGATCGCTAATACTGAGCGTTACGGCTCGCCATTCGCGACGAGGAACCGGAAACGCGCGCGGCCGACCGGAAAAACAACCAAGAGTGCCGGAACTTCAGGCGTCCGGTGCGCGACCATTGTCACGTGGACTGCACCGAGTGTAGGGAAGCCCTCTCAGCTCGCCTGGACGGGGAAGCGAGTGCCGCAGAATCGCGCGCGGTGGACGCGCACTTGGCGAGCTGTGCTACGTGCTCTTGGTTCGGCGCTGAGGCGGCGCGTGTCACCAGGCACACCCGCGCCGCCGTATCAACCCCGGCGCCTGATGACACCGTCGAGCCGGTGTTCACCATTGACGGGCTGGCCACCGTCCTGCAGGTCCTCGCCGAGCTGGACCGTGACTCGACCACCTGCGCCACCGCGATGATGGCCTACGACACCGCCGACATGATCAGCGCTACCCATGCGGCACTGAACTGTGCCGACATCGCCGCATCCGCCCACCGCGTCCTGTCCGGGCCCGTCACCACCGACGCTCGGGTCATTCGTAGCATCCTGGAGGCAGCGGCTACTGCCGCCGACCGGTGCGCCGCGGAGTGCGGTCAACACGCGAGTCACCACGGCCACTGCCGGATCCACTCCGAAACCGCCCAGCGTGCTGCCCGACTCTGTCGATCCGAGCTGCAGAACATCGCCGGCTGAGTGCATCACAACCTGGCCTGCTGGGAGCCGTCGCCCGGAGTAACGTGCTGTCTTACGCATACGAGGCTTGGCCTGGGGAGGTCGGGATGACGCAATACACCAAGGGAACCGTGCTGACCTGCGCGCACGAGGGATGTGGCTGCCGGGTTCAGATCGACGAGGAATGCCACTGCCCGTCCGGCGACGGCGTTTACACCTGCGCTTGTGGGGCGCCCCTCGTTGAGCCAAGTGAGACCAGCGCCGCAGCCGGCTAGGACACCGAGCACCGGAGCTGGAGGCGATCACAACGACCACGGTTGCACGTCCCGCGCCGACGGCGCTGCGGTGCTACGAGATTCTCGTCGGTGGGATGACTTGTGCCGCATGTGCCGCGCGCGTTGAACGCAAGCTGAACAAGCTCGACGGCGTCACGGCCACGGTCAACTACGCGACCGAGCGGGCTCGGGTGCAATGCCCCGGCGACACCGACCCTCGGGCGCTGATCGATCTCGTCCAGCGCGCGGGGTACACGGCTCGCCGGGTCGATGATGTCCCCGCGGTCGACGACGACGCCGGGCACGCGGATCGCGTAGCCGACTTGCGCCGGCGGCTGGCGGTCGCCGCGGTACTCGCCGTGCCGATCTGCGACCTCTCCCTGGCCCTGTCGCTGTTCCCGGAGCTCCGGTTCTCCGGTTGGCAGTGGGTCTGCTTGGCGCTGGCCGCGCCGGTGGTCGGCTGGTGCGCGCTGCCGTTTCACCGCGCTGCTGTCACCGGTGCCCGGCACGGCACGTCATCGATGGACACCCTGGTGTCGGTCGGCATCCTGGCCGCCTCCGCGTGGTCTTTGTGGATCATGTTCAACGGCGGCGCGGTCTCGCCGGGCCTTGGCCAGGGTCTTTCTGTCCTCGCCGGTAGCGATCACGCCATGTACCTCGACGTCGCGGCGGGCGTTACCACTTTCCTGCTGGCCGGGCGCTACTTCGAGGCGCGGGCCAAGCGGTCGGCCGGCGCGGCGATGCGGACGCTGCTCGCGCTGGGCGCCAAGGACGTCGAGGTGCTGCGTGACGGCGAGCCCTGCCGAGTCCCGATCTCCGAGCTGGTCGTCGACGACCTGTTCACCGCACGGCCGGGCGAAAAGATCGCCACCGATGCGGTGGTCGAACAGGGTCGGTCCGCACTGGACGTCAGCATGGTCACCGGCGAACCGGTGCCCCGGGAGGTGGTTGCCGGCGACGACGTGGTCGGCGGCGCGATCAATACCAGCGGGCGGCTACTGCTGCGGGCCACCCGGGTGGGTGCCGACACCCAGCTCGCCCGGATGGCCCGGCTGGTGCAACGCGCCCAGGAAGGAAAGGCGGGGACGCAGCGTTTGGCCGACCGGATCGCGGCAGTGTTCGTCCCAGCCGTGCTGGTGCTCGCGCTGCTCACGTCACTCGGCTGGCTATTCGCCGGCCAGCCGGCCGGGCTGGCGATCACCGCCGCGGTCGCCGTGCTCGTGGTGGCATGCCCCTGCTCGTTGGGCCTGGCCACGCCGACCGCAGTGCTGGTGGGCACCGGCCGCGGGGCGCAGCTGGGGATCTTCATCAAGGGCCCACAGGCTTTGGAGTCGACCCACAACGTCGACACCGTGGTGCTGGACAAGACCGGAACGCTGACCGAGGGACGCATGCGCCTGGTCGATGTGCGCCCCGCGGCGGGAGTCGAACGCTCCCGGCTGCTAGCGATGACCGGCGCCGTCGAGGCCGCCTCTGAGCATCCCATCGCGACGGCGCTGACCACGGCCGCCGCCGCGGAGATCGGAACACTGCCCGCGGTCACCGACTTCGAGGCGCTGCCCGGCCTCGGCGCCCGCGGCGTGGTTGACGGTCTTGAGGTGGTGGTCGGTCGGGCCCAGCTGCTCGCTGAGCACGGTCTGCAAGTCCCCGACGAGCTCGAATCGGCCAGGTTCGAGCTCGAAGAGCGCGGCGTCACCGTCGTGCTGGTCGGGTGGGCGGGCAGCGCACACGGCCTGCTCGCGGTAGCGGACACGGTGCGGGCCAGCAGCGTCGCGGCGGTCGCCGCGGTGCGCCGGCTCGGGCTGCACCCGGTGCTGCTGACCGGGGACAACGCCCGCACCGCCGCTGCAGTGGCCGCCGAGGTCGGTATCGACGACGTGATCGCCGAAACCCTGCCGGAGGGCAAGGCCGACGTGGTGCGCCGGTTGCAGGAACGGGGACACCGGGTGGCGGTGGTCGGCGACGGGGTCAACGACGCGGCCGCGCTCGCCGTCGCTGATCTGGGTATGGCGCTTGGGCACGGCACCGACGCCGCCATCGAGGCCGCCGACATCGTGCTCGCCCGCGAGGACCTGATGGTCGTTCCCGAGGCGGTCGAGCTCGCCCGGCGGACCCACCGCACGATCCGCTGGAACCTGGTGTGGGCATTCGGCTACAACGTGGCAGCGCTGCCCCTGGCCGTGGCCGGACTGCTCAGCCCGCTGGTCGCAGGCGCGGCCATGTCACTGTCGTCGGTGTTCGTGGTCTCGCACAGTCTGCGCCTGCGGCACTACCGCCCCTCCGGCGCGCCAGCTGCCATCGACGCGAGCCGGGATCTTGGGCTGCGGGCCGATAGCGTCCGTGAGCGAGAGGGCGGCATCGCTGGGCACAGTGGGCGCTGAAGCAGGCAACTCCGACCGGGGGCACGTCATCGCCAACGCAGCGCGTCGGGTACCCGACCATGCCGGGCCCACCGACATGGCCAAGCGGCCGATGCGCAGCCGATCGATGCGAGGGTGGCCATCACTCGCCCTGGGCCTGGTGGCAGTCGCGGCGCTGACCGGCGGATTGCTCGCCGCTTTAGCGCCCAGCGTCTCGGTGCTCTACGGCCTACCAGCACTGGGGCCAGTGGTGGACGCGGGACTACCCGCGGCTCGCGTGGTGGCGCTGGGCGCCGCGGCGGCCGCTGTCGGGAACCTGCTATTAGCGGCGGTGCTGGCGCCGGGCGACCCGTACGGCGTCGTGTCACCGAGCGGGTACGCCGGGCTGCTCGCGGCCCGGGGGTGGTCCTTCATACAGGCGGGCGGATCCGCTGTTGTCGCGGTGCTCACCGTCGCGGAGAACAGTGGCATGTCCCCGGGTCGGTTCCGCACCCGCCCCGATGCGCTGGTCGTCGGCATCGGTCAGGTCGAGCAGGCCACCGGCTGGGCGCTGGCGGCGCTAGTGGCGCTGGTGGTGGGCATGCTCGCCGGCTGGGCGCTGTCCTGGCGCAGCACCGTCGGCCTGCTGCTACTGGCGCTGGCCGGGCTTCTGCCGCTGACCTTGACCGCGGCCACCAACGCCGAGCGGTCGCACGACATCGCCGGCGATGCGCTGACTCTGCATGTGCTCGGTGCCGTGCTGTGGCTGGGCAGCACCATCGCGATGCTGTCGCACCTCAAGCGCGGACACGACGAACGAGCTGTCGTGCTGCGCCGGCACACCGCGGTCGCTACCTGGTCGCTGCCGCTGGTCGGCGTTTCGGGCGTGGTGTCCGCGGCTTACGCGGTTGCCCCGTCGGATCTGCTAACCAGCGGATACGGCCTGCTGGTCGTGGTCAGCGCGGTAATACTGCTGGGGCTGGCGGTGATCGGTAAGCGGAGCCGCGCGGCGGTGGTGACAGGCGCAGGGCGGACGATGGCGCTGCGCCTCGGCGTCCTGGAAATCCTGCTACTCGCCGCAGCGGCTGCCGCAGGTACCGGGCTGACTCGGCTGTTCCCACCGGCGCAATCGGGCTACCAACCCAGCAGGCTCGTCTACCTGCTGGGCTACGACCTGCCATCGCATCTCAGCGCCGTGGACCTAGCCCTGCGGTGGCGGTTCGACCTGGTATTCGGCTCGCTATCGGTGCTGGCAGGCGCGCTTTACCTGGTCGGCGTGCGTCGCCTTCGCCGCGCCGGACGGCCCTGGCCCGCTGGACACACCGCGGCGTGGCTGGCCGGCTGCGCGGTGCTGCTGGTGGCCACGTCATCGGGAATCGGCACCTACGGCCCCGCGGTATTCAGCGTGCACATGGTGCAGCACATGCTGATCGCCACCTTCGTTCCGGTGCTTTTCGTGCTGGGTCACGGGATGACCATGGCGCTGGAACTCTCCCCGGACCGGATGGCACGGCGGCTGGTGAGTCTGCTCGACGCCCCAGCAATGCGGCTGGCTCGCAACCCGGCAATCGCGTGGGCAGCGGTGGCAGTGACCCTTTTCGGGCTTTATCCGACCGAGCTGTTCGATACCATCGTCGCGCAGCATTGGGCGCACCTGGCCATGAACACCGTGTTCTTGCTCACCGGCCTTGCGCTGTTTTGGCCCGTCGTCGGTCAGAGCCTGCCCGGGGGCGGGCTGCCGGCAATCGGTCGAATCGTCATGGTGTTCGCCGTGATGGCGCTGCACGCCGCGTTCTCCAGCTGGTTACTGAGCCGGGCGACGCCCGTGGCGACCGGCTTCTACGGCGCGCTGCGGCTGCCTTTCGTCCCCGACCTGCTCGCCGACCAGCGGCTCGGGGCGGTTACGGCCTGGATGCTCGGTGAGGTGCCGATCCTGATCGCCGTGCTTGCGCTCGTGCTGCGCTGGACCCGAGCCGACCGCTCACCACCCGAGCCGAGACCCGGCCCGGCTCGGCTCGGCTCGTGAACTGATTTCGACGCCATCACAGGCGGCAACCGGCACCTCAGGTCTCACCAGTCCCAAAAGTGGCGCAGGATACGTTGCGAATGTGCCGTGAGAGGCAACTTGGCTGCCGAGTTGCCGTGGGAGCTTCTCGGCATATCACTGCGCTACAGCAGGCTCGAGTTCCACGTCGACACGGACGCCGTTGTCGCTGGGCCGGGTGGATACCTTCGCGACATTCCCGGCTTCGCGGATGTCATCGATGACCGCGCGCACCAAACGAAGATGGTCTGCGCTGGCGTGCACGGTGAGCTCGCTGACGACCGTCCGCAACGAGACCTTCGCGGCGCTTTTCGCCTTGCGAATCTCGTGGAGCAGGGTCGCGGCCGCATCAAGATGGGCGGCGTCGCCCTCCCGTTGCCCGCCGAGGGCGGCGGAGTCGGGCCACCGGGAGCGGTGAACCGAACCGTCGTGGGACGCCGACCACACCTCTTCGGTGACGAACGGAAGGAATGGCGCGAAGAGCTGGAGCATGACGTCGAGGGCGTGGCGCAGCGTCGCCAGCGCCGAGCTGTCCTGTTGGTAGGCGCGGTTTTTCACCAACTCGACATAGTCATCACAGAAAGACCAGAAGAACGTTTCGGTCACCAGCAAGGCTTTAGTGAAATCATAGCTCTCAAAGGCCGCGGTAGCCTCGGCGACAGTTTTCTGCAACCGCACGAGCAGGGCGGTGTCAAGCGGATGCGTCGCGCTCGCATCGGTCGACGGCGCACCGAATCCGCCAATGAACTTGGCGACGTTGAGCAATTTCACTACCAGCTTGCGGCCGATCTTGAACTGGTTACGGTCGAAGGCCAGATCGAGCCCGGGGCGCCCCCCTGCCGCCCAGTACCGCACGGCATCGGCACCGAATGAGGCAATCAGATTGCTCGGCGTGTCTGGGCTGTTGTCCGAGGATTTGGATAGTTTCTTACGATCCGGATCGTAGACGAAGCCCGAGATCGCGACGGTGCCCCAGGGCGCAGTGCCGAAGCTGTAGTGGCTGCGCACGATGGTGTAAAAAAGCCATGTCCGGATGATGTCGTGCGCCTGCGGGCGCAGGTCCATCGGGTAAACCCGCTGCCACAGGTCCGCATCGTCGATCCAGTGGCCGGCGATCTGCGGCGTTAACGACGACGTCGCCCAGGTGTCCATGACGTCCGGGTCGGCGGTGAAGCCACCGGGCACGTCGCGCTGGTCGGCCGTGAAACCCTCGGGAACATCGACGGACGGATCGATCGGCAAATTCTCGACGCCGGCCACGATGGGCCGGTCGGGTGCCACCGTGCCGTCGGGCTCAATGGGGTACCACACCGGAAAGGGAACACCGAAGAACCGTTGACGGGTGATGTTCCAGTCACCCATGAGCCCGTTGACCCAGTCTTCGTAGCGTGTCTGCATGTATTCCGGCACCCACCGCAGTTGCTCGCCACGCGCGATCATGTCGCTCTTGGACGGATAACGGATGAACCATTGCCGGTTGGTGACGATCTCCAGCGGCTTGGTGCCATTCTCCCAATGCTTGACCGGATGGATTGTCGGTCGCGGGGCGCCTTCCAGTTCCCCGGACTCGGTGAGCAGCGCGACGATCCTCTCGCGAGCTGGTGCCATCTTCTTGCCGGCCAGTTGGGCGTAGGCCTGCTGGCCGCGCGCACTGACGATGCCGTGCGGCATCTCCTCGGTGATTCTCCCGGCTTTGTCGACGATCGCTCGGAGCTCCAGCTTGAGCTCCCGCCACCAGGTGACATCCGTGGTGTCGCCGAAGGTGCAGATCATCGCGATGCCGCTGCCCTTGCCCGGCTCGGCAAGCTCGTGGGCGACAATAGGGACGGCCACGTCGAACAATGGTGACAGTGCCGTGGCGCCGAAAAGGTGCTGGTAGCGCTCGTCGTCGGGATGGGCGACCAGCGCAACGCACGCGGGCAGCAGTTCCGGGCGGGTGGTCTCGATGAAGATAGGCGTCGCATCGGCCTCGGCGCGAAAACGCAAGCGATGAAATGCTCCCGGTATGTCGCGATCTTCAAGTTCGGCCTGCGCGACGGCTGTCCGGAAATCCACGTCCCACAGCGTGGGGGACTCGGTGCGGTAGATCAGACCCTTGGTGAGGAGTTCAAGGAACGCGTGCTGAGAAGTCTGGATCGCATGCTTGCCGATCGTGGTATAGGTCTGCGTCCAGTCGACCGACAACCCGAGCGCTGACCACAGCTCGAAATACTGCTTTTCCAGCACTTCGGTCACTGCGGCGCAGCATTCGACGAAGTTGGGGCGGCTGATCGCCACGGTGGGCTTCATGCGCTTATTCGGGACGCCGAAATTCCGATCGTAGGGCAGGCTCGGATCGCAGGTCACCCCCAGCATCAGCTGCACCCGACGTTCGGTGTTCAAACCGTTGTCGTCCCAACCCATGGGGTAGAAGACTTCTTTGCCGCACATGCGCTGGTAACGGGCGATGATGTCGGTGTGGGTGTAGGAGAAGAGGTGGCCAGGATGCAGCGCGCCGGAGACGGTCGGCGGTGGGGTGTCGATGGAGAATATCTCGCTGCGAGGCTTGGTCCGGTCGAACCGGTAGGTGCCGCGTTCGGCCCACTCGCCGCGCCATTTGGCCTCGATATCGGCGACCGAGTTAGCCGTGCTCTTGCCCTCGCTCATTTCTCCGGTGATCTTCCTCTGCATCTATTGCTGCCTGTTTGGGTGGTTGCCCTGGATGCGGCGCAGCTTGCTCTAGGGTAGCTTGCACGGCTCGGTCAAGGTCGCTCCGGGAGGCATACCAGACATGGCGGGATCTCAAGCGGGCACCGTGCGGACGATGGACCGGATCGTGATCGGCGCGGCCCTGCTGGCGTACATCTCCAGTTTCCTGCCCTGGTACAGCGCCAGCATCACGGTGCTAGGAGTCGACCGATCCAGTGGTGTGGACGCCTGGAACGCCGGCTTCGGCGCATGGTTCGCCGTACTCCTGCTGGTCGCGGCCGGCGGCGTGGTCCTCCTCGACGCGTTCGGTGGCCGGGTGACACTGCCCGCGTCCAGGCCGTTGATCACTCTTGGCCTGTCCGCGCTGGGGGTACTCACGATTGTGCTGCGCTGGGTGACATACCCGGACGTCGGCGGCGGGGTTGAGTCGCGCAAGCTGGACCGGCTGGGTGAGCTGGGCGACTTCGACCTGGGCAGCGCCTTCACGGTGTCCAGTGGTGCCGGTGTGGGGCTGTACCTGGGACTGGTCGCAGCAGTTGCAGCCTCGGTGGCATCGTTGCTCGCGTTGCGATCCTCAGGCAGAAACCGTCTCTAACGTTCCCGAAATTCAAAAATCAGCGCACCATCCTGAAATCGCTGCTGCGCAAGGGCACTTGAAATTCGCTTGGACCCTGAGCCTGGCAAGGCCCGGGGGCGCGGTACGTCGCTCTAGCGGAGTCGCTTGATACCAGCCTGGTGACGGCGGACCTTCGACTCGCGCAGGCGTCGGGTCCGCGCTGCCCGGTGGTGGACGTCGCTCGGTTCGCCGCGGGGAATGTACAGAGCGGTCCACATGTTGAGACTCGTAGTTGAAACGTCAATGAGTTAGGAGGTGGCCGCTATGCCCGCTGTCACCGTTGCAGACGTCA
>JAVXWL010000143.1:0-35060 GCA_032230565.1 Pseudonocardiales bacterium | reverse complement strand
GCCAGCCCAGATGCCCCCACAGCCCACGCTGCCGCCACCCGTCCCGCAGATCACCGAACGCCCGAGACAAGCTCCGGGACGACAGCGCCGGGTCCGTGCTGATCTCCGGCGCCGCTGCGGTGTACTGCATGGTCCGCGAGGGTACCCGGACGGCGCTCGCTGCCCCGGCCTGCGGGTGCGCCCGCTGCTACCCGCGCTGCGATGCATCCACCTTCGGAGCAACCAGCTCCCCCTTCGGGGCAACCAGCTTCCCGAACTCAACAGCAGAGCTGTCCAGCGTTGATCAAACAGCTCTACTGTGGAGTTGGGGAACCGCAGGGCAGGGAAGGCAGCGAGGGGCCCTCGTCCACTGGGCCGCCGCCGATCTGTACACCATTCAGGACCTGTGACGCCGTAGCCGGCCCGAAGGAGTGATCGTGGCGCGGAAGGCTTCGACACACAGTTCAGGCGATGAACTTCAAGAGGTCGACGTCCTGGTGATCGGCTCCGGGGCCGCAGGATTGGCCGCGGCGCTGGCCGCGCACGACGCGGGGGCGCAGGTCGTGGTGGTGGAGAAGTGCGCGCAGGCGGGCGGCAACTCGTTGGTGTCTTCGGCGAACACCGTCTATCCGGCGCACCCGGATGACGTGCAGCGATTCTGCCGGTATCTGACCGAGGTCTGTGCTGGCACGACCCCCGCTGAGGTGATCGAAACCTACGTCCACGGGTTAGTCCAGCTGCCGGCGTGGCTGGCGGGCATGGGCGGTGAGCTGGAGGATCTCACGGAGCCGCCGATGGGCCCGTTGTCGTCCTACTACATCCCGAACCTGTCCTTCCCGCAGCTGCCCACTGCGCAAGGGCTGGACCTGGTGCTTCGCCGGCTCAAGCAGACTGACCACTGCCCGCAACCGACGGGCGGAGCCCGCATATGGCATCTGCTCGCCGGCTCGGTCGCCCAGCGGGGCATCCCGGTGCGCTGCGGCACGCCGGCGCTCGAGCTGCTAACGGATGAAACGGGCCGCGTGACCGGCGCGGTGGTGCAGTCCGATAGCAGTCGAGGGCAGGTCCTGGCCCGCCAGGCCGTGGTGCTGGCCTGCGGCGGGTTCGCCTACAGCGAGGCGCTCAGGCGCGCGCACCTGCTGCCGAGCGCGGTCGGCGCCCTCGGATCTCCCGGCAACACCGGCGACGGGCTGCGGCTGGCGCAGCGGGTCGGGGCCGGGATGTGGCATCTGGGAGACGAGGCCAGCGCCTTGGGCATCGTCGTCGAGGGCTTTGATGCCGGTTTTGCGGTGAACCTGCCGCGATCGGGTTTCCTCTACGTCGACGGGAAGGGCCACCGGTTCGTCGACGAAACACGGGTGGAAGCGCACACGGCTTGCCGGTTGACGGCTAACTACGATCCGGCGAGCTTCGACTATCCCCGACTGCCCTGCTTCGCGATCTTCGGCGAGGAAAACGTCACGAACGGACCGATCGGCATCAGCATGTTTTCCTACAACGTCGTAGTGCTCGGGTATGAGTGGAGTGAGGACAACAGCGTCGAGATCGACCGCGGATGGATCGTCCGGGCCGCCACCCTGACCGAACTCGCGCAGACATTGGGGATCCCAGCCCAAGCTCTGACGCGGACCGTGCAGGCATACAACGATGCTTGTCGTGCTGGCCACGATGGACAATTCGGCCGCTGTTCGGAGTCTCTGACGCCGCTCCAGCTCCCTTACCATGCGCTGCGGCTGGTTCCGCTGCTGTACAACACCCAGGGTGGCCCGCGCCGAGACAACCACGCGCGGGTGCTCGACATCGATGGTCACGCCATCCCCTGTCTCTACGCTGCTGGCGAGCTGGGCTCAATCTGGGGATCGCGCTACCAGACGTCAACCAACTTCGCCGAGGCCCTCGTCTTCGGCAGGATCGCCGGCCACAGCGCTACCATCTGACCCTGCTTGCCCCGGCGCCCGATCACGTTGGTGGCCGCGTGCGGCACAGACAGGAGTTCCTCGATAGGGCGACACAACGCATGGCGCTTGGCGCTGCGGGTAGTCGGCGGGTGCCGTGATTGCCGACGCCTGGGGGTGACCTGTGGTCAGTAGATCGGCGAGGCGCGCGGGGCAGACCTTTGCCGCATTCGCTTTGGTGACGGGTCTGCTGGCGTGCTCAAGTACCAGCGGTGGCATGGGGTGGCCGCCGAGCACCGGGGCGGGGCCGTGCCGGGTGACCACACAGGCCGACGTGCCAGCGCGGATGCGTGATGGAACGGTGCTCAAGGCCGACGTCTACCGGCCCTCGGCACCCGAGGCCGCGCCGGTGATCTTGATGCGCACCCAGTACGGCAAAGCCAGCGCGGCCGTACAGCCGTCCCGGTTCCAGACCCCGGCCTGGTTCGCGTCGCACTGCTACCTGGTCGTGGTGCAGGACATCCGCGGCCAGGGCGCCTCCGGCGGGACCTTCTACGAGTACGCCCACGATGCCGACGACGGCTACGACACCGTGGAGTGGGCCGCGGCGCTGCCGGGGTCGAACGGCAAGGTCGGCATGTACGGCACGTCGTATGTGGGTGCCACGCAGTGGCTGGCCGCGATCCGCACTCCGCCACACCTGGTCACGATCGTGCCGGCGAACACCTCATCGGACTACTACCAGAACTGGACCTATGAGGACGGCGTCTTCCGGCTGGCGTTCATCGAACCGTGGATGATGGACACGATCGCGCTTACCGCAGCGCGTCAGCGCGGCGACCTGGAGACTGCCGCCGAGTTGACTGAGGCGGCGCGCAACGGGGCGAGCTGGGAGCACTACCGGCCCTGCGCCACCTTCCCACCGCTGCACCCGGAGGATCCGAGTGTGGCACCGTACTTCTTCGACGCGATCCGCCACCCGACCTACGACGAGTACTGGAAGCGCTGGAGCATCCGCGGCCACTACGACCAGGTGACGGTCCCGGTGCTGCACTTCGAGGGCTGGTATGACGCGTTCCTGGCCGGCGGGGTGGAGAACTTCACCGGAATGGTCGGCCACGGCGCAACCGCTGCGGCGCGCGCCGGACAGCGGATCGTGATCGGACCGTGGGACCACATCGGCTGGGGTCGGCCGGGCAGTATCGAGGCGCCGATGCTCAAGAACATCGGCCCGGTCGCCAACAGCCCGATCAACGAGCTGATGCTCGCCTGGTTCGACCACTACCTCAAGGGCCAGTCCAATACCGTGGCCGGGTCCGGGCCTACCGTGGACTACTTCGAGATGGGCGCTAACCGGTGGCGCTCCACCACCGCCTGGCCGGTGCCGGGCACCCGATTCACCCGCTACTACCTGAGCTCGGGGGGGCACGCGAACAGCTCCATCGGGGACGGCACGCTGTCAACGCAGGCACCTGGAGCCGGCGGAGCGACCGACAGCTACCGCTATGACCCGTCTGATCCGGTACCCAGCGTCGGCGGGCACTCCTGCTGCGCGGCGATTTCCGGACCGCAAGGTCCCTACGACCAGGGACCGATCGAGCAACGTCCGGACGTGCTCATCTACACCACCGCGCCGCTGACCGAGGGCACCGAGGTGACCGGACCGATCACGGTCACCCTGTATGCGGCGACCTCCGCACCGGACACCGACTTCACCGCCAAGCTGGTCGCCCTGCGCGCAGACGGGACCGCGCTCAACCTGAACAACGGAATCCAGAACGCCCGGCTGCGTACCTCACTGGAGCGCGCCGAACCGGTCATTCCCGGTCAGATCAACGAGTACACCATCCACGTGTGGCCGACCAGCTACCTGTTTCCGGCCGGTAGCCGGATCCGGCTGGAGATCTCCAGCAGCGACTTCCCGCAGTTCGCGCCGAACCCGAACACCGGTCAGCCCTTCGGCACCGACACAACCTGGCAGCCCGCCGACCAGACGATTTACCACGATCCCAGCCACTCGTCCTCGGTGCTGCTGCCGATCGTGCCGCCCGACGACCCAGCCGTGAACACCTCAGCCACCTTCCCGATGGGCGAATAGCGCGAGCGCCGCTCGCGATCGACTGCGGGGTTGGTTAGAGGTATTGGCCGGTGCCGCGGGTTCCGGGTTCTGCCTGCGGCATTCCGGGCTGCATGCCGGGGGGGACGGCGCCGGGGGGTAGGCCGCGGCGCATCTGCTCCAGCTGCATCCGGGCGGCCATCTGCTGGGCGAACAGGGTGGTCTGGATGCCGTGGAACAGGCCCTCCAGCCAACCGACGAGCTGGGCGTGCGCGACCCGCAGTTCGGCGTCACTGGGTGTGAACTCGTCGCTGAACGGCAACGACAGCCGCTCCAGCTCGTCGCGCAGCTCCGGGGCCAGGCCCTTCTCGAGCTCGCGGATCGAGGACTGGTGGATTTCCCGGAGCCGGTTGCGGCTGGCTTCGTCCAGCGGCGCGGCACGCACCTCCTCCAGCAACTGTCTGATCATGCTGCCGATGCGCATCACCTTGGCGGGTTGCTCGACCATGTCGGAGACGTCCGCCCCGCCGCGGTGGTCCTCGACGGTGCCGGCGGCCACCGGTTGACCGTCTGGCCCGATTACAAAGACCTGCTGCTCCTGCGGTTCGCTCATGACCTCATTGTTCCCCAGCGTAAATCCGCTCAACCGCGGGCGGTCAACAGGATCTTGCCGACGACGCCACCGGTTTCGAGCATCTGATGGGCCAGCGCGGCGTCCGCCAGGGGAATCGTCGCATGCACCACGGGGTTGACCCGACCGTCACCGAACATCGGCCACAACCGGGCGACGACGTCGGCGCACAGGGCGGCTTTTCCGTACGGACCGTCCACCGGCCGCCCGCGCAGCCCGATCGCCGCCACGCTGGCCCGCTTGGGCAGCAGCGCGCCGAGGTTCAGCTCCGCACTGGCGCCGCCCTGCAACCCGATCACCACCAGCCGCCCGTCCGGGGCGAGCGCGGCGAGGTTGCGGGATAGGTATTTGGCGCCCATGTTGTCGAGGATGACGTCGGCGCGCCCGGCGAGCTGCTCGGCGAAGTCCTGCTCACGGTAGTCGATCAGGATCTGGGCACCGAACTCTGCGCAGCGTGCCAGCCGCGGCCCCGACGCGGTGGTGGCGACCTGCGCGCCCAGCGCCCGACCGACCTGGATCGCATGTGTTCCGATGCCTCCAGACCCGCCGTGTATCAGCAGTAGTTCGCCGGCGGCGAGCCCGGCGTGGCGCACCACCGTCGACCACACCGTGCAGGCCACCTCGGGCACACAGCCCGCGGTGACCAGATCGACGCCGGGCGGCAGCGGCATCACCTGTCCAGCCGGTGCGGCCACCCGCTCGGCGTAGCCGCCGCCGGCCAGCAGCGCGCACACCTCGTCGCCCACCCCGAACCCGGATACGCCCTCACCGAGCTCGGCGATCGTGCCGGAGCACTCCAGGCCGAGGATCTCGCTGGCCCCGCGCGGCGGGGGATACCGGCCCTGCCGTTGCGCGAGGTCGGCCCGGTTGACCGAGGACGCGGCGACGTCGATCAATACCTCGCCAGGTCCCGGGCTGGGGTCGGGTTGCTCGGTGAGCTGAAGCACCGCTGGGTCGCCGAACTCGGTGATCGTGATCGCTCGCATGGTGCCTGACGGTAGTCGCTGGTACGTGGCACCGTTGCGGCTATGCCGGACCCCTGGCCGCTGCGGCATCTGGTGCTACGCACTCCCCGTCTGACGCTGCGCCCCGACGACGACGCGGGCCTCCACGAGCTGGCCGCGCTGGCGCTGCGCGGCGTGCACCCGCCGGAGGAGATGCCCTTCCTCACCGCCTGGACCGACCAGCGACCCGACGATCTTGTGCGCAGCTCCGTGCAGCACTTCTGGCGGGCGCGTGCGCAGCTCACCGCAACGGACTGGAGCGTCAACTTCCTGGTCCGCCACGGTGGCCAGGTCATCGGCGTCCAAGAGCTGTCCGGGAAGCAATTCGCGATCACCCGCGAGGTCTCCACTGGGTCCTGGCTAGGTCTCTCGCATCAGCGCCAGGGATTGGGCACCGAGATGCGCGCCGCTGTCCTGCTGCTTGCCTTCGACCACCTCAGCGCCAGCATCGCGCGCTCTGGGGCATTCGCCGATAACGCGGCCTCGCTGCGCCTCAGCGAGAAGCTGGGCTACCGCACCGACGGCGCCAACATCTTCGCCCAGCGCGGCGTGGCGGCCACGGAGATCCGGCTGGTGCTGGAGCCGTCGCATTTCGTCCGTCCGGACTGGACGCTGCAAGCCGACGGGCTGGACGGCTGCCGGCAGATGTTGGGCTTCCTATGAGAACAGGAACGATCTCAGCGCTGGCAGCTGCCGGGTGTCGACGTCGGTGCGCCAGTCCGTCGCGACGTCCTCTGGGCGATCGTCCATAAGTAGCCGCCTCAACGTGTTGCTGTCCTTCCACGGCTCTGTTTTCGACCGCAGCGACATCACCAGTGTCACGCGGTGGCCGTCGGAGAGCGTTTCGGCGGTGTGTAAGACCATCCGGCCTTGCAACAACACGCTGGAGCCGACGCGCTGGGAAATGTGGATGAGCTCGTCGCTGGGAAGTTGGCCGTCGGCCCGCAACCGGGCGAGCCCGACATCAACGGGTCCACGGAACACCACCGTGCTACCGCCATCTTGGCTGCCGTCCGCGTGGACTGGTACGAGTTCGACAAAGGCGGGTCCGTCGGCGTGGAATTCGATGGGCTCCTGCCCCGGCCAGTAGAAGTTCACGCCCGAGCATGACGTGCTGATCGGGTATGGCTCCAGCTCGATGCCGGCGACCGCGCTGAGCCGCTCCAGCCGGTGCGGATCGTGCACCAAGTCCGCGACGAGCGGGATCAGGCTCTGAACCCGGCGGAGGTGGTCCAACCCGAGAAACTTCTGCTGCTTCGGATGGGACGCCTGCCTGATCTGCACGCTCCGGGCGTGGATCGCGGCGAGGACATCGTGCGGGTAACCGTGTTCCAACCGGGCGAAGCACAGATCGCTCGCCGCACTGGGTCGTCCGTCACCGCCGATAACCTCGGTCAAGCTTCGCCGTTCAAGAACCCGCACGAGATCCGAAGTACCCCGTGCGTACCCGACCTAGTCCGGGCGAGCGGTGAACGGCATCGAGCGGCGGGGTGCGTTTACTTGACGACCACGTTGACGAGGCGGCCGGGGACCACGATCACCTTGCGGATGGTGCTGCCGTTCTGCGCTGCCCGCACGATGTCGCTGTCCAGCGCTGCCTGCTTGATGGCGTCTTCTGGCGCGTCCGCCGCAACCACCAGCTTGCCGCGATTCTTTGCATTGATCTGCAAGGCCAGCTCCACCGTATCGAGATGCAGCCACGCCTCATCGGCGACCGGCCACGGCTGCTTCCACACGTGGTCGCCGGTCAACTGGTGGTAGACCTCACTGGCGACGTGCGGCGCAAAGGGCAACAGCAGCGAGGCGATCGTCCGCACGGCCTCGCGCAGGGTCTCCCGTCTGATGCCGTTCTGCGCGGCGAGGATGCAGCTGTTGTTGAGCTTCATCAGCGCTGCGATCGCGGTGTTGAACGCGAAGCTGCCACCGGACATGTCTTCGGTGACTTTCTTGATGGTGGCGTGCATTTCGCGCCGCAGCTCGTCCTCGCGCGCTTGATCAAGCGCCGTGCCAAGGACGGCATCGTGGCTACCGGCTACGTCGGCGGCCACTCGCCACAGCCGTCGCAGAAAACGGTAGACGCCTTCCACGCCCTCGTCGGACCAGTCGCCGCCGGCCTCGGGTGGACCCATGAACAGGACATAGCAGCGGACCGCGTCGACGCCGTATTGGTCGATGAGCGTGCGCGGAGAGACGACATTGCCTTTCGACTTCGACATCTTGGCGCCGTCTCTGGTGATCATGCCTTGAGTGAACAGCCGCTGGAATGGTTCCTGCGTCGACAGGTGCCCAAGATCGCTCAGCGCTTTACACAGGAAACGGGAGTACAGCAAATGCAAGATTGCGTGCTCAATGCCGCCGATGTATTGGTCGACCGGCATCCAGGTGGTAACGGCCTGCTCGCTCCACGGCACCCGCGTATTGTGCGGGTCGCAGTAGCGAAGATAATACCAGGAGGAGTCGACGAAGGTGTCCATGGTGTCGGTCTCGCGCTTGGCCGGCCCGGCACACTGCGGGCAGCGGGTCTGGACCCAGTCGACGGCCGTGGCCAGCGGTGATTTGCCCTTGGGCGCGTAGTCCTCGACGTCCGGTAGCAGCACCGGCAATTGGTCTTCGGGTACTGGCACCAACCCGCACGACTCGCAATACAGCATCGGGATGGGGCAACCCCAGTAGCGCTGGCGCGACAACAGCCAGTCACGCAAGCGGTAGCTGATCGAGGCCTCGCCGGCACCGCGCTCGACGAGCGCAGCGACGATCCGTCGCGACGCCTGCGCCGACTCCAAACCGTCGAACTCGCCCGAGTTCGTCGTCACACCCTTGGCGGTAAACGGCAGCTCGTCAGCCGATCCGGCTGCCGACCCGATGACCTGGCGGATATCGAAACCCAGTGTCTGAGCTGCGGCATAGTCGCGCTCATCGTGGGCTGGCACGCCCATCACGGCGCCGGTGCCGTACTCCATCAACACGTAGTCGGCCACCACGATCGGCACCTTGGCGCCGCTGAGCGGATGCACCGCGTGCCGCCCAGTGAGGATGCCAGTCTTCACGCGATCGCCGCCGCGCTCGGCGTGACTTTCCCGGCGGGCCTGATTGGCGTACTCCTGGATCGCCGGCTGCGCCGGTGTTCCGGCGATCAAGCGGTGCAGCTCAGGGTGCTCCGGCGAGATGGCCAAGAACGTCACGCCGAACAGCGTGTCCGGTCTGGTGGTGAAGACCTCGATATCGAAGTCGACTTCGGCGCAGTGGAAGATGACGCTGGCACCCTCCGAGCGCCCGATCCAGTTGCGCTGCATGGTCTTGACGTGCGCAGGCCACTCCAGGCCGTCGAGATCGGCCAGCAGCCGATCAGCGTAGTCGGTGATCTTGAAGAACCACTGCTCCAGGTTCTTCGACTCGACCAATGTGCCGCAGCGCTCACAACGGCCGTCGACGACCTGTTCGTTGGCCAAGACCGTCGCGTCCTTGGGGCACCAGTTGACCGCGGACCGCTTCCGGTAGGCCAGCCCCGCCTTATAGAGCTGCAGGAAGATCCACTGTGTCCAGCGGTAATAGCTAGGTTCGTGGGTGCTGATCTCCCGAGTCCAGTCGATCGAAATGCCCCACTGCTTGAACTGCTCACGGAAAGACGCGATCGACTCATCGGTCGACACCCGGGGATGCTTGCCGGTACGGATGGCATGATTTTCAGCGGGCAGGCCGAAGGCGTCGAAACCCATCGGGTGGAGCACCCGCTTGTCGTGCCGACGCATGAAGTGGGCGATGGCGTCGCCGACGGCGTAGTTCTTGAGGTGGCCGACGTGGGGTTCACCGCTGGTGTAGGGAAGCATTTCCAGGACATAGACCGAGTTCGCCGCGTCGGCGTTATTGTCCACCACCCAGGACTGCTCTTTATCCCACACCTGTGTCCAGTACGCATCAATAGCGTGCGGATCGAATTCTCGCGGTGTGTCCGTCGTCGCCATCAGTACTCTCAGCTTCCTCTGACTTTCTTATGTCAGTCCACTTAGTGTAGTCGCGCCAAAGCGGCGGCCCTGGCCGGGGGGTCACCGTATATTGTCCCGGTATGGCGCATTTCGGTGACCTGGCGAACGAGATCTACCGGGCTGGCCTGACCGGGCAGCGGCCGGAGCTGCCGATGACCGCCGACGGGCTGGAGGGCGCGGCGCGGGAGGTATTGCCGGCTGAGGCGTTCAGCTATGTCGCCGGTGGAGCATCCACTGAGCGCACCATCGCCGCCAACCGTGCGGCGTTCGCCCGGTGGCGGATCGTGCCGCGGATGCTGCGCGGTGTCAGTGAGCGCGATCTGTCCACCACGATATTGGGAACCACGATGACGGCGCCGGTGCTTACCGCACCGATCGGGGTGCTCGGCCTTGTGCACCCCGACGCTGATCTCGCCGTCACTCGCGCCGCCGCCGCACTGGGACTGACCAGCGTGCTGTCCACCGCGTCGTCGACCACGTTGGAGGACGTCGCCGCCGCGGCGCCGGATGCGGCCCGCTGGTTTCAGCTGTACTGGCCGCGGGACCCGGAGCTGGCCGAGTCGCTGGTCCGCCGCGCCGAGGCGGCCGGATACCAGGCGCTTATGCTCACCGTGGACACCTGGTCGCTGGGGTGGCGCCCGCGGGACCTGGCGTTGGCACAGCTGCCTTTCCTGCAGGCCAAGGGCATCGCGAACTACCTGTCCGATCCGGTGTTCCAGGCCCGGCTGGACGCGCCACCGGAAGAATCGGCACTGGCTATGCAGCTGGCCGTGCAGGTCTGGGCGAAGGTGTTCGGCAATCCGGCCCTGAGTTGGTCGGATCTGGTGCAGCTGCGCCAGTGGACCCGGTTGCCGGTGCTGATTAAGGGGATCTGCCACCCCGACGACGCCCGGACCGCGCTTGATCACGGCGTCGACGCCCTGGTGGTGTCCAATCACGGGGGCCGGCAGGTCGATGGCGCCAGGGCAGCGCTGGACTGCCTGCCCGACGTGGTAGCCGCCGTCGACGGGCAGGCCCCCGTGCTGCTGGACTCCGGTATCCGGTGCGGCGCCGATGTGCTGATCGCGCTTGCGCTGGGGGCGCAGGCCGTGCTGCTCGGGCGGCCGTGGGTTTACGGGCTCGGGCTGGCCGGGCAGCGCGGGGTGACCCACGTGCTGGGTACCCTGCTTGGTGACTTTGATCTCACCCTGGCGCTGGCCGGTTACGCCAGTCCTGCGGGATTGGGCGCGCACAGCGTCGTCCGGGACATGATCGGTTAGCCTGCCTGGGTGGACGGGCAGCCATGCTGGCTCGATGCCGAGGAGATGCGCGCGATGCTCACGCCGCACGGCGCGCGCGTCTTGCGCAGTGCGGCTCCCACGCATGTCCGTGGCGTTCGCGACAACCTGGTTGATTTGCTATCCCCCGAGGAACGACCCGTGCTGACCGAGGTCTTCGAGCGGTGCACCGGCACCTGCGCAAGCCTGCTGTCAGTAACCAGCCCGATCCCGACTGTTAGCAAACCTACCTAGTCGCTGACCCACCCCCTCCCGGCACCCTTGCGCCGAATGGGGTAGTAGGTTCGCCGAACCCAGCCCGGCCGTCGAGGGCGGACGGGCATCCCGCGCGGCGCAAGTGGTGGAGCTGATGACAGATCCAGTAGCACGGGTGGCAGCCAATGGGTCAGGGGCCGGCGCCACGCTGAGCCCGGAGCGCAGGCCGTCGGGGCAGCGTGGCGCGCCCTCGCCGCCCCGGTTGCGGGTGCCCAGCCGGGTACCTGAGCTCACCCCGGACACCGCGATGCAGAAAGTCGTACTGCCGGGACTGGTAGACCTGACCCTAGGCAACGTGGTGGTGCAGGGACGCTTTGATCCGAACCGGATCGCCGGTTTCGTCACCCGACTGGAGGACGTCCCGGCGAGTCCGTCCGCCGAGCTGCTTCACCGGTTCGGGTTGGACCAGGTCCCGGGCTGGCCGGTTACCGACGATTTGTATGTGCTGCGTTTCTACGCGCACAACCCGCAGCTATACATCGCCCCCTTCGACTGCAGCGTCTACCAGGTGAATCTCATCGAGCTCCCGGCCGGCACCGAGATGTGGCGGATCGACTCCGCTGGTGACGAGCAGCGGGTGGCCGCCTACCTGCACCGGCAGGTCGGTTGGATCAGCACCGGGGCCACGATGTTGGGTCCAGCTGGGTGGAACCGGCCGCCGGTATCGGCCCGCCCCACCGTGCGGCGCGGCCTGATTGCGGAGTATCACGGCGCCGACTTCGACGCCGACTTCGGCCCGCGCCCCGGTGAGGTGACCCTGCACCCGCTAGCCGGCAGTCAGCCGCCCGCCGAGTTCCTCGACCAGGCTGGTGCCTACGCGTTCGCCGTGGCGATCGACGAGCTCGACTCGCTTGACCTGCTGTGCTGGCGCGGCGGGTGGCACGGTCTGCCGGTGGAGTTGGTGGACTCCTTGCCGGATCAGGCCGTGATCCACTACATCGGCGAGAACGGCCCCCGGGCAGCTGACTTCGGCCTCGCGGAAGTCGACTACCGGGTCTGGCGCGGCTGCGTCCCCCGCACCGAGCTGACCGACCTCCAAGAACAGCGCACCTCCCTGCTCGGTGCCTGAGCCCCTTGCCCGGGATGCTTGGACTCTGCGGCTCCCGAACTCCACAGCAGAGCTGTTCAGCCGCCTTGGACGGGCTCTGCTGTGAAGTTCGGGAACGGGAGGGCTAGCGTGCACTCGGAAGCGTGGCAGAGCGGTCTAATGCACTCGCCTTGAAAGCGAGCGTACCGAGAGGTACCGGGGGTTCGAATCCCTCCGCTTCCGCTGGTCAGCACACGTTTTCATGATCTTATTTCTCCTCGGTGCTCTCGTTGACGGCAACCGTTGACGGCGACGTCCCGCCGATAGCAGCGCCAAGCCGGGCGAGCGCCGCCGCGTGCTCATCGAGATTGCCGTGGGCGTAGACCGTCATCGTCACCTTGATGGCGGAATGGCCGGCGATCTCCCGCACGATGTGTGGCGCCACTCCTAGCGCCACCAGTAGTGACACGCAGGTGTGCCGTAGGTCGTGAAAGCGCAGCTTGCCAAGCCCGACCCGTTCACGCAGGTCGCGCCAGCTGTCACTGGCTCTCTGCCGCTCAACTTCCTGGCGTTGCCGGTGTGCTCTTAACTCCTCGATGACTACGGCAGGTAGCGGCATGGTTGGCACCCGCGACGGCACCATCATCGAAGCCCACCCCGGCGAGACGGTCACCTGCCCGCCCGGCGAGGAGCACTGGCACGGCGCCGCCCCGGACCGGTTCATGGAGCACCTGGCCATGTGGGAGGGCGGCGTCGGGTCGCTACCAGGCTCAGGCGTTGATACGGGTCCCGGTGCCTGCACTGCGCCGCTTGAGCGCGCGCCGCTCGTCCTCGCTCATACAACCCCACACACCAGCATCCTGCCCTGAGGCCAGCGCCCACTTGAGACACTCAGAACTGACCGGACAGCGCCGACACACAGCCTTCGCTTCGGCGATCTGCAGCAACGCGGGACCGCTCGTGCCTACTGGGAAAAACAGCTCCGGATCCTCGTCTCTACAAGCCGCGTGGTCACGCCAGTCCATGCTTTCTCGCTCCTTAAGGTCTATCGAACGACTGGTATCGCGGCGGTGTCCCGTGGTCATTGATCTTGTAAATATCTTCAACAGTTCATCGCCTTGGGCCACGATCTTCACTGTTGTTACGGCGAGTAGCTACCGTGTTGCGGCGAAGCGACCAGGACGCGCGCTGAACGGCTGCCGTGACATACGACCGTCGGTTGCACGGCCAGCTCAGCGGTCGGCGCTGCCAGGCGGATCAGGGAGCTGCAGGACCGGGTGACGCGCCGGGAGCGGGGTCACGTCGCCGAATAACTACCCTGTCCTGCACTGGTACACCACGATCGGCACAGCCGGTTCCGCAATACACTGATGGCAATTCTGCTGGCATTCGCACCGGATCGCCTGTATTCATCGAGGACCAGAGGGCACTATTGACCTACTGAAAGGACGGAAGTGATTCACCCTGCCGGGGGTTCGAATCCCTCCGCTTCCGTCACCTCATACAAGGCCAGAGAGGGAACCCACGCTGCTGGCGGATCTCTACAAGATCGCTGGCCGCTCCGCTCCGCGCACCCGAAATCTGGGATAAAGGTCTGGCCGCTCCCGGCACGCTTCGTCGGGGCGGTCCAGGACGAGTGGAGCGCGCGCCTTGAGCATCGGCGAGCCGAGCACGTCGATCGGTCCTCTTTTGAGTGTCGTGGAGGCTGTCCCGGCATGGATGTGCTTGCTGATCGCGATCGCGTCGTTGATCGGGATCGCGAACCCCTCACCACCAGAGGGCCCGAACCCAACAGATGCTGCGGTGACGACACCGATGACCTGTCCGGCGGTGTTCACCAGCGGGCCCCCTGAGTCGCCGGGTTGAACGAGGGCCGTGAACTGAAATAACCCAGCGAGCTGCTCAACGCCGCCGGTGGCGCTGTCGCTGACCGTGACCGCCCGATCGAGAACGGTCACCGTGCCCACTGTGGCGCTCGGAGTGCCGCCGCGGCCACCGGCATTGCCTATGGCCGCGATCTCGTCGCCGACCGCAAGGTCGCTGGAGTCCCCGATCGAGGCGGTTTCCAAGCCCGAGGCGCCCTGTAATTGCAGCACGGCGATGTCGTGTTTGGCGTCATGGCCTATGACTGTTGCCGGGTAGGTTTGGCCGTTGCCGACGTCGGTGACGGCAATGCTGGTGGCGCCCCTGATTACGTGGTTATTCGTGAGCACCTCGCCAGACGAGTCCAGCACGATTCCGGTACCTGCTACTCCGGTGCCCGGCTCGCCCAGGCTGGAGCTGATGTTTACTAAACCGGGATCGATCCTTGCTGCCAGCGCCGGAAGGTCAATTGACTCACTCAATGCGCCAGGCGAGCTTGCCGACTGTACGGCTGCGGACGGTCCGAACGCCGGTGTCGGTGACCGGACAGAGTCTGCGGCTACGTTGGTGTCGTTTCCACCGCTAGGCGTAGCTGAGTCTGCCGCTGGTTCGGGCTGGGGTAGGGCGGCTGCCGGCATGTCTGGGACGGCAGCTGGTGGATCGGGGGTCGTTGCCGGCGCCTGGGTGGCCGCCTTGGCTGCTGGGGCGAAGGTGGCCACCGGGTTGGCTGCTCCGGTGTCCCCCGGATCAGTGCATCCGGCGAGACCGGCGCTTGCCACCAGGAAGGCACCTAGCACGTTGAGGACCACAAACCCACGGCGTGGCGTCCTACGAATGGGGCAGTCCACCGACGCCATCACGGTTCTCCGTCCGAGTTTTCCAATCACCCACCATCCCCGTGACACTGCCTCGCGAACGTAAACACAATGAGTCCGGCTGGCGATGAAGGGATTGCCGCAATCCCCACAGGGGACATCGCGCTGAAGGCGTCACCGGCCGGTGTGTCCACGCCGGTACCCGCGATCAGGCCTTGACGGATCGGTTTCTGCGTGTCGTAACCGCGGGCGGCGCGAAGGCTGCGACATAGTCTTCACACGCGCCGGGCGCAGCCACGTCGCTGGTGCCCGACGAGACTGCAGCCAGCGTCAAAACTAGACCGATAAGGTAAGGGATGCACTGATGAGCAGCTCGGCAGTGAAGAACCGGCGGCGCCACGGCATCGACCGTACCCGCGGGCAGTTCGATGACATCCTGGAGGAGCTAACCCACCGGATCGATGTGCCTGCGCGGGTCAGGGACAAGGTGCATGACGTCGAGGAAACCGTGCGGGTTAAGGCGCAAGAGGTCGAGCAGCAGGTACCCAAGATCGCGGAAACCCTCGAAGTTGCCGAAATACTCGAAGTCGCCGAGACAGTCGAAGTCGCCAAGACACTCGAAGTCGCGGACACGCTCGAAGTTGCCGATATACTCGAAGTCGCGGCAGACGAGGCGACCTGGCAGATCGAAGAACTGGCTGACGAGCTACCAGAGGAAAATGTCCCGCAGGTAGCCGCACACGTCGCACCGGAGCCCGTCACGGCGCGGCAACGACTGCCCATCGCCGCGATTGCGGTGGCGGTGCTGTTGGTGCTTTTAGTGCTGCGACGCCTGGTCCGAAGGAACAGCTGACCTCGCCCGTCAACGGCTAGGCGTTGTTGTCGGCGCTTGGCGCCGGACGGTCGGTGCAGTGGCTGTGTTCTTCGGCATGGTGGGCTCGGGTGATGGTGAACAGATCGGGCGGTGGGTGGTCGAGTTGCAGGGTGACGTGGGTGATCGCGTACTCGTGGGCGAGCAGCGTCTGCAGGTTGGTGCGGACAGCATGGCAGTCCCGGCCGGGTGCGACCAGCACATGCGCAGATAGGGCGGGCTGGCCGGAGGTGATCTGCCAGACGTGCAGGTCGTGGACCTCGACGACGTCGGGATGGGCGGCGAGCCGGCCACCTAGGACTCGGGTGTCGATGCCGGTCGGGGCGGCTTCGAGGAAAATCCGGCCGGACTGGTGCACCAGCCCCACTCCGGCGCGGACCATCAGAGCGACCACGATCAGGGCGGCGATCGCGTCGGCGCGGGCGAACCCGGTGCTCAGCACGATCGCGCCGGCGACCGCGGTCGCGATGAATCCGTACAGGTCAGTCAGCAAATGTTGGAAGGCGCCCTCGACATTGAGGCTGGAGCGGTTGGCCTTGGACAAACACCAGGTCGCCGCGATGTTCACCACCACGCCGACCAGTGCGGTGACCACGACCAGGCCTCCAGCGACCGGCGGTGGGTCGACGAGCCGGCGGATCGCCTCGTAACCCAGCCAGGCGGCGAGAAGCAGCAGGGTCAGGCCGTTGGCCTGGGCGGAGAGGATCTCGACCCGCTTGAGCCCGTAGGTGTAGCCGCCGCGGGGCGGGCGTGCTGCCAGGCGTATCGCGATTAGTGCGAGAAGGATCGAGCCGGCGTCGGTGAGCATGTGCGCGGCGTCGGACAGCAACGCCAGCGACTGTGCCACCACGCCGACGAGCACCTCACCGGCCATGAAAACCACGATGAACGCGAGCGCGATGCCCAACGCCCGGCGGTCGGTATCTTGGCCGATGCCGTGACCATGGCCGTGCCCGTGCCCAGCGGCGCTACTCACGGCCGTGATCTTAACGAATCATTGCTACATACGCATACTTGACCCGGCGCATCCGGTACGGCCATCAAGGATCGGGCATGTCTTGCTCGTCGAGCGATAAGTTCCGGTGCTCTCGTCGCTGCCGTACTTCCACGTGCATCTCGACCGGAGTGCGCGCCAGCACAGCATCGACGAGCGTCGCCAGGAACTTCGCCGCAGTCAAATCATCTGGTACGGCGTCATGACGTAGGTGCACGCCGGCTGCCGGATTGACGTCGCTCCAGTCCGCGACGAGCAGGCAGGTCGCATCGTAGACGTCTGCTTCTGCTTTGAGCTTCCGCATCATGTCGATTGCCCGCTCTACCGTGCCGGGCTCCTTCAGCGCGGTCGAACGCAGCACGAACAGGAAGCCCATCGCCACCAGCGGGTAGCGGCCCCGCAGGTTCTTGGCGTCGCCGTAGGCCTCTTCGAACCGGTTGGCGAGATTCTTGCGGAATGATGCGACCATCGTCTTGGTCGACACCAGCAATTCCGCCCCACGCGACCACTGCGCGATCAGCACGTCAACCTGTTTGACGTAGGCTCGTCCAAGAATGCGGGCATCCGATGGGGCGACAGCCCGGTTACGCGCGAGACAAGCCTGTGCGGCACCGCGAATAGCGCTGGGTAGTGACTCGACAAAGAGGCTGACCTCTCGCGGCAAGATTCTCGGTGCCGTGAGCCGCGGCCAAACTTCGTCTTTTCCGAAGCCGGCGCGCCGGAGTTCGTGGGACACCCAGGCATCGGTCGCCTTGGCCAGCCGGCCGGACTGCGAGCCGGCGCCTTCGCCGATGGGAACACCCAGCATGCCTTCCAGCAGCTGGTAGTCCGGGAAGTACTGCATGCCCCCTGGGGAAAGGCGGACCCATGGATTCGTCTCGGGACGCTGGGCGACAAGCGGCGCTAGCAACGCGTAGAGGTCTGAGGGTTCGTCAGGTGCGGAGGAGGTCACGGCTTGCACCTCCTCGTGCGGCTCGGCGAGCGGCTAGCTCTGCATGCGCGTCGCGCAGCGACTTCACCTCAGAGACAGCGATACCCAGCTCACCGACGAGCAGGATGTCGTCCACCAGGGCCACCGCCTCGGTCAACCCCCCGGGACTACTCAACCGGGCGACGACCTGCGGGCGGATCTCGGCCAGCGCGGTTTGGGCATTACGCAGCACATCCGGCTCGGGAACCGCCAGCCGGTCAGCCTCCTTCGGCTCCAGCTTGAGCATGCCGCCGCCGTAGGCGCGACCGACCGTCTCGGCGCTCAGCAGGGTCATCGACGTCAGCGCGCCCAGCGGCAGCAGGTCGATTCCCAGCTTGCGGAGTTCAGGCCGCAGGTACACGCCGTGCACCGAGTTGAGGTGGTGAATCCCGGCATGATTGGCGCACAATCGTGGGCTGTCGGCGTTCATGTAGGTCAGCAACACATCACAGGGCGTCACGAGCGGCACCCGCCACCAAGGCGAGCGAACCCGGCATTTGTAGGCAGTGTGCACCCCGAGGCGCTCTCCCGCCCGAATGTAGCGGCTCGCAGCGTGCGAGGGCTGGCCTGCGGGACGGAACAGCAAGGTCGATGATCCAGTGTTAGTCAGCTGCTGATGCGTGGCGACCGAGTAGGTCAGATGTCGCAGATGCCGCGACCCAGGGGGAGACACCGGCAGCAGTTCATCGCTGCGCAGGCCCAGCTCGGCGACGCGGTCTGCGGGCAGGGTGAAGTACTTGTTGTTGCCGGTGACCATGCCGAGGGTGGTCTCGCCCCACGAGTGCAATGTGGTGAAAAACCCGCTTCGTTCGACGGCCAGATGCGTTTCCAACGCCGCGGTGGAAAGCAGGGAACGCGTCCACTTACCTTCGACCGGGTCCGGTTTCCAGGTCCGGATCAGCGGGTTCACTGCCGCCAGATTCGCCGCGCTGCGGACCTGCTGCAGCTCGCAATGGTCGGCCGGCCCCTGGCCGTAGCCGTCGGCGAGCAGCAGGACGACCTCCTCCTGCACGCCCGGAAAAACCCGCTCGGTGAACAGCGTCAAGCGGACGCGCGCGAACCGCTGCATGAGGAATCTTCGTACTTCGGCCGCGTAATTAACCGACAGCAGCTCAGCCGGAAGCACCAGCCCCAGCCGTCCGCCAGGTCGCAGAAACAGCGCGCTATGCACCGTGAAGGCGGCCCATGAGGAAGCCAGACGGGTCAGTAAGACGCCGGCCCGCAGCGCCGCCTCGCGGCTGCGCGACCGCGCTTCCCCCGTAAAGTCCTGGTACCGGATGTAAGGAGGATTGCCGATGACCGCGTCGTAGCGTCCGGTCGGCGGGACCAGGAAGAAGTCCGCCGCAAGTACCCGCGCTTGGTAGCCGGCAGCTCGGACGCGCACCTCAGCCTGGCGGGCACTGTCACGGTGTAGTTCGACACCGTGTAACTCGATTGCCGGCAAGCCGCTCCGGGTCTCGCCCGCCAGCGCGGTGAGCGTGTCGAGCCGCTCGCCGGCTGCAAGCAGGAACGCCGCTTGCCCACACGACGGCTCCAACACCTCATCCGAAGCCGACCTGATCGCCCACTCCGCCACGTATCGGCACAGCTCAGGTGGCGTAAAGAAAGCTCCGCGCGCCTTCCTCGCCTGCGCAGTATCGGAGGGCAGCCCAAGCGTCACCCGACGGAGTCTGCCGTAAGACCACGACAGCCTCCGGGACACACGCCGTCAGCGGGTTTGCTGCTCAACCCGCTGCTTGGCCTGGCCAGCGCGGTCATTCAGCTGGTTCGCCGCCGCACGGCCCTGTTCGGCCACCGTCGCAGCCGCGTCGCTCGCCGTGGACTTGACCGACTCGACGGCCTGCTGGACCGGCTCGCGCAGGTTGTCCGTGACGTCCGAGGCGACCTGCTTCACCTGCTTGGCCATGGGCTCCACCTGGTCGGCGAGCCGATCCTTCGCCTGCGCAGCGAGTTCCCGCTCCTTGCGGCTGGTCTGGATCAGCGATGCCGCGAGCCAACCGCCGCCGAAGGCGATCAGTCCGGCGGCCAGCGGGTTACCCTGGGCGCGCCGTCGCGCCGCCTGCGGTGCCGAAGTCACCGCGTCGACCGCGCTGGACGCCATCGACGACACCTGGTCAGCCGTTGTCGAAGCGACTGAGCTGGCCGTTTCTCCTATGGATGACACCGTGTCGGCTGCGGTGGACGCCGCGTCCTCGGCGGTACCCATGATCTTGTCCTTGACATTGGTCATCGTGTGGCGGGTCCGGTCGACTTGGCGCGCCACGGCGCGACTCGGCGTCACCTTCTCGGTCAGCGCGTTGACATTCGCGCTCAGCGCGTCTCGAGTGCGCTCGATCCGGCGGCGG
This sequence comes from Pseudonocardiales bacterium, assembly GCA_032230565.1. Classification (GTDB taxonomy): domain Bacteria; phylum Actinomycetota; class Actinomycetes; order Mycobacteriales; family Pseudonocardiaceae. The sequence goes on along the minus strand of JAVXWL010000143.1, from coordinate 15,095 downwards.
ATCTGGTCTGGATCAGCAGTCACGGTGCTCTCCTCACCTGCCCCGGAGGGCGTCCGGAATTTCCTTGAGCGTGTCTACGGTGCGTTCCGGCGTAGGCTGCACCTGGCGCAGCTGCTTGCGTCCGGTTGCGTACAGCACGGCAGCGATGATCGCCCACACTGCAGCGACGATGAGTGCTGCCCGACCCGGATGCATGGCGTTTGCCAGCGCGGACCACAGCGCGACCGACAGGAAAAGCAGCACCATGTAGCCGGCGAATCCCGCCCCGCCGAGGCGGCCGGCGGCCTTGCCGCTCTTAACCACTTCCTGCTTGAGTTCCGCAGTCGCCAGCTCGAACTCTTGGCGCGTTAAAGTCGACAGGTCTCGCGTGACGTTACTGATCAGCTCGCCGATCGACGCGTCACCAACGTCGAGCCGCGGACTCGCCTGCGCGTCTGTTCCCGGCGGCGCCGAGAGGGGCCGGCTCATCGGATCATCCGCCCATCAATACCGGAATCCGTATGTTCGCCGCAGTGCGGGCATGGCGCTGCGACCGGCTCAGCCACGCCGACCGGCGGCCCGCCGCGCGCCACGGTGTCTATCGGCGGTTGCGGTTGCGGCCTTCGGGGCGCGGGAAGTCCCGGCTCCGCGACGGGGTAGTCGACGCGCGCCTCGGGGTGGGTACGAGGCTGCACCGGGGGGCTTGGCACTGACGTCGAGCCGTTGTCGTTGGACTCTTTGACCGCGGCCACACCAGCCCCGGTGATCCTGCCAACAGCGATGCCCGCCAGCGCCGCGCCGAAGAGGAACGCGCCGGGACGGCGCCGGGCGAAGGAGCGAACCTCTTCGATCAGGTCCCTCGGCTCGCGGTCGTGCAACCACGATGCGAGCTGATGCAGCTGGTCCGCGCCCTGGCGGGCCACTGCACTCATGGTGGCGGACGTGGACCGACCCTCGGCGATCTCCGCCAGCTCGTCGGCGATGGTGGTCAGCCGCCGCGCCGCCCTCTGCTGCTCAGATACGACCTGCTCCTGCAGCTGCTGGCGGCCCTCCTGCATCAGGTTTCGGCCCTGCTGCCTGGTCTCGGCCGCCAGTTCCTTCGCCTGATCCGCCGCGGTCTGTGCGACGTGACCCCCGGCGTCTTTCGCCGATCGACCTACGCCGACCGCTTCGTCGCGCACCACGCCGGTCGTCGAGACCGGGCGTGCGGCGCGGTCCGGCGCCATCGACTGGGTTCGTGGTTCTCGGGCCATCACACCGACCTCCGCTGTTGACACGTCTTTCGCTCAGCTATTAGGTACCCGCCAGAAGCTGCCCTAACCGTTGTCAAGGGCTCGCATGGTGCGATAACGGACTGCGTTGGCGGCGAGATCACCCGAATGGCGCGATGCACTACCCGGCGAATAGCGCGGATTTCTGGTGTGCTGTGCCGTTGATACAACGAGGGAGGTACAAGCATGCCGGCCGAGAACGTTGATGTCGTGGTGATCGGGATGGGACCGGGCGGTGAGGACGCAGCGAGCCGGCTGGCCACGGCGGGACTCACGGTGGTCGCAGTCGAGTCGCGGCTGGTCGGCGGTGAGTGCCCGTATTACGCATGCGTGCCGACGAAGATGATGATCCGCGCCGCCGACGCCCTGAGCGAGGCTCGCCGCGTTGACGGCTTGGCCGGGTCGGCACAGGTACACGCGGACTGGGCGCCGGTTGCCGCGCGCATCCGAGCTGATGCCACCGACGACTGGGATGACACCGTCGCCGTCGAGCGGTTCGAGAAGACCGGCGGCCGGCTCGTCCGCGGCCGGGCGACCCTGACCGCACCCGGCGAGGTCACCGTGTCCACCTCGGCCGGTGAGCGAGTTTTCCGTGCTGCCCGGGGGATCGTGCTCAACCCCGGCACCGAGCCGACCATCCCGCCGATCGACGGCCTGGCCAGTACGCCGTACTGGACCAACCGGGAAGCGGTCACGGTGACGCAGGTGCCGGAGTCACTGATCGTCCTGGGCGGCGGCGCGGTGGGCTGCGAGTTCGCGCAGGTCTTCGCCCGGTTCGGTGCGCACGTCACGGTGCTGGAAGCCAAATCACAGCTGCTGCCCGGGGACGAGCCCGAAGCCGGAGAGCTGCTCACCGGCTCCTTCAGCGCCGAGGGAATCGACGTCCGCGCCGGGGTCTCGGCAGCACAAGTGGGTTACCACAACGGTCAGTTCACTATGGCGCTCCAGGGAGCTGACGCGCTGACCGCGCAACAGCTCCTGGTAGCAACCGGTCGGCGCACCGATCTGGCTGCGTTGGGCGTCAGTGCGGTCGGCCTGGACGACCAAGCCCACACGATCGAGGTCGACGAGCGGATGCGGGCCGCGGACCGGCTGTGGGCGATCGGGGACGTCACCGGCAAGGGTGCCTTCACCCACATGTCGATGTACCAGGGGCGGATCGCCGCCGCTGACATCCTCGGCCAGGACGGCGAGACTGCTGACTACCGGGCCGTGCCCCGGGTCACGTTCACCGATCCCGAGGTCGGCGCCGTGGGCCTGACCGAGGCGATCGCCCGCCGCGACGGCCTGCGGGTGCGCACCGGGCTGGTGCGGCTCCCGTCCACCGCACGCGGCTGGATCCACAAGACCGGCAACGACGGTTTCATCAAGTTGGTCGAGGACGCCGACCGAGGCATTCTGGTCGGTGCCACCTCAGCCGGACCTTCCGGTGGGGAAGTACTCAGCGCGCTGGCCGTGGCGGTGCACGCCGAAGTGCCTACCGAGTGCCTACGCCAGATGATCTACGCCTACCCGACCTTTCATCGCGGCATCGAAGATGCGTTGCATGAGCTGCGCGACTGATTGGACGCGTTTAAGCCGACCTTTGCGCCGGCCGCAAAGCCCATCCAACAGACCGACGAACTGCCAAGAGGTTTCATCGGGCGGTGTCGTCAAGGCTCCCGGAAAGCCCGTACGGCACCGCGTCTGTGGGGCGGTCGGTTGATCGGCACCGTACGGACTTCCCGGTGAGGCTCACCTGGCGCCCATCGTCATCGCCAGTTGAGCCTGCGAGAGCCGCGCCGATCAGCGCGACCCACGATCGTCCGGGTACGCGAGAGGCTACCGTTATCAATCCGTGATCGTGTGCCAGACGCACCGATCGCTACCCTAAACCACCCATACCGAGCAGCGGTGCTACAAACTGTAACGAAATCCGCGGCGCACATAGGCATCCATAGCATGAAGCCGCCCACCTGCCGTACTCCCTAACCCTCTGTGATCATGCCGCCCGAGGCCCTTGTCGACCGGTGATCGCTCACCATTAGGTTCCACTTGGCGGTTCGTCAGTCCCGCCATATGCGCAATAGGTTCCAGTTGACGGTTCGGGTTCATCCGGGAGGAGGCTGCGTGCGCGTGGCGAGGGCGTCGCTGAGCGAGCGAATCGCTGAGGAGCTGGGGGTGCCGCAGTGGCAGGTGGAGGCGGCTGTCGGGCTGCTCGATGGCGGGGCCACCGTGCCGTTCGTCGCCCGGTACCGCAAGGAAGCCACCGGCGGGCTTGACGACACGCAACTGCGAACCTTGCAGGAACGGCTGGATTACCTCCGCGAGCTCGAAGAGCGCCGCACAGCGATCCTCAACTCGATCCGCGAACAGGGCAAACTCGACGACGCGCTCGAGGCAAAGATCATGGCGGTCGACTCGAAGGCCCGGCTGGAGGATCTCTACCTGCCGTTTAAGCCCAAGCGCCGGACCAAGGCGCAGATCGCCCGGGAGGCCGGACTGCAGGCGCTGGCAGACGGGCTGCTCACCGATCCGACTCTGGATCCGCAGACCACAGCCTCGCAGTACGTCGATCTCGACAACGGCGTGCCCGACGCCGCCGCCGCGCTGGACGGCGCCCGCGCCATCCTGGTGGAGTGGTTCGCCGAAGAGCCAGACCTCATCGGATCCCTGCGCGAGCAGATGTGGTCTCGGGGCCGGATGGTATCCCGGGTGCGCGACGGCCAGCAGGATGCCGGGGCGAAGTTCGCGGACTACTTCGAGTTCTCCGAGCGCTTCACGAAGCTGCCCTCGCATCGGATTCTGGCGCTGTTCCGGGGCGAGAAGGAGGGAGTGCTGGATATCTCCCCCGAGCCCGACGCGCCCGACGCGTCCGAGGCGCCGGGGCGCAGCCGCTATGAGCAGGCCATCGCCGCTCGATTCGGCGTCGACGATCGGGGTCGTCCGGCGGATCGCTGGCTGGCCGACACGGTCCGCTGGGCCTGGCGCACCCGGATCCTGCTGCACCTGGGTATCGATCTGCGAATGCGGCTCCGCCAGGCGGCCGAGCAGGAGGCGGTGCGGGTCTTCGCCACCAACCTGCGTGACCTGCTACTCGCCGCGCCCGCGGGTGCGCGTTCGACGATGGGCCTGGATCCCGGTTACCGCACCGGCGTCAAGGTCGCCGTCATCGATGCCACCGGCAAGGTTGTGGCCACCGAGACGATCTACCCGCACGTTCCGCAACGCCGCTGGGATGAGGCGCTGGCGGTGCTCGCCCGGCTCGCGAAGGTGCATCACGTCGAGCTGATCGCAATCGGCAATGGCACGGCCTCCCGGGAGACCGACAAGCTCGCCGCCGAGCTGGTCGCGCGGCTGGGCGTGACCAAGGCGGTGGTGTCCGAGGCAGGCGCTTCGGTGTACTCCGCGTCGGCCTACGCTTCCCAGGAGCTGCCCGAGCTGGACGTGTCGCTGCGCGGCGCGGTGTCGATCGCGCGCCGGCTGCAGGATCCGCTGGCGGAACTCGTCAAGATCGATCCCAAGTCGATCGGGGTCGGGCAGTACCAGCATGATCTGCCCGAAGCGGCGCTGTCGCGCTCGTTGGATGCGGTGGTGGAGGACTGCGTCAACGCCGTTGGTGTCGACGTCAACACGGCCTCCGCGCCGCTGCTGCGTCGGGTGTCGGGCATCACCGGCGGGCTCGCCGAGAACATCGTGACGCACCGCGACGCACACGGCCCGTTTCGCACCCGGCGAGCCTTGGCTGGCGTCCCGCGGCTGGGCCCCAAGGCGTTCGAGCAGTGCGCCGGCTTCCTGCGCATCCCGGCCGGCGACGACCCGCTGGACCGCTCGGCCGTGCATCCCGAGTCCTACCCCGTGGTGCGCCGCATCCTCACCGCCGCCGGCACCGACATCACCACGCTGATCGGCAACACCGCGGTGCTGCGGTCGCTGCGTCCCACCGACTTCGTGGACGTGACAGTGGGCCTGCCCACCGTCACCGACATCCTTGCCGAGTTGGAGAAACCGGGTCGGGACCCGCGACCGGCCTTCGCCACCGCGACCTTCGCTGAAGGCGTCGACAAGATCGCGGATCTGAAGCCGGGGATGGTGCTCGAAGGCATGGTGACGAACGTTGCGGCGTTCGGCGCTTTTGTTGATGTAGGCGTGCACCAAGACGGCCTGGTGCACGTTTCGGCGATGTCCAAGACGTTCGTCAAGGACCCGCGCGACGTGGTGAAGCCGGGCGACGTCGTGCGCGTGAAGGTGCTCGACGTAGACGTGCCGCGCAACCGCATCAGCCTGACCCTGCGGCTCGATGACCCCGCCGAGCCCAAACCGCCAGCCGGCACATCACGCAAAGCCGCCGCCAAGCCACCAACCGACGCCCCTCGCAAATCTGCCGGCAAGCCGCCAGCCGGCGAGAGCCGCAAAGCCGCCGCCCAGCGCCCACCGGCGCCCAGCAAACCTGCTGCCAGCGGCGCCCTCGCCGAGGCACTACGCCGCGCCGGCTACGACGCGTAACGCTCAGCGATAATCGCGCCGGCGTTCTGGATGCAAGCAACCTGCCGCGAACGCCGAACCGTCGCTCAGGCTGGAACCACCGGTCCTATCACGGCAAACACGGCGCTGTTGGGGTCCGCCACGAACGCTATCCGGCCGTACGGCGTGTCGTGCGGGCCGGCGAGCGCGGAGCCGCCGCCGGCGGTTGCTGCCGCGACTGCGGTATCGGCGTCGGCCACCGAGAAGTACGCGACCCAGTGCGCCGGAGTGCCAGCCGGGGCGCCCATCATCCCGCCCATGCCGCCGAGCGGGTCACCGTCGAGGTGGATGGTGGTGTAGTCCGCTGGAGCGCCCTCCACCGGTTGGTAACGGTAGCCGAAGACGTTGGCGTAAAACTGCCGGGCGGCGTCCGGATCCGGCTGGCGGGAGTCGCTCCACACCAGCCCGCCGGGCTCGTTGTAGATCTCGATGCCGATCGTGGCGGCGGCTTGCCACACGCCGAACACCGCGCCTGCGGGATCGAGCGCAATGCACATCCGGCCGGCGCCCGGTACGTCCATCGGCTCGGCGAGCAGCGTGCCGCCGTTCGCCGCGATCGACTTGGCGGTGCCGTCGACGTCGTCGCTGGCCAGGTATGTCGTCCATGCGGACGGCTGACCCTCGGTCATCATCGGGGCGATGGCGGCGGCCGCACGGCCGTCGACCTGGCAGATCTGGTAATGGCCGAAGTCCGGGCCCAGGTCGAGGAACGACCAGCCGAACACGGCGCCATAGAACTCCTTCGCGGCGCCGAGGTCAGGGGTGGAAAGATCGGCCCAGCACGGCGTGCCAGCGGGCCACGGCTGTGAACGGGTGGGCATCGTCAAGTCCTTTCGTGAGGCAGTTCAATTCTGATGACTGCATGTCTACATCCCCACCCTGACAACGACCGGGCCGTTGGCGGTCCGCGGCCGCGGTTGCTGACATCAGTATGACGGCCTGTCATGCTGGTCGTATGACGGTGCAGATAGCTGTGAAGCTCGACGACAGGCTCGCCGAGCAGGTCAAAGCGGCGGCGGCGGACGCGGGGACAACTCTGTCGGAGTGGGTGCGCTCCGCGCTGCAACACCAGGCCACGGTGGCCAAAGCGAGACGCGCTCGGGCCGAGGAGGACGCCCGCGGGGCCATCTACACCGCCGAGCAGGAGGCCGCGTTGACGAGAACGCGTCACCGTAGGGCGATCAATGCACTTGACGAGCAGTGAGCGCATCCAGTGCACCGATCCAATACGGCCAGGTGTGGGTCTCCCGCGACGAAGTGATGGGCCCGATGAACTACCTCGTCGTGTCCTCGGATGCCTACAACGCCGCCTTCGGTGACCTGCGGGTGATCGCGGTGGAGGTCGACTCCCGCGCCGTCTATGAGGGCACTTACCGCGAGCCGATCGCCGACGCTGGTACGGCGATGCTCGACCGGCTGGTATGGGTAGCGCGCACCGTCCTCCAAGAACAGGTGGCTGAGCTTCATCCAGGCCGTCATGCGGCGGTCGCGGCGCAGATTCGCGAGCTGATCGGAAACTGACGCCAGGATTTTCCGGTGGCTGCAGCGACATTAGGTTCCACTAGGCGCTTCGGGACGCCCAGGAACACGCATTAGCTTCCACTTGGCGATCCACCAACAGTGGACTACCAGGTCTGCCAGATGTCTAAGTTGTAGAACTTCGCTGGGCCGTCGCACAGCTTGGCCATCGCAGCCGCGAACTCGTTGGTCTCCGGCCGGTTCGAATTTTCCATCGCGGCTTCGTGGGAGTCGAACTCGACGATCGTGAGGTAGTAACCAGGCCGGTCCCGGTCCGCGGTGGCGGTCACCCGCCGCACCGCGTTGCCGGCCTCCAGCTGCGGACGCCTCTCCTCGACGAGCGCCTGGACCTCCTCAATTCGCGATGTCTGGAACTCGACGATCTGAACAAACCCGGCCATGGCGGCCTCCTGCCTATCGTTGCTGATTTCCGCGGTCGGGAAACCCACAGAAGGGTCGCCCCGCCGCTACCACCGCACAAGCGGCCAAACTGGGTAAACGCGCACCGTAGAAGTCCTCCACACTGGCAGCCATGAGAGCCGTCATCGCAGTGGTTGTGCTCGCCACCGTCGCGGGTTGCTCGGCCCCCGGCGTGGCACCGGCACCGGCACCACCGCCGATGAGCAGCGCCCGACCGCCCGGGGCGGCTTCGCCGGCCACGATCGTGGCCGCCGACTGGCCGACCTACCACCACGACAACGCCCGCACCGGCGTCGCCGATCAGCTCGCCCCGCTCGGGACGCTTCGCCCAGCGTGGCGAACCAAGCTCGACGGCGCGGTGTACGGCCAACCATTGGTGATCGGCGACCAGGTGATCGCGGCGACCGAGCACAACACGGTCTACGCGCTGGCGGCTGCGGACGGGCACGTGATGTGGTCGGCGTCGCTAGGTCAGCCGGTACCAGGCTCGGACTTACCCTGCGGCAACATCGACCCGCTCGGGATCACCGGCACACCGGCCTACGACCAGGCCACCGGGCTGGTGTTCGTGGTCGCCGAGACCCAAGGCGGCCGGCACGCCCTGGCCGGTGTGGACCTGGCCAGCGGCGCGGTCATGCTGCGCCGCGCACTGCCGCCGCCGAAGGGCGACGAAATCGCCCACCAGCAGCGAGCCGCGCTGACGGTGCTCGACGGCTGGGTGTACGTCGCCTACGGCGGGTTGTTCGGCGACTGCGGCGATTACATCGGTTCGGTGGTCGCCGCGCCGACCACCGGTACCGGACCGCTGCGCAGCTATGCGGTGCCAACCACCCGGGAAGCCGGAATCTGGGCACCCGGTGGCGCTGCTGTCCACAATGGACGGTTGTTCTACGCGGTGGGCAACGGCGAGTCCACCCGCGACTACGACCACAGCGACTCGGTACTTGCGCTGACGCCGCAACTGACCCTGCCGGACAGCTTCAGCCCCGCGCAGTGGATGGCCGACAACGCCTCCGACCTCGACCTGGGGTCGGCGAGCCCGGCAGTGATTGGTGACCGGGTACTCACGGTCGGTAAGCGCGGCGTCGGTTACCTGCTGGACGCCGCGCAGCTTGGTGGTATCGGCGGCCAGCTCACCAGGACCCCGATCTGCCCGGCTTTCGGCGGTCCTGCGGTGGCCGGCTCGACGGTGTACATCCCGTGCCCGGACCGCACCCGCGCGGTGGCCGTCGAACCCACTGGTGGGTTACGAGTGCGGTGGACCGCGTCGGTACCGGCGGACGGTTCCCCGGTCGTCGGTGGCGGCGCGGTCTGGGTGACCGACACCGACCACGGCATCCTCTACGCCCTGGACCCGGCCACCGGCACCCCTCGCCAGCGCATCCAAGTTGGCGACCTCCCCCACTTCGCCTCCCCGACCCTCGCCGGCACCCACGCCTACCTAGGCACCAACACCGGCGTCACCGCGATCAACATCCGCTGACCCTGCATTCGGGCTGTTCAGGAACATGGTCAGCTGAGGGCTAAGGACACCGCGGCGGATACCTGACGGGAACCAGTCTTGCAGCGTGGGAGCAGCTGTCATCCGCACGTCGATCCGGGCCAGCCGGGTTACGCCGTAACAGCTGGGTCGCACCGACCACACCGTGCGGTGCGGGCCGAGCTGTACCACCGCGAGCAGCTTCGGTACCAGCATGGGCACCATGAGCCGGTACGAGGTGGGGGTGGCTTCGACGCACCAGTCGTTGCCGGTCGCTGCCATGGAGACGCCGTGTGCCGGCTGACCTTCGAAGCTGGCCAACGTCTTGGGCAGCGCCCAGTTCGTGCGTCCGCCGACCACGCTGGCCGCAGAGTCGACGGCGATGAAGGGGATGTGAGTGAACACGGTGGCGCCTCGACGGTAGACGACCGCCCCGATGACCTCGCGGTAGCGCCCGACGGGGGTGCGCAGGTACCGGATCAGCGCTCCAACCGTGGCGATCGGCGTGGCGCCGGCCGAGACCTCCCTCGGCACTACAGCATCGATCGCCGCCCGGGCGCGGACGTCCGGTCGATCCGTCCACAACAGCGCGGCAGCGGTGATTCGCCACGGCGGGGACGGGGCGGTTGCGGGCAAGGTGGCCAGATCCTCGGGACGCAACGCCGTCTGCGGCGTGCCTGGCAAGTCAGGGAAGTCGCTGTTCACAACGTCAACTCCTCAGGTGATCCCGTCACCATCCCAGAACCCGCGCCTCCGGCCACAGCGCCGGCGACGCCACCAGCAAAGAGCCGCTAGCGACGGGCCGCTCCTGCGCGTTGTCGGTATCGTCGGGGTAGCTGGCTCATAGGTGCGGACAGGGGGTAGTTCGGATGGCCGATAACGGTGAGGTGCTGGGCCGTATTCATCAGCTGGTCGATGCCGAGCACGCACTGCGCGAGCGCGTCGGCCGCGGTGAGATCACCACCGACGACGAGCACGCCCAGCTGCGGTCCCTGGAGCAGCAGCTCGACCAGTGCTGGGATCTGCTGCGGCAACGTCGGGCTCGCGCGGCGGCCGGTCAGGATCCCGACGACGCCGAGGTCCGCCCGGCCAGTGAGGTCGAGGGCTATCTCAGCTGAGCGCAGCCGCCGTTGTCACGACGTGGCACCGATCACGCACGCCATACATAACGCCCCCGCCGGGACGCCGTTGATGGTGAGGCCTTGGGCGGGCACGCGGTGGCCACACACAGCCTCGGCATGGCCACTGGCGGCGGCGAGGTCGACGCCAGCAGGCTGCAGCAGGTGCAAGCGCCCGTCCTCGGGACAGCGTGCCCACCGCAGCTGGTCGACGCCTGGCCTGCCGGCCCGATCACTGATGTCCCGCTGATCCACCGGAGCGCGAACCGGTGTGGGGCGGCGTGGCCGTCGAACGGCTGTCTTGGTGGGAAATTGTGGCTCGGGTATCCGCAGGGTCGCCAGCTGCGATGCCCCGCGCATCGGCGCATCGGCGAAGAGCTGCGGCTCGTCTCGGATCTGATGGCCCGGCGGAGCCTGGTCCACAATCGACTTCTCCGGTCGGTAGTGAAATGACAATTCTGGGTGAACCCCGTACGTTGCCGACACACAGGCTAAGCGACCACTCAACACGCGGACAAAACCGACAGCGAGCCTGCCGGATTTTCGGCAGATAGGCCGGTAACCTCACCAGCGACCAATCCCGGCCACCAAGCTCGAGAAGGCGAATCAGTACGCACCGTGGTTCATTGACCACCGTGGTACTGGCTAGCGCTTCCTCGCGCTCCGTCGGTCGGGTCCGTTCGAGCAAATCGGACGGTGGGACGTGTATCAGTTCGGGGGACTATACATGAGACGTCTCATGACAAAACCGGCGGCCGAAGCGTCGTTGCGGGAAGGTCCAGCGCCGCTGCGCTGGCTGATCGGCGTGGAGCTGGCCCGCTACCGCAACGCGGCCAAGTTGTCCCTGACCGAGGCCAGTGAACAGAGCGGGATCAGCCGGGCCAAGCTCGGCCATCTGGAGACCGGTCGCCAGCAGCAGGATCCGCACGACATCGCTCGGCTGCTCGCCGGCTACGGCGCCGAGCAAACCGATATCGAGCGGCTCATCTCGCTGACCAGTCGAGCTGACGAGGCCAGCTGGTGGGCGCCGTGGGCGCAGGTCGTCCCGGACTGGATGAAGACGTTCGTCGGCCTGGAAGGCCTCGCCGAGCGCGAGTTCGTTTTCGAGCCGATGCTGATTCCAGGTTTGTTGCAGACAGCGCAATACGCGGCAGCGGTCACCGCTAACACACCTCGGGTGCGTGCCGACTACAGCGAGCGGTTCGTCGGCTTACGGATTGCCCGCACCCGCCGGCTCACCGATCTTCAGCGGCCGCTCCAGCTGCATGCGGTTATCACTGAAGGTGCATTGCGGCTCGCGGTGGGTGACCCGGAGTTGAGGCGCGCGCAACTTCGACATCTGCTGGCCATGGCGGAGTTACCTACCGTAACGATCCAGGTGATCCGTCCCGAAGACGGCCCGCACACCGCGCTGACCGGGCAGTTCGTCGTGTTGTCTTTCGCGAACGTGCGCGCGATCGGCTACGTCGAACTCCATGATGGGGCGGTGTATTTACAAGATGCAGAACAGGTTCAGTCGTATACGATGGTGGCTGAGGATCTACAGCGGGTCGCCCTTGACCCCGAACGGTCCATCTCATTCATCCATTCAGTCGTCGGGGAATGAAGTTCGGAGGGACAGCGCGTGTCTAGTCCACTACAGCTAGCCGTAGCTTCCTGGCGGATCAGCAGTTTCAGCGGAAACAACGGAACCTGCGTCCAGGTCGCCACTTTGCCCGATGGGCGAATTGCGGTGCGCAACAGCAACCATCCCGACGCCGGGGTGGTGCTGTTTACAACCGCCGAGATGACCGCGTGGATTCACGGCGTCAAAGCCGGCGAGTTCGACGATCTCACGAGTTAACCGACGTGGATGGCCAGCACCGCGATGTCATCGTCGGTGGGTGCGTTGGCCAGCAGGTCGTCACAGAGCGGCTCGATGCGGTGGCGGGTGTCGGCAGCGACTCGGCTGACCAGGCAACTGAGGTTGTCGGTGAGGTCTGTGCCGCGGCGTTCGACTAAACCGTCGGTGTAGAGCAACAAGGTTGATCCAGCATGCAGGGTGATCTCGCCCTCGGTGCGCGGCTGAGTCTGCGTGCAGACCAATGCCGGGCCGCTGACCCCGGTCAGCAGCGCGACGTGGCCGTCGGTGGCGAGCAACGGGGGTAGGTGCCCGGCGCTGGCCCAGCGCATCGTCCAGCGGTCGTCGGTGTTGGTGAGATTGGCGTAGAGCAGCGTCGCGAACGGGGTGATCGCAAGGCCGGCGTTGATCTCGGCAAGCCTGTCTAGGATCGCGGCCGGTCCTTCGTCGCGGTCGAAGGCCAAGCCGCGTAGGGTAGCGCGAAGGTGGCCCATCGCCGCGGCGGCGGTGATGTCGTGCCCGACGACGTCGCCGATCACCACCGCCAGCTGGTCCGGGCGGCGCAGGAACGCGTCATACCAGTCGCCGCCGACCTCGTCCCGCCCGGCCGGGCGGTAGCGGGCGCAGATTCGCAGTCCAGGCACCGTCGGCGGTTCGGTGAGCAGGCTGCGTTACAGCACCAACGCCGACTCACGAGTCGCCTGGTAGGTCAGGCCATGTTCCAAGGCGATGCCGGCGTAGCGGGCGATCTGCCCCAACGCGTGCAGGTCGTCTTCGTTCCACGGCGGTCGGGTGTGATGCATCAGGAAGGAGACCACCGCCACCACGAGACCATCCACGATCACCGGGGCGACCACCACCTGGCTCAACCCGTCGCGAAAGATATCAGCTGTTCCGGTCTTTTGCGCCCACGATGGCACCTCAGTAGTGGACACGGGTTGGCGCACCAGCTCACCGCCGCGGATCGCCGCGGTGATCGGGTCGCCATCACCGTTCCAGCGCAGGCCGGTAAGCCGCGGCGCCATCGTGACGCCGGGTATGCCGCGACGGCCACCCGGTTTGTGATCACCGGCAGTGGCGGTTCGGTGCAGGGGGGCACCGGACGGACCAGCACGTGCACCGTGGACAGATCAGCGAGCTCGGGGACCACCGCCCCGGGCGAGTTCCTGAAGTTCCGCTCCCGGGTCGAGGCTACGGTTCAAACTCGCGCTCGCCCGCGCGAGCAGTTCCTGGCGGCGGGCGTGGCGTTCCAGCTCGCGGCGCGTTTGTACCCGGTCGGTGACCTCCACCGCAACCAACAGCAGCCCTCGGTGATCCACCTCATCGCCGGCGGTGCGACGGATCGCGGAGTAAGAGAAGTCAAAGAACCGTTCACGGGGGCGCTGCTCGCCGGGCCAGACCATGGTCACCGGGGCCTCAGCCGAGCGGTACTCGGTACCGCTGCCAGTACCTGGTCCATCAACGCGAAGAACTCATCCGGCACCTGTGACATCGCCTCACGGGCGGGCACTTCAAGCGGCAGCTCGCCGAACAGCGCCTCATAGGCCGGATTGTGATTCTCCACGATGTGCTGCGGACCGCGGGTGACCGCGATCGCCGCCGGCGCGGCGGTGAAAGCATCCAGCACCCGTTGGCGGCGGTCGATGTCCTGGTGCAGCGCCATCTCGTTGATCACCGAGTTCGCCAGCGCCTCGAGCGCTAAGCGATCGACCCGCCGCCACCGGTGCGGCCGGGTGTCCAGCGCGCACAGGGTGCCGATCACCTGGCCGTCGGGATCGCGCAACGGGAAGCCGGCGTAGGCGTTGAAACCCAACTCGACCCGGGCCGGATGGTCAGCAAACGGGGACTCGGCGGCGTCCTCGATGTAGAGCGGACTACCCGCGAAGAACGTGGACGGGCAGAAACCGGTGTCTATCGATGCCACCCGGGATGTCGCGAATGGCTCGCCCAGCCCCACCATGCCCACGAAGTTCTGCTGATCGTCGATCAAATTCACGATCCCGACCGGGGCGTCCATCACGATCGCCGCCAGCTCCGCCAGCCGGTCCAGCGCCTGCCGGTTGGCCTGCGCCACCGGCAGCAGTCTGGCCACCGCCGCTAGCGGCGCCGGATCGTCGAGCACCTCCCCGGTAGACACCGGACCAGCTTAGTGTTGCGACGTGAGTTGTTCGGCGTACGCATGAGCACAGTGCACTGTGGGTAACTGACTTTGACGGATCAAACACCATGAGGACGGCCGATGCAGCAGGTGAACGAGCGGAGCGAGAAGAAGACCGGGCTGGCTCGCCGGGTGCTCGTGACGGTCGCCGGGGTGGCGCTGTGCGTGGTAGGGATCGGATTGCTCGTGTTGCCCGGGCCCGGGCTGCTGCTGGTGCTGGCTGGTCTGATTCTGCTCGCCAACGAGTATCCGTGGGCACGCCGCATGACGGGCCCGGTGCGAAGGCGCGCAACGCAAGCCGCCGCACAGAGCGTCGGTTCACCGCTGCGGATTAGCGCAACGGCGTTGTGCGGCCTCGCGCTGATCGGAGCCGGCCTCGCCTGGATCCTGGTACCAGCGCTGCCGCTCGGCGGCGTGGCAACCGGATCCAGCCTGATCCTCTCCGGCATCGTGGTGCTGGTGCTGCTCGTTTACAGTTACCGCCGCTTCAGTCACGGCAGTAACAGACCTCGTGGAGACGAAGGGACTTGAACCCTCAACCCCCGCCTTGCAAAGGTCCGGCCCATAACCGACTGTGAGCAGGGAAGCCTTCTCAATCACGGTCAGCGGGATTCTGACCGTGATTGTCCGTGGTTCCCCGTGAGTTCCCGAGGGAACGGGCACGCGAGGGGCACGAGACAAGATCGCCGGACGTGCGAGGTGTGGCGTCCTGTCGCAGGACGTGAGTGTGGGTGAGTGGGTATCCCGTCGCGTCGGCGGCCTTGCCGTGGAGCGGGCCAGGGGCAGGGGTCCATGTGGAGCACCCGGC
>JAVXWL010000234.1:0-6327 GCA_032230565.1 Pseudonocardiales bacterium | reverse complement strand
GCGATCGTCTGCGGGGCCTGGTCCAGGTCTAGCTGGAAGTGCTGCGCGAGATCACCCAGAACCGAGGTCAGGTCCTGTATCGGCGCCGGCCCAGCGACCGGTGGATTGATCAGTCCATTGAGGTTCGCGGTCATCCCACCCGATGGCGGCGGAGCATCGAACTCATCGTGATCACTCAACGTGACGCCTCCTCACCCTGGCGCGCGGCAGCGCCGCGCAGAGTCTGCCACAGCGCCCACCTGCACTGGTGTCCCTCCAGTTGCATCGCGGCAGGCGCTTCGCGACCCATGATCACGATTTGTGTGCCGTACACGACACCCCTGGTCGTCTATGTCACACAAACGGTGATCACTGCAGGGTCCGCGCGCTTCAGCCCCTCAGCGGTGGCAGGTTGCCGATGACGGTCTCAGCGAACGCCTTCGCGGGGACACATGGATCCTGCCGACCCTGCCCCAGCCAGGTGTACCGCACGATCAGGGTCTGAGTATCGGCTGCGGCGACCCGGAAATAGCAGCTGGTGCTGTTCGCGTCGTCCTTGGTGCGGATCGCGGGCTGGCCGGCCACCTGGGTGACTTCGAGAACCGGGATCGATTCGCGCTGGCTGTACACATTGCGCAGCACGTCATTGCCGATGTCGACGAACACCGCGAATTCGCGGGTCTGCGCCTTGTCGGTCCACTCGCAACCCCCGCTGCCGAGAGCGTCCTTGGGCTGGCCGGGCTGGTCGATCTGATTGGCGTCGAGCTGCGTCGGGGTGACCAGCAGGCACGGCGGGATAGCGGTGAGGTTCTTGGGATTGCGCACTGCTGGGATGGGATCGGCGGCGGCGTTGCTCGCCGATGGCGCGGAGTCCGCCGATGCGGCACCAGCATCATCTGGCTGCCCAGTACCCGTCGAGCAGCTGGCCAGCACAACAGCTATCGGCAGTACAACCAAGACGGTACGCATCGCATCACTGCTTCCCCGAGCGCAAGTGGGTACCGCGCGGAGTCTGCCATGCGCCCTACTCGGGCCTACCGGCGACGGGTCAGGGCAGCAGCCGGGCTATCGCTTCGACGATCCCACTGGCGACGCCGTACGCCAGCACCACAAAGAGGATGAACGAGATGGCGAAGAAGATCCCAGCACCACCGTTGGAGTGCTTCTGCAGGGGCAAGCTCGGGCGTGGGCGGGCGACTCGACGGCGGAGGTCACCAAGCTGCACGGGCGTGCGAGATCCGGCTGCCAGCGCTGGACGGTAACGCGACCGCGGGCTGCCAGGCCGGCGCGGCGGTGGGCCAGCCGACGACACCTGTGTTGGGCCTGCTGGTCGCGGGCTTCGGCTCGACACCCCGGCCGAGGGCGGTCCTCCCATCTGAGCAGCAGGCCGAGGTAGCGGGGCCGTCAAATTCGCCGATGCAGCGCTGGGCAGCTCGCCACTCGGCTGGGGGACGGTGGGCGGCGCGCCACTGGACTGGCCAGCAACCGGCTGGGCAACAGCAGGCGGGGCAACGTTGGCCTGAGCATTGGGCCGGCCGGCAGGCTGCGGTGCTGGCGCCGCACCAGGATCCTGAGCTACCAGCCCGGTGAAATCTTCACCGAGTGCAGCGGCGACCGCTTCGCGCATCAGGCGGGCGTTCGGGAGCGGAGGCAAGGTTAACGGTGCCAAATCGGGCGCGTCGCGCCAACCATCGCGGCCCGAGGGATCCGGCAGCGGCGCGGGCGCCTCGGTGCCGTCGAAACCCGCGGACAAGGCGTCCGGCGAGTGGTCGCTCACCCCTCCATGGTGCCACGCGCAGCCCCGGCTCGTGAGTGGCAAACAGCGCTATAACGCTGTGTGCCACTCACGAGGTCCTAGCGCGACGCGCGCCCGCGCGCGCCACCGTCGGACCCTTAGCCCGCTTCTCAGCAAGCAGCTCCGCGGCCCGCTCATCGGTGAGCGTCTCCACGCTGTCGCCCTTGCGCAGCGATGCGTTCATACCCTCGCCGTCGGTGACGTAGGGCCCAAACCGGCCCTCCTTGACCACCATCGGCTTTCCGGTGACCGGATCCGCGCCCATCTCCCGCAGCGGGGGCTTGGCGGCGGCTTCGCGGCCCCTGCGCTTGGGCTCGGCGTAGATCTTCAGCGCCTCGTCAAGGGTGATCGTAAAGAGCTGTTCTTCGTCGGCCAGGGACCGTGAGTCTGTACCCCGTTTGAGGTAGGGCCCGTAGCGCCCGTTCTGCGCGGTGATCTCCTGGTTGGTGCTCGGGTCGATACCGACCACCCGGGGTAGCGAGAGCAACCGCAGCGCATCGCTGAGGCTCACCGTCTCCAGGTTCATCGACTTCAACAGCGAGCCGGTCCGCGGTTTCGGCTTCTTCGCGGCTGCGGTCTTGCCGGAGTCCTTCTTCGGGCCCTTCTGTGCAGCGTCTTTCGGGACCGTGTCCTCGGGGAGCACCTCGGTGACGTAGGGCCCGTAGCGGCCCTCCTTGGCGATGATCTCGTGTCCGGTCACCGGGTCAGCGCCCAGCGAGCGGCCCTCCGCCGGAGTGGCGAAGAGCTTCTCGGCGATCTCGGCGGTCAGCTCGTCAGGCGGCAGATCGTCAGGCAGGTTGGCCCGCTGCTGCTCGTCGCCGACGACCCGCTCCAGGTATGGGCCGTAGCGCCCCACCCGGACCACGACGTCGCGCCCGGCGTCATCGGTGAACAGGGGGATGGAGTTGACCTCCCGGGCGTCGATCTCCTCCAGATTCACCCCGACGAGCTTCTTCAGGCCACCCAAGTGGGCGACCGACATGGCGCCACCCTGCTCCGAGCCAAAGTAGAAATCGGTCAGCCAGTCGGTGCGGTGCTGCGCGCCGGATGCGATGGAGTCCAGCTCATCTTCCATCGCGGCGGTGAAGTCGTAGTCGACCAGGCAGCCGAAGTGCTGCTCCAGCAGCCCGATCACGGCGAAGGCCACCCAGGACGGCACCAGCGCCGATCCGCGCTTCCACACATACCCGCGGTCCTGGATGGTGTTGATGATCGAGGCGTAGGTGGACGGGCGCCCGATACCCAGGTCTTCGAGCGCCTTGACCAAGCTCGCCTCGGTGTAGCGCGGTGGCGCTGTGGTGCTGTGCCCCTCAGGCACCAACTCGGTGGCGATGACGGACTGGCCCTCGGCCAGCCGGGGGAGCCTGCGCTCGGCGTCGTCAGCCTCCCCGCCAGCCTGCTCGTCTACCGTCTCGACGTAGGCCTTGAGGAACCCGGCGAAGGTGATGGTGCGACCGGACGCGGCGAACGTGCAGGCCTCGCCGGTTGCAGAGTTGCCGGTGATCCGCACGCTCATGGTGGTGCCGCGGGCGTCAGCCATCTGGGAGGCGACGGTACGTTGCCAGATCAGCTCGTAGAGCCGGAACTCATCGGCGTCCAGCGCGCCGGCCAGCTGACCAGGGGTCGCGAAGGACTCCCCGGCGGGTCGGATCGCCTCGTGCGCCTCCTGGGCGTTTTTCACCTTGCGGGTGTACTGCCGCGGCCCGTCGTGGACGTAACGCTCGCCGTAGAGCTCGCGGGCCTGGGCCCGGGCCGCCGCGATCGCTGTCTCCGACAGCGTCGTGGAGTCGGTCCGCATATAGGTGATGTAACCGTTCTCATACAGCCGCTGGGCGGTGCGCATCGTGCGCTCCGCCGAGAACCGCAGCTTCCGACCGGCCTCTTGCTGCAGTGTGGAGGTCATGAACGGGGCATAGGGACGGCGCGTGTACGGCTTCTCCTCGACACTGGAGACGGTCAGCGGGGACCCGGCCAACGCCTCGGCAAGCCGCCCGGCGTACGCCTCGTCGACGATCAGCAGGTCGCGCTCGGAGCGCTTGACCTGGCCGTCTGGGCCGAAATCGCGCCCGGTCGCCACTCGACGGCCGTCGACGTCGACCAGTCGCGCACCGAACGTTCGCGGCGCTGCGTCATCGCCAGCATCCAGCGTGGCGGCGAGATCCCAGTACGACGCGGAGACGAACGCCATCCGCTCGCGCTCGCGCCGCACGATGATGCGGGTGGCCACCGACTGCACTCGCCCGGCGGACAGCTTCGGCATCACCTTGCGCCACAGCACCGGGGATACCTCGTAGCCGTAGAGCCGGTCGAGGATGCGCCGGGTCTCCTGCGCATCAACCAGGTCCTTGTCCAGCTCGCGCGGGTTTTCCGCGGCCGCGCGGATAGCCGGCCCGGTGATCTCATGAAACACCATCCGGCGCACCGGAACGGTGGGCTTGAGGGTCTCCATCAGGTGCCACGCGATGGCCTCGCCCTCGCGGTCACCATCGGTGGCGAGGTACAGCTCGTCGACGCCTTTGAGCGCATTGCGCAACTCAGTGACCGTGGCCTTCTTCTCCGGCGTGATCACGTAGAGCGGCTCGAAGGAGTGGTCTACGTCCACACCCAGCCGTGCCCACGATTCGCCCTTGTACTTCGCGGGCACATCGGCGGCGCCGCGGGGCAGGTCCCTGATGTGCCCCCGGGAGGACTCCACGACGTAGCTCGGTCCGAGGTAAGAGGCGATCTTGCGAGCCTTGGCGGGCGATTCCACGATCACCAGGCGACGGCTGGCGCCATTGGACTGACCACCGTTGGCGTGGGCATCGGTCGACCGGCCAGCCGCTGTACGGCGGCGCGCGCCACCGCTGGACGTGCCGGTCGGATCTGCCGCAGTTTTTGCTCGTGCCACGCTTGCACTCACCTCGGTGTACTCCTGATGCCCCGACCCCCGTGCCCCAGTGTGCACAACTCCGCAACTTCAGGGGTCTGCAACTTCGCGGGGCAGCCAGCGTCGCACAACCCGTCGCGAACGGCCAGTGATCCTGCCCTACGCCACGCGGACCTATGAGTGTCTATCGATGCCCCGCGGTGGCGCTACTCAGTTGCTGGCACTGCGGCGCAGCCCGGAACCCGGGAGCGAGCTCCTTGTTGCTGGTCAGCTGCTGCATCTGAGCGCTGGCCCCACCGAGATCGGGGCCAGCGAGGTGACTGGCCTTATTCACGAAGTCCGGGTCGTTCGCATCTAAAGCAGCGAGCTTCGTGCGCTGGACGCCGACTGTCTGAGACGCGTTGCTGAAGAAGCTCACCGCGGTGTCCTGCACCTGCTTGCCATCGGTGATCCGCGGCGGCCCGAGCTGTTGGAGTTTCTGCGCGGTGCTGGCGAACGCCCGCTGGGCGATATCGGAGAACTCCAGCAACCCGTCTTTTTGACCCTGTGGGGTCGGCTGCGCCCTGGCCATCGCAGACACTCCGCCGATCACCTCACCCAGGCCGCCGCAGAACGCTCCCGCCCAGGCCACCGGGTCAGAGCCCGGGGGAGCGGCCGGCGGCTTCGGCGGGACGTTAGCGGAGCCGCCGCATCCGGTGAGCCCGAGACCCAGGACCACCACGGCCGCTGCCCACTTGCACGTTCGGCCAGCGGTGACGCGCCTACCGCGGCGTGATGTCGGCACGGGCACTCCCTGCTCGCAAGCGTTGCGGATCGCGGGTTCGCGACTGCGGGTCATGCGCTGACATGGGCTGGCGATGCATCGATCAACGAGGTGGACCGCCGCTTGGATACGACCACCGAGATCACGATCACCACCGCGGCGACTAGGGCGATAGCCACTCGTACCGGGCCACCGTTCGGTAGCGCCGTGATCGTCACGATCGCCGGCGCGACCAGCACCGAGACCAGGTTCATCACCTTGAGCAGCGGGTTGATGGCCGGACCGGCGGTGTCCTTGAACGGGTCTCCGACGGTGTCACCGATCACCGTGGCAGCGTGCGCATCGGAGCCCTTGCCACCGTGGTTGCCGTCCTCGACCAGCTTCTTGGCGTTGTCCCAAGCGCCACCGGAGTTGGCGAGGAAGATCGCCATCAGGGTGCCTGTGATGATCGCCCCGGCCAGGAAGCCCGCCAGCGGGCCAACGCCGAGGCCGAAGCCCACCGCGATCGGGGCCAGCACCGCAAGTAGGCCAGGGGTGGCCAGCTCACGCAGCGAGTCCTTGGTGCAGATGTCGACCACTCGCCCGTACTGCGGCCGCACCGACCCGTCCATGATTCCGGGGTTGTCGCGGAACTGCCGGCGCACCTCGTAGACCACAGCTCCCGCGGCCCGGGACACGGCGTTGATCAGCAATCCGGAGAACATGAACACCACGGCGGCGCCGATGGTCAGTCCGACCAGGACGTTGGGGACCGAGACGTTGAACACCGCGTTGAGGTCGATCCTCGCGGCGGTCGACCGGATGGCGTCGCGGTAGGAGCCGAACAGTGCCGTGGCGGCGAGCACCGCGGTGGCGATCGCGATGCCCTTGGTGATGGCCTTGGTGGTGTTGCCCACCGCGTCGAGCTCGGTGAGGGTGGCT
>JAVXWL010000085.1:0-9429 GCA_032230565.1 Pseudonocardiales bacterium | reverse complement strand
CATCGGCACCAAAGCGAAGGGGATGCCGAAGGACAGCACGATCTGAGACACCACCAGGCTGTCGGTGGTGGGCAACCCCAACCCAAGTACCACGAGCGCGGGAAGCATGGTTAACCCGCGGCGGAGGAAGAGTGGGATGCGGCGGTGGATGAAGCCCTGCATTACCACCTGTCCCGCGTAGGTGCCCACGCTCGATGACGACAACCCCGAAGCGAGCAGCGCGACCGCAAAAGCCAGCGCCGCACCGCCGCCGACCAGCTCGCCGAGACCGGCGTGCGCAGCCTCGATCGAGTCGACCGCCGAGTTGCCAGTCCGGTTGAACAGCGAGGCCGCGATGAACAGCATCGCCAGGTTGGTCAGGCCGGCGACGCCGAGCCCGAGCAGGACGTCGAGCCGCTGGAAGCGCAGCATCTCGCGGCGCTCGCCGTCATCGCGGCACACCACCCGGGACTTGGTCAACGCCGAGTGCAGGTAGACCACATGCGGCATCACGGTGGCGCCGATGATTCCGGCGGCCAGCAACACGCTATCGCTACCGAGGAAGCCAGGCACCAGCCCGGAGGCGATGGCTACCGGGTCGGCACCGACCATCAATAGGTCGTAGGAGAACCCGAGAAACACGATGCCGACCAGCCCGGTGATCGCCAGCTCGAAGCGTCGATAGCCGCGCTGCTCAAGCGCCAGGATCCCGAACGCGACGATGGCCGTGATCAGGCCGGACGGGAACAGTGGCACGTGGAACAAAAGGTTCAGCCCGACCGCGGCGCCGACGAACTCGGCCAGATCAGTGGCCATCGCAACCAGCTCCGCCTGCGCCCACAGGCCGCCAGACACCGGGCGGGGAAGGTGCTCGCGGCACAGCTCGGGCAGATCACGGCCAGTGGCGACGCCGGTCTTCGCGGACAGATACTGCACCAGCATGGCCATCAGGTTGGCCATCACGATCACCCAGGCCAGCGCGTACCCGTACCGGGCGCCAGCCGAGAAGTTCGTGGCGCAGTTGCCAGGGTCGACGTACGCCACCGCGGCGACGTTGGCCGGGCCGAGCAACGCCACGACGCCGCGCAGCCGTCCGCGGGATCGAAGCTCGCGCAGCGCGCTCGACTGGCCTATCTGCTCGCGCAAAGCGCTCGACTGTGCTGCTGTCGCCAGGGACCGAGCGGGGGACCCCGGCGGCAGCGGGTCAGCAGATCCCTGGTCGGCCTGGTCCAGGCTCACCCGACCGACGGACCGAGGCCGAGCGACTGCGGCGTACTGGAGTCCGGCGATGGCTGGCGCAGACCCTCGTCAAGCTCCCCGTATTCGGTCATGAGTGCCCGGCTGCCGCCCCAGGGCGTCTGCTCCTCGGCGACCAGCGTGTTGGTGGTCAGCAGCATCCCGGCCACTGACGCCCCGTTCTGCAGCGCCGACCGGGCGACTCGCAACGGGTCGATGATGCCCATGGCGATCATGTCGCCGTACCGCCCCGCTAAGGCGTCGAAGCCCTCGTCGATGCCGAGCTGCGCCGTCCGGGCTACCACCTCCTGACCCTGGTACCCGGCATTGGCGGCGATGAGGAAGGCCGGTTCGGTGAGCGCCCGGCGGACGATCTCCACGCCGATGGCATAGTCGCCGTCGACGTCCAGGCCATCCAGCGCGGGCTCGGCATGCAGCAACGCCGCGCCGCCGCCGGCCACGATGCCCTCGGCCATCGCGGCCCGGGTGGCCGACAGCGCGTCCTCGACCCGATGCTGGGTCTCCTTGAGCTCCGCCGGCGTCGGTGCTCCCACCCGGATCACGGCGACCTGGCCGGTCAGCGCACCGATCCGCTCGCTGAGCACGTCCTCGTCGACACCGAACGTCGCGCGGTCGAGCTCGGCACGCAGCTGGGTGACGCGGAACTCTACGTCGGCGGCCGACCCTGCACCACCGACGATGGTGGTGTTGTTCTCGGTGACCCGAACCTGGGCCGCCCGACCGAGCTGGTCAATGGTCATCGTCTCCAGGGTGAAACCGGAGTGCTTGCTGCACACGGCGCCGCCGGTGACCGCGGCCAGGTCCTCCAGCTTGCGAAGCCGGCGATCGCCGAAACCGGGGGCCCGGACGGCGACGCACTGGAAGATCCGGTTGACGTGGTTGTGCACCAGCATGCTCAGCGCGGTGCCCTCGACGTTCTCGGCGATGATGACTAGCGGGCGCGGTGCCCGCATGATCTTGTCGAGCAGCGGCATCAGCTGCTGGACTTTGGTGATCTTCTCGCTGCACAGCAGGATGTACGGGTCCTCCACGATCGCTTCCAGGCTGGCCGGGTTGGTCACCATGTACGGCGACATGTACCCGTTGTCGAACTCGAAGCCCTCGACGAACTCGACGGTCATCCCGTGCGCCGGCGACTCCTCCACCGTGACGATCCCAGCGTCGCCGACGGTGTGCAGCGCCTTGGCGATGACCGCACCGACCGCATCGTCGTCGTTGGCCGAGACGGCGGCGACGCGCGCGTAGTCCTGTTCTGAGGAAACTGGATGCGCAACCTTCTCCAGATGCTCCACCAGGGCCGCGACGGCCAGGTCGATCCCGCGTTTGACCAGCACTGGGTTGCCGCCTGCGCCGATCGCCTTGAGGCCCTCGCGGACGATCGCCTGGGCTAGCACGGTGGCGGTGGTGGTGCCATCTCCGACGATGTCATTGGTCTTGATCGCCGCTTCCTTGACCAGTTGGGCGCCCATGTTCTCGAACGGATCCTTGAGGTGGATCTCCCGCGCGATGGTCACGCCGTCGTTGGTGATGACCGGCGAACCGGTGATCTTTTCCAGGATGACGTTGCGCCCCTTGGGCCCGAGCGTGGACTTGACAGCGTCGGCCAGCTTGTCGACTCCGGCGCGCAGCAGGTCGCGGGCTTCGGCGTCGAACCGCAGTTCCTTGGCCATGGGATCTCCTACTCGTCGAAGGTGCTGGCGGCGAAGTGGGCTGGTGATTCGCTCACGGCACGAGGATCGCCCGGCCACGAACGCGGCCAGCGTCGAGATCGGCGAGCGCCTCGACTGCGTCGTCCAGGGGGTAGGTCCGGGTGTGCAGGGTGACTTTGCCGGCTTGGGCGAGCACCATGAGCTCGGCGAGGTCGTTGTAGGTGCCGACGATGTTGCCGATGATGTTGCGCTCGGTGGAGACGATGTCGAGCGTCGGGATGGTGACCGTGCCGCCGTAGCCGATGACGAAATATGAGCCGGCCCGCCCGGTCATCTGGAACCCGTCGTGCTCGGCGCCCTGCTCGGCGACGAAGTCGAGCACTACCTCGGCGCCACGCCCGCCGGTGAGATCTTTCACTGCGTCGATCTGGCCGCCGTCGGCGACGACGGTGTGGTGCGCGCCGAGCTGCTCGGCGAGCTTGAGCGCGTCGGGATTGCGATCCACCACAATGATCTTGGCGGCGGTCAACGCGGCGACGCACTGGATGCCGATATGGCCCAGTCCGCCCGCGCCGATGAGCACTGCCGTGGTTCCCGGGTAGAGCAGCGGGATCGCTTTGCGGACGGCGTGATAGGCGGTGATACCCGCGTCAGCCAGCGCCGCGACATCTTCTGGTCTGGTCTGCGGCGCGAGCTTGACGCACGCCCGCGCCGAGGTGAGCAGGTACTCGGCCATCCCGCCGTCATGGCTCAGACCGGGAAAGGTGCTCTGGATGCAGTGCATGTCGTCGCCAGCCCGGCAGGCTCGGCACAGCCCGCAGGTCGGCGTGGGATGCAGGATCACCGTGTCGCCGACTTCGACGTTGGTGACCGCGGCTCCGACCTCGTGCACCCAGCCGGCGTTCTCGTGGCCGATCGTGTAGGGCAGCGTGGGCGCCATCGCCTGCGCCCACTGGCCCTCAATGATGTGCAGGTCGGTCCGGCACACCCCGGCGCCGCCGATTTTCACGATGACATCGAGCGGCCCGGAGATCGTCGGTTCCGGCGCTTGCTCGACGACGGGTTGCTGGTGGTATTCGTGCAGCCGGACGGCTTTCATCGACCCTTCTCCTCTGTAGTGCGATACCGCGCCTGAAGCAGGCCCCGGCAGACGCCGGCGTTGGCGTCCACGCTGACTCGGGTCGTCCGAACCCGGCGTAGGTGCAGTGGCAGCGCGTGGGCTCCGATCGCAG
Organism: Pseudonocardiales bacterium; assembly: GCA_032230565.1. Classification (GTDB taxonomy): domain Bacteria; phylum Actinomycetota; class Actinomycetes; order Mycobacteriales; family Pseudonocardiaceae. The sequence continues at coordinate 5,312 of JAVXWL010000085.1, read as the reverse complement.
CGCCGGTCGCCGGATCGACCAGCAACGGGTCGTCGTCGCCGGCAGGCAGGCCGAGCTCGGCGCGCCGGGATCGCAGTCGCTCGCGATCAGCCGAGGGCGCAACGTCGCCGAGGGTGAAGCCAGCCAACTCCTCGACCGTGGCACCGGCGGCCAGCAGTGGGCGGCACACCCGGTCGGTGCCGGCCATGACCGCCTTGCGCAGGAAGTCCGCACGCAGCTCGTCCAGCTCGGCAACGGCCTGCCCGTCGAAGGAGTGGACGAACCCGGCGCGGGCGGCGACCCCACCGTTGATCGCTTCAGACGCGAAGTGGTCCTCCAGCACCACCTCCGTCCGGCGCACGCCGTTCACCGCGGACACCGCGTCGTAGGCGTCGGCCACCATGAGAAACGCAAAGTTGGGCGCGCAGAAGTAGGTCGGCAGCCGCAGCCGCACGACGGCCTCGCCGGAGTCCGACACCAGGCAACCGGCGACGAACCCAAGATCGGTCACGGCCTCGTCCAGCTCCGGGTCGCGCACCTGGTGCAGGGCCGACCAGGCCGCGGCGGTGAGCCCCGCGGCCTGGTCGGTGAGGGTGGAACTCATATTGATGACGGCGCGGCGAGCGGTTCCGCGCCCTCCGGACCCGCCGGCACCGGCAGGTCCAGCTCGGCTGGCACCTTGATGTCGTAGAGCCTGGCCGCATTGAGGCCGAGGATCTTCTTCTTGGCCTGGGTGGTCAGCTGCGCGTAGTCGGAGAACTGGTCGTCGGTCGGCATGTTCCAGTCGACGAAACCCTCGACCTGCCAGCGAGGCTCCCAGATCGCGTAGTCGGCGCCGAAGACCATCTTGTCCTCGCCGACCCAGAACAGCAGCTCACCCATGACCCTGGCGAAGAATCGCGGGCGGGCGTGCATCAGCGCACCGACGACCACGGACAGGCCCGCGTACACGTTGGGTTCCTGGGTGGCCATGTAGCAGAAGTCGTCGATCCGCGGCAGCCCGACGTGCTCGACGATGAAGTTCAGCTCCGGGAAGTTCGTCGCCGCGAAATCGACGTCCGCCACATCGAAGGCGTCCTTGTCCAGCGGCCAGATGGTCGGGCCCTTGTGCACGTGGATGTTCTTGACGCCCAGCTCCTGGCATTTCTCCAGGTAGCGGGCAGCTTCGGGGCTCTTGAGGCTCCAGCCGCGGGAGTCCCCTCGCCACTCGGCAGTGTAAAGTTTCACCCCCTTGCAGCCCCAACGCGCGACATTGTCCGCCAGCTCCTTAAGGCCCTCATCACCATCGCGGGGATCCCACCGGGTGTTGAGTACAAACTTGCCTGGGTACTTCTCGGCCAGGGCGGCGTTGGCTTCGGTGGTGTTGAAGCCGTTTTTGTACCACTGCTTCAGATAAGTCGGCTGGAAGATCGCTACGTCGACGTGGCCTTCGTCGAACAGGTGCCGCATCATCACGTCTTCGGAATACTTCTGGAACTGCTCCATCGGCCAATGGGTCTCCGGTGGACCGAGCGATTGGTAGGCGTGGAAGCACTCGATCCAGCCCTTGGCGTACTGCTCCTGGCCGGGCACCCAGTTTTCCGGACTCGCGTCCCAGAAATGAGCGTGGCCGTCGACCACGAAGTATTTTTCGCCATCCTTTTCATACATGTGCGCCTCCCGGTTACTTCGCGCCAGCTATCAGGTCGAAACCGAGGTACTCCGCCGCGTCCTCAGGGTTCGCGAACATGATCGTCCGGTCATCCTCGTGAACCATGCGCCCGTAGTGGGTGGACATGTTCTCCTCGAACTCCGCGGCGTCGAAGTAGCCGGGCTCCTCGCCAAGCGCTTCGGAGATCTCGTCGTAGACGACCTCCATCCGATTGGTGGCGTCGACCCGGATCATTGACGGCAGCGGCGTCACCCGCACGCCGGGCTTGGTGCTCATGACCGAGGCCACCACCTCGCCGACCTGGTTGTTCATCAGCGTGAAACCACACATGTTCGACGCTGTGTTGTCGGACTTAAACGGGCTTTCCGCCGTTTTGAACCTGGTCACTGCGACAGCTCCTTCGGTGTTTGCAGACCCAGCTCGGAAAGGATGCCGGTGAAACGGCTCTTCGCGCGGTCCAGACCATCCTCGAAACGGGGCGGCTTTGAGTCGGGCTGCGACCACAGCGGCTGGAGTGTCCGGGCCGCCGCGATGCAACGCGGCACCCACGCCGAAAGCCACTCCTGCATGATCGCCTTATTGTGATCGGCGAACTCACGATCGTTGGTCAGCAGTTCGAACATGGCCTTCGTGTATCGCAGATCGCGCTCGGCGTAGTCGTATTCCTCCGCGCCGACGATCGTGGGAGTGACCCAGTCACCGTTGCCCGGCGAAGCCTGCTGCACCAGGTTGCTCCGGAACAACTCGCCGACCAATGGCTCGAAGACGACGTTCGCCGCAAAGATCGCCTCACACCAGTCGTCAATGGCGGTGAGTTGTTCAGCGGTCTTCCGGACGCCCTGCCACACCGGGTCACTGTTCCAGGTCTCGACGTGTGCCGCGCCGTCAAAGCCGGCTATTTCTTCGCTGAGCGTCAGGTTGTACAGCGCCAGATCCTGAGCGGCCCTAATCCGGTGCATGCTGTTCACCGAGATCGCGTTATTGTGCATGTTCGTCGGTGCCCGACGGTTGGCGTTGGCGAACAGGTACAGCCCAAGGCCATGATCGACATGCATCCACGCCCCGACATGGCATTCCACGAACCGCACCCAGTTCGGGTTCCACTGCTCAAACGCCTTCGCCTGGCGAGCTGCCGCGATGTTCTGGTTGAGCTGCCGGACAACATTGGAGTTGTACCGGTAAAGGGTGAGCTCCCACTCCTCATTAGGGTCGCGGAATTCGTGCCAGCCGTGTGCCGGCCAGTCGTAGCCCTTGCCCCCGGATCCGGGGAAACGTTCCGGTTCGGGTCGGTCCGAACCCCACGCCTTCAGGACTGTCCAGTCCAGCGGGTAGCCGCCCCGGCCGTCGGAGAACCCGTAGAGCCAGCCCTGGCTGAGATAATGCCGCGGGTCGGGTTGGACCTCGACGGTGACATCTTCATAGTGCGTCTGCTTGCGCTTTTGCGGGATGTAGTAGTTGTACCGGCGCGCGGTCGAGTCCGGGAATTCCTTGGCTCCGGCTTCAGCGTCAGTAAAGACGGGCTTCGGTACGCTGCGTTCTTGCGCGGTGGTCATCAGTCTCTCCTCCTCCTCACTTCTCGGCGGCGTCACCGGTCGTGGTGAACTTGTCGTAGTAAATGCGTTTTTCGGGCACCCCGAGAACGGTGAGCAGCGGCATCGCCGCCTCCACCATGGGTGGCGGCCCGCACACGTAAGCGTGCGCTCCCTTAAGGTCGCTCTCGAACCGCTGCACCACGTCGGTGATCAGGCCGACCTCGCCGTCCCAGGCATCGTCCGGGGTCGGCTCGGACAGCGCCGGCACGAACCGGAAGCCGGGCAACGACTCCTCGAGCGCGCGTAGCTCCTTTTCAAAACAGAGGTCACGGCGGCGCCGCGCACCGTAGTAGTACGTGGCCTTGCGCTGGATGCCACGCTCGGCCATCGAGCGCAGCAGCGACAGGATCGGCGCCATCCCGGCCCCGCCGCCGATGAAGATCAGATCGGCGTCGTGGCCCTCCCGCAGGGTGAACACCCCGTAGGGACCCGTGAGGTTCAGCGTGTCGCCCACGGCCAGCCGAGTGTCGAGGAAATGCGAGAACAGCCCGTCCGGATAGATCTTGATGACGAACTCGAGCTGGCCGGTGTCCCGGCTGGATGTGTTCGCCATCGAGAACGACCGGGTTTCGTCGGTGCCAGGCACGGCGATGTCGACATACTGCCCCGGGAAGAACTTGATTTCCCGTGGCTCGACCAACCGGAGTACCAGATGACGCATGTCGTGGGTGACCGGCTCGTTGGAAACAACCTCAGCCACCGCCTGCTGAATTGGCAGCCCCGCGCGGATCATGTCCTCGTCGAAGTTCAGCAGCTCGATGGTGAGGTCCTCGTACGGGTGCGCTCGGCACAGCAGCGTGAACCCTTCCTCCTTTTCGTAGTCGGGCAGCGCGAACGTCGAATACCGATCGAGCTCGATGTCCTCACCATCGAGGACGAATGACTTACACGAGGAGCACTGACCCTCCTTGCATCCGTGCATCAGCATGATCCCCTGCTGGAACGCGGCATGCAGGATCGTCTCGTCCTCGCCGACCTCGATCTCGATACCGACCGGCTCGAAGCGAACGACATGCTTGTCAGCCATGATTTCCTCACGCATGTGCGGCCCATCCGAAAATGGGATAGGACCCCAGCAGGAGAGGAGTGCCCGAGATTCGCCCTCGGGCCCTCCTCCCCGGTCGATTACCCGGCTACTGCTCAGTCCTCCGCAGGCGCCGGCCGGCCAGCCGGGCCGCCACGTATGTAGTTAGCGTGGAAGGCTTCCCGCTCCTGCGGCGTCATCTCATTGAGCAGCACGTTCGGGCTTTGCAGCGGCGGGCAGCGCCGCAAATGGTCCAGCGTCCACATCTTCTTGGGATCCAGGTTCAGATGAGGCTGCGCGACCATCGTCTTGCCATCGTCACGCACATAACCCATGTCGGACACCACGTCGGCCCAGTTCCAGCCGTGGTAGAGCGTCTCCCACTCACGCTTGCCGATCAGCTGACCCATATTCGGGGTTTCCCGGCCTTGGTAGGTCGGTCGGAAGGCGGTCGTGTCGGTCCAGCGGCATTCCTCATGGCAGTAGGTGCGCCACTGTCCGTTGACTTCGGCCATGACCATGTCCTCGCGGACCAGGCAAGGAACCATGCACGTCCAACAGCGGTGCGGGTATACGTAGTCGACATCTTCGAGGACGATCGGGTTGTGCCCGTTCGGCATTGACAGTCGGTTGTAGTTCTCCCACCACTTGCCGTACCTGTCGTACCAGCCCGGGTACTTGTACTCGAACCACTCGAAGTCTTTGTCGGTCATCGGGTCGATCCGCCAGTAGTTCGCCAACCAGCCGGTGGCGAAGAACTGGGCCACCTCGTGCACGTAGCCCTTGTTCCAGATCTGGTTCCAGGCTTCCTCGATGAGGTCGTGCGGGATCACCAGGCCGTACTTCTCCAGCGGGACGAGGTAGCTGCGGTAGTAGTCGTCGTAGATCCACCGCCGCCACATCTCGGCGTAGCTCTCCCGATCCTTGCGCCGGTCCTTGGTGCCGTACTCGATGAACGTGCCGATGGCCGCGTCCACCACCCGGTGGTTGTTCCACCAGGCGTACCGCAGGTCGCGCTCGAGTAGCTGGTGGTTGCCCTCGTCGGCCAGCGCCATCAGCAGCGTGG
>JAVXWL010000045.1:0-4766 GCA_032230565.1 Pseudonocardiales bacterium | reverse complement strand
GCCAGCTCGTCAAGCATGTCGAGCCGATCCCACACTCCCTGTCGCAGGATCTGACCCAATACCCGCTTCACCTCGCCATCCTCCCACCGTCCCGCCGTGCATATCTGGGTTATTCCCGCCACGGTCCGATCAAGCACCCTCCACAGAGTGGGGCAACGACACCCCTGGGGGCCTTCGCTGCGCCGATCGGCCGAGTTAGGCCGGATTAACGGCACACGCTGATCGGTTGCACCGAAATAGTGGTGCTGCCTGGTACCGGCGGCGGCCCGCTCGGCGCTGTCGAATCGGCCGACGAAGGAACTGACTCGGCGAGGACTTGGATTACGCTGATCGTGCCGATGCCGGGTAGACGCTGTACCCGCAGGGATAGTGGGTGATGCGCCGCCTTATGATCGACTTTTCCCTGTCGTGGGATCATTCGGCCCGTAAGCACCGGTACGGCGTTGAGTTTGCTGAACAGATCGGGTGGTCAGTAGCGGCGGTCGTGGATCTGGTCGCATCGACTCGCCTGGCTCCGTGTCAGAGCTCCTCGTCCGTGGCTGCGCGCACCCTGATGGGCCAACGGGTTACCGAACCGCGCGCCCATTCTCCGTGCACACGCCCCGGAGCCTGGCGTCACGAAGAGCTCGGTGATTCGCGGTGAGCACTGAGCTGTGCCGAGCCACTGTCAGTGCGAGGTCGGCGTCGTGCCACTGCACGTTCGCGGCGATCACGCGGGTGGTGCCGCCGTTGTGACCCGGAGGGTGCCGCGGGGAGCCGTTGTGGTTCATGCCTGTGCCCCTTCCGGTACGGCGGTTGGTGGGTTGGGCGTCGTGGGTTCGGTTCGGGCGTGGGGCAGCAGCACCACCCGCCCCCGGGTGGCTGGTGGCCGGTGCGGAGCGGGCGCTGCCGGTTGCAGCGCGCTGAGGGCTTGGCGCTGGGTCAGGTGTATCGCGGCCGGGGTGACGCCCAGGGCAGTCACGATGTTCGGGATGGACACCCCGGCCACGATCCGCAACAAGACGATCTCTCGGTCCGGGCTGGGTAGCGTGGCGAGCAGCGCCGGGAGCCGGGCGCAGTACCTGGCCTCGACTCGCCGCTGGCTGGGCTCGCGCGAATTCCTGATCGTCCCCCGACCCCCCGTTCCGGGTTTCGGCGGGCGGCCATGGGATCCGGTGGGGCCGTGGCCCACCGGAGTGTGCGCGGGCCAACCCAGGAGTGCCAGCCACGCGCGGGGCCAGCTTGGTGACATCAGCGGGGTCCCCGGGCGACGCACGACCGCAGAGGAGCGCGACGACCCTGTACGGCGCATCACATACCCCCGGACGGCCAGAGCTCGGCGACTGTCGCCGAGCTCGCGTGGCGCCGGGGTCCAGGGCGTGTGCGACGGATAGTAACCGAATCTCCTGAGATAGTGAACCCTTGTGAGGGGTCGAGATGCCCCACCGGTGGGGCTTCGCGGTGTTTTAGGCGGTAGCAGGCTACGGGTGGATGGCACGGCTTGGGCCGCCATTTCGCCCGGACGGGTGGTGTCGGCTCGTGACCAGTCAGTGCCGCCGAGCGGGCCGCACATCCGCAGGCAGGCCCGGGCTGCCAGCGAACGCCTGCCCCGGTCACTCCGCAGGTGTGATACGCAAGCACCGGGCGAGGGGCTCGAGGCCGAGCTGCCCGGCTACGTCGCCGCAGCGGACGCGGCGACCGCGCCGGTGCCCTGGCCGTGAGCACCTTTACCGGGGTGGGTCGTATCGGGCAGGTAGTGGGCTGTTTGTCGGCCCGGGACAGGAGGCGCCGGAGCCGGCCGGCCATCGCGTCCTGGTCATCAGGGGGTCGGAGAGCCGGCCGGCCGAGCTCCTCCCAGACAGGCCGGGGATGCTCCAGCCGCAGCCGTCCCGCGAGGAGATGCTCCGGGATGTCCTCGCCGAGCACCTCAAGCGCCCGCTGCACGCGGGCCGTCACCAAAGCCGCACTAAGTCGCTCTCGGAGACTGCGCCTCATCCCCCGAGTGACACTGATCGGGGGTTCACCGCGCGGCCCAGCGGGCGCAGACGGGCAGACCCGCCCGGGCGGGTTGTTGTGCAGACGGTGACCATGGGCAGCCGGTGCCCGCAGCGGGCGACGTTGACGCCATGGGATGGTGGGCGTCCTCGTCGACGCCGTGGGCGTGGGCGCCCCCAGGGGCACAGGCCGAGCGCGGTACACCGGTCGCTGGTGGTGTGTACACCCTGTTGGTTGTCCAATGCGCCAGCAGCGGCCTGCTGCTGAGCCCGAATCGACTCGGCCTCTGGGAAACGTGCCAAGGAGTTGCCAACCCGTGATGACGTGGACACCTACGGACGTTGCGTACCGACAAGAACAGATGCAATCGCATATGCTTGTGCTGTCGAGATACCGGGGGTTTCGGCGTTCCTGAGGATGCTCGCGCACGCCGCGTCACCACAGCAATGCTATGGGCCCGCCGCAGTGACTTCTTCTGTCGCAGCCCGCCCCTGCTCGAGGTCGATTTTCGCGGCCACCTGCACGTGCATTGACACCTGCAGAGGCCAGCGCTACATTCTCCTGACGGACGTGCAGGCGCACCCAACCAAAAGGAAGGGTGCGCCTAAAGAGCAAGCACAGCGGTCAGCTCGGCAACTGCGTTGCGGGCCGCAATACTGGATTTAGCGGCGAGGTGCGATGCGCGATTCTCGCTATTCTGCGTGGTTATCGTTGACCTGACCACGCAATCAGATGACTTGCCTTCTTGGCCGACGCTAAGATGGCGAGTTCGATGACGTCACCAGTTGGATCAACCTCCAGAGTCCAGGGTGTGGTCGGGAAGATGCACGAACCGAAAATCCGTGCAACATTAGTCATGTGGGTCACCTGTGGATTGGACCGCAGGGATCACGCGATCAGTGACGACGACATGGCGGTTGGATTGTCGATGGGTGCGGGCCGATACGCTGCATTGTGTGGCAACACGGTGTGTGCGGCATCTTTGATGTGCCCACCGGGTCGGCGTTGTCCGGCGTGCCAGGTCATCGTGCAGCGAATCGACCGCGTGTCGCTGCCCCGCAAGACCGGAGTTCTCAGCGGGTTGCGCGGCCCTGGCCGGCCCCGCAACGACGCAACAGATCCCCACGCTGCCACGCCGTGGATGTTCCGACGGTGGCGTGAATCCGGCAGGATTGCTACGAGCAGCGCTGACGCCCCATCGAGTCAAAGCCGCTGACGGCGGCTTCGAGTGGGGCCGTGATCGCCTGATAGCTCTTGCAGGCGATGTAGACAGCCCACGCGGTACGGTGCCGATGAACCCGGCCGAATCCGTCCGGGTGGGACCAGCCTCACGTTTTGGTCGCACGTTGCGCGATCCCATCCGGACCTCGAAACCCCCGACGCTAGCAATATCGGCGCCCACACCTTGAAGCTGAGTCACCCTAGGCCAACATCACCCGAACGCGCAATTTCTGGCGTGGGAGGGGACACGGAGACCACTCCGTGCTGATTGTCGCCCCTGTTACCCCCACGCAGATCCGATTCGCGCAGGTTGCTGATCCCTAGCCTCTACGCTCCAATCCGGCCGCAACTAGTTTGGATCGAAACGTGCTCGAAAGCCTCGATTCGGTGCTTGTTGTGATTTAATACATGATTGTGTTAAGGTGCACGCCCTGAATGAACGAGATCGATGAGAGGAATTTCATCATATGGCGCGCAAGACTATTGTCACGCTGGTCGACGATCTGACGGGTGAGACGGCCGAGGACATCAGCACAGTCGAGTTCGCGGTCGATGGCATGACCTACGAGCTTGACCTGACCGACGAGAACAGCGCGAAGCTGCGCGATACGCTGTCCCCGTATGTCAGAGCAGGTCGAAAAATCGGCGGTCGACGTCGCGGCGGCGCCCGCCCCGGTCGAACCATCAGCGGCAGCGGCAGCGCCGCCGGCTACAACCGTGAAACGCTGAAATCGATCCGTGCGTGGGCCAAGCAAAATGGTCAGCGGGTCAGCGATCGCGGTCGACTGTCCGCCGAGGTGTTGCAGGCCTGGCAGACCACCCAGGCCGGTATGTCCCACGCATAGGCCACGCCGTCGTCCTGGCAAGGCGGGGAATCACCGAGCTGCGCTCGGCGATCGATCTGATGCGGGGTGGAAAAGGCGCGTGCCGCGGTCAGCGCGTTGCTCGCCGCCCGCTCCGCGCTCAACACGCCCACCGGGCTGATCTGACTGTCTCCATGGCTGTCCGGCGGATCCTTCGATAAGCCACCACCACTACCTCCGCTGGCTCCCTAAGATTTGTGAGTGTCGCGGCCCCTTAAGAGATAGTCCGTTGCGTACGGTCAAGGCTGTCGAGCACTTCGGCTACGGTCGCGCGTGCGCCATGCAGGTCTCCGGTGAATATCCGCGGTCGCTGCCGAACCAATCCCTCGAACAGGGCCACCGACTCCTGCCCGGCTGTTAACGCTTGTGGTAGTTCCACTTGTCCGGCGGCTCGTACCCGGGCGAAAACCCACAATCCGCGGGCGAGGTCGGGTTCGAACGCCGCAGGGTGGGCGGCGGCCGGCCGGCGGTGAATGTCGACGGCTTCGGTGGTGGCGGTCAGGGCATTTTGCAGCCGGCCCAGATCCGATAGGTCAGCACCGAGGTTGGTCAGCGCTCGGGCGAGGTGGGGTTCGAACGCTGTGGGATTGGTGGCGGCCAGCCGGCGGTAGACCTCGACGGCTTGGGTGCTGGCGGCCACGGCATCGTGGCGTCGACCCAGGTTCGATAAGACGACCGACTGATTGTTCAGCGCCATGGCCAGGCCTG
>JAVXWL010000003.1:0-13987 GCA_032230565.1 Pseudonocardiales bacterium | reverse complement strand
CCGGCGCAGGTCGGCGTTCCGTTGGGTTTGCTTCTGCCGGTACTGCTGCTGGCGTGTGTCAGCTTGTTCGGCTACGTGGCCTACCTTCGTTCGAGATATCCAGAACAGTTCGGCACGACGATGCGGGTCCTGCACGCCGATCCGCCCTTCCAGGTCCAGGTCCAGGTCCAGGCCCTGTTCCTGTGCTCGCTCGGCCTGCTCGCGAGCCTGTGGGCTGTGAGTCTCTACGGCGACCAGGTCGGTACTCGCATCGCCACCGACTTTGCCACCCGCTTGCCCAACGAGCCTGAGGTCGTGGTGTATAGCACCGCACGGATCGCTCTGCTCGGTCCTGGTGTCGTGGTCACCGAGATCACTCAGCCAGGCACCAAATACCACTACCAGTACACTGGACTGCGGTTGCTCGCCCACTCGACGGACAAGTACCTCCTTCTTCCGATGGGGTGGAAGCACGGCCGTGACCGGCTCTTCCTGGTCCGGGACGACGACTCCGTCCGGGCCGACTTCGTCGTCCGGTAGATCATCAGGACTACCAGCGACCACGCTGACAGCGCTATCGTCACGACTCCGGATACGACAGTCCCGCGAGTCCGCTCTTGATGGTCCACCGTCGGTGGCCGGCGCGTCTCTGGTTGCTGCGGACCGCTGCTGTCCGGGCGCGGCCGGCCGAGCACGGGCCGAAGGCCCGCGCGCAGCGCCAATCCGATAGCCCGAACAGCACAGACTCCCAACAACTGTAGGTGCCGAACTGGCCATCCACGGCGGTGACCGGCGGCAGCCCTGGACAGTGGCGGTCGAGCATGATCGTCGGTCGTGGCGGTACGCCTGTTGTATCTGATCTTCCGGCAGGTCATGGCCTGGCTTGACCATGAGGAAGTCCTCACCGGTTGTCATCATGGCTCACCGACTGCGGTCATAAGGGCACATGGTTTGGCTGGGCCAACTCACTTCAAGGGTGGGGTTCTCCCTTGCGGCGCGGGCGTTGCCATACGCGGGGGCAGGGCTCGGCATCGCCGACCGCGTAGCGGCTTGGCCTTGCGCCACCAGTAGCCACTGGGGCGTCGCGAGGGAGAACCCTGTCCTAACCGTCGTCCATCCTCCTGAAGCGGTCGCCGGGTCCAGGGCAGCGCCCTTGCCGCCGGAGGCACCGACGTTCACAGGACTAGGTGGTCGCGGCTTGAGCGGCGGAGCTGACGCCCGTAGCAGTGTCGGACGAGGATCGACACCTGCTGGTGGTCCGCGTGGTGACGCGACCTCGGTCAACAGAGACGGAAACTGAGACGAGCCGCAGGAGCGCCGACCACAAGCCGATCATCGCGCCGGGCGGTTGTGCTGGTAGGTGGCGGAGGATGCGGGATTTGAACCCGCGAGGGTTTTAACACCCAACACGATTTCCAATCGTGCGCCATAGGCCACTAGGCGAATCCTCCGCTGCGGAGGTTACCGCTCGTACCGCTACGGAGCCAAAGCTGCAGCTAGGCCGGCTTGGGCGGGCCGATGACGGGGCCGTCGAGAGGGTGTGGTGCTCTGGACGCCGATACCCCCTAGACTAGACGGCGGACCCCGCGCGGCGTCCATCTTGCGAACTCCCCCAGGGTCGGAAGGCAGCAAGGGTCAGCACGCTCTGGCGGGTGCGCGGGGTCCCCTTCATGCAAGGTGCGCCACGGAGTTCAAGGGGCGGATCGCGACGTGAGCCAGGATGCGCGGGCGCAGGCTGGCGCGGCGGCGGAGTTAGCGCAGCTGCGCGAGCGGATGGCCGTGATCAAGCAAGAGGCCACCGCGGAGGTGGACCGCAAGTGGGGGTCGCCGTTTCGATCCCCAGCGCTGTTCGACCTCAAGGTGAAGGCGAGACTGTCGGGCAACGAGGAATACCGCTCGCTGCAGGTCCGGGTCCAGGAGGCCGAGGCCAAACTCGCGGCGGAGTGACTCCAACGCCGTCGAGGAGAAGGTTCTGATGCGACCCGAGGCACGAGTGCATGGACGCGTCGCCTGCACCGTCGCGACGGTGACGCGGCTGACTCCTCGGATGACGCGGATCCGGCTCGTCGACGACAGCCTGGCCGGGTTAGCCGCCGTTCCCGGGCAGACGCTCAAAATCTACGTTCCAGACCTGGTTGGCGAGCTGTCGGTATCCCGGGACTACACCGTGCGCGACTACACGCTGCACGACGATGGCGCGCGGCCAAGCGTGGACATTGACTTCGTGCTGCACGGTGAGGGACCCGCGGCTAATTGGGCGCGGGGGGTGCGCCCGGGCGAGGCTCTGGAGTTCGTCGGCCCCAGCGGCCGCTACCGGCCCGATCCGCACGCCGACTGGCACCTCTTCGCCGGGGATGAGACCGCCCTGCCGGCGATCCAGGCGTATGTGGCGATGCTGCCGGCGACCGCCTGCGCGCTGGTTTACGTCGAAGTCGCCGACGCCGCAGAAGAGCAGCCGATACCGGGAGTGGCCCGGCCGCCGGTGTGCTGGCTGCACCGCGACGGCCGTGCGCCAGGTACGACCACGATGCTGGATGACGCGCTCCGCGCTGTCGCGCTGCCGCCCGGGCAGGGGCGGATTTGGCTTGCCGGCCACACCCCGACAGTGCGACGAATCCGAGCGCAGCTGCTCAACGAACGAGCCGTCGACCGGCGGACGCTTTATGTCAAAGGTTTCTGGGATCGCCAACCTCGGTGACGCCCGCGATGCTCGGCGAGTTTCATGAGCGGCTGCGCGCGGAGGGCGTGATCGAACGGCTGACCGACTTCAACGTCGAGGCGGCGATTCGCGTCGGTCGAGATGATGAGGACGAGGACCTCTATGGCCGGGTGCGTTGATGCGAGCCTGGTAGTCCGGATCCTTTACGGGCATTCCGCCGCTTTGGCCGCGTGGGAGCGGCTGGTGCACTCCGACGGCGACCTGATTTCACCCGACCTTCTTGCACTATGAGGTTGCGAATGTCCTGCACCAGCAACAGCAGGCAGGAAAGATCAGCGCGGAGACGGCTCGGGACGGCCTGCGTCGTGTCATGAACCTGCCTATCGAACTGTATGGCGACACGCGGCTGCACTCCCGGGCACTGGAGATCGCCCACGACCGGCATCTGCCGGCGACGTACGACGCGTATTACGTCGCCCTCGTCGAGCGGTTTCGGGTGCCGCTGTGGACGTGCGATCGCCGACTCGCCGACTCGCTGGGCGATGGCCTGCCGGAGGTGCACCTCGTGCCGTGAGGACCGTCATAGGCGCGCGGTAGCCTCGCGGCCGTGGCACTGGCTCTTTACCGCAAGTACCGCCCGGCGACGTTCGCCGAGGTGGTCGGCCAGGAGCATGTCACCGAACCGCTGCGCACCGCGCTTGCGGCTGGTCGGATCAACCACGCCTACCTGTTCTCCGGCCCGCGAGGCTGCGGGAAGACGTCCAGCGCGCGCATCCTGGCCCGTTCGCTGAACTGTCTGCACGGACCGACACCGGACCCGTGTGGGAGCTGCCCATCATGTGTCGCGCTGGCGCCCGAAGGCCCCGGATCGATCGATGTCGTCGAGCTCGACGCAGCCAGCCACGGCGGCGTGGACGATGCCCGTGACTTACGGGACCGCGCGTTTTACGCCCCTGCTGAATCCCGGTATCGGGTGTTCATCATCGACGAGGCGCACATGGTCACCACGCAGGGCTTCAACGCGCTGCTCAAGATCGTCGAAGAGCCTCCGGAGCACCTCGTCTTTGTCTTCGCGACCACCGAGCCGGAGAAGGTGCTAGCGACAATCCGTTCCCGCACTCACCACTACCCCTTCCGGTTGCTGCCCCCAAGCACCATGCGCCGCCTGCTGGAGCAGGTGTGTGCTCAGGAAGGTGTCACGATCGAGCCGGCGATCTACCCGCTGGTCATCCGCGCCGGCGGTGGTTCGGCCCGGGACTCGCTGTCCGTGCTGGACCAACTGCTCGCCGGGGCAGGGCCCGAGGGGGTCACCTATGCCCGAGCGGTGGCGCTGCTCGGCGTCACCGACGTCGCCCTGATCGACGACATGGTCTCGGCGCTGGCCGCTCAGGACGGCGCCACGGTCTTCAGCACTATCGACCGGCTGGTTGAAGCCGGACACGATCCTCGCCGCTTCGCCGCCGACCTCCTGCAGCGCTTCCGCGACCTGGTGCTGCTGCGAGTCGCCCCTGAGCCGGCCTGCCACGGGCTGATAGATGCTCCGCAGGATCAGCTCACGACGATGACCGCCCAAGCTGAAACCCTCGGCGCGGGCAGCCTCACCCGGTTTGCGGAGATCACGCACAGCGGACTCGTCGAGATGCGCGGAGCTACCGCGCCTCGGCTGCTGTTGGAACTGCTGTGCGCTCGGATGCTGCTGCCGGCTGTCGCCGATGGTGACGGCGCGGTGCTACACCGGCTAGAGCGCCTGGAGCGGCGGCTCACCATCACTCCGCCGGCCACCGAGGAGCCTCCGGTCGCCCAGCCGCCGGTCGCCCAGCGGCCCATCGCCCAACCTCAGGTCGCCCAGCCACCGGTCGTTGCGGCGCCGGCCTCCGAAGCCGCCAAGATCGCGCTCGCGCCCGACGCAGCCGCGGTTCGACAAGTGTGGCCAGCCCTGCTGGAGGCGGTGCGCGAACAGAGCCGGACGACCCAGGTCCTGCTCAGCAACGCCACCGCGAGCGCGGTACAGGGCTCCACGCTTGTGCTGACCCTGCCTAACGCACCGCTTGCCCGCCGGCTGGGTGATGACCGCAACGTGGAGCTGATCAGGGCAGCACTGCGCACCGTCCTGGGCGTCGACTGGCAGGTCCGCTGCGAGCACATCGACGGGGAGACCGGCGCCAACAAGCCACAGCAGACCGCGCAGCGTGCTGTCCGCCCACCGCAATGCTCGACGGAACGCCCCGCCTACCGCCGTCCGGCGGCGGCGCAGCCCCCGGATGACGGTATTCCTCCACCGTCGGAACCCTCAGACCCTGCTGACCCTGGCCCAGCGGACATACCGCCCGCTCCGATGGATGACGAGGCGATGCTCGCAGAAGCGGCCACCATGACCCGAGAGTCGCCCAGCCGTCGCGACCCCGAGGAAATAGCCCTAGAGCTGCTCGCCGAGCAACTAGGCGCCCGGCGCATCGACTCGTGACGGTGAGCCCGGCCGGGCTCAGTGCCACCAGGGGCGGAGGGGGACGTGGGCGTTGCCGGTGCCGTCGGGGCGTACTGCGAGCACCTGGTGGAGCTGGATGCCGTTTCGCTCGAAGGCCAATCGAGAAGAGGCCATGTATAGGCCCCATACGCGCGCGGTGGGCTCGCCGACCTCGGCCACGGCCTCGTCCCAGTGCCCGGCGAGGTTGGCGCACCACTGCTTCAGCGTTAATGCGTAATGCTCGCGCAGATTCTCGACATGGCGGATCTCGAAGCCGGTATTCTGCGCCTCTGTGATGATCTTGCCGGCGCCGGCCAACTCCCCGTCGGGGAACACGTAGCGGTCGGTGAAGGCGTCGGTCTGGACCCGGCTGCGGTTGTCCGGTTGGGTGATGCAGTGGTTGAGTAGTCGGCCGCCAGGGCGCAGCTTTCCTAGTAGCAGAGCGAAGTACGACCGGTAGGTGTGTACCCCGACGTGTTCAGTGAGCCCGATCGAGCTCACTGCGTCGTAGTCACTGCCGGGGGAGTCCCGGTAGTCCAGATGACGCACTTCCGCGAGCCCACTGAGTCCCTCTCGCAGGATCGCCTGCTGCGCCCAGCGAGCCTGCTCCGCGGACAATGTGACGCCCAGCGCGCGGACGCCGTGGCGAGCGGCGTAGCGCACCATGCCGCCCCAGCCGCAGCCGACGTCGAGCAGTCGCATCCCGGCCCGCAGCCCCAGCTTGTCGGCGATCAGCTCATGTTTGCGCTCCTGGGCTTGTTCCAGGCTCGCCTCCGGATGGTCGAAGACGGCGCAGGTGTAGGTCATCGACGGTCCGAGGACCAGCTCGTAGAAGCGGTTAGAGACGTCATAGTGGTGGTGCACCGCCTCGGAGTCCCGGTGCCGAGAATGCGCCAGCCCGGCGATCGTCCGGCGCCACCGGGGCCGTGTCTCCTGCGGTGGCGGGGGCACCGGGCGCAGCCGCTGCCAGCCCAGCGAGCGAGTAATCAGCGCGAGTTCAGCCATGGTTGGGCGGCGGAAACGCAACTGGTAGGCCATCACGCGCATCGCCTCGTAGGGGTCACCGGGGTGCACTCCCTCGGCTTGGAGGTCACCGGCGATGTAGGCCCGCGCCATGCCGAGGTCGCCCGGCGCGGTGAACAGATAGGTGGCGCCGCGCGGGGCGGCTAGGTGCACGCTGATCTCGGCGTCGGGCGGTCCGGTGGCACTGCCGTCGTAGGCGGTGAACCGTACTGGGAACTGGCCATCGGTGAGCAGGTCGACGATTCCCGCCAGCGACAGCCGGTCAGCCTTGGCCGGGTCCGTCGCGGGAGTGGGGCGCCGGAAGGTCGTCATTGACGTCGCACCGCCTTCGCGTAGAGGTCCAGGAGCCGCCGGTCTGGGTCGTAGCGTTGTTTCAACCTCGCGTACTGCCCGCCGCCGTAGCGGGCATCGAACTCCGCGCGCGAGTAGAACGAGTCCGAGTACAGCGACTTGTGCCCGCCCACCGCGTCAACCTCGCCCTCGATCGCCCGGTTAGTGTCACTGCCGGTGCCCGGCACACTGGCCCAGAAGCCGACGTTGACGTACTTCCGGCCGGCTTCCAACGGATACAGCGGCCACGTCTGATCACCACGCAGCCGCAACGGGCACAGCCACACCGGCTCGATGCCGACGTGCTCGATGAACCAGCGCAAGAATTCCGCGATGCGCTCCAGCGGGATCTCGACGTCCTGGATCACCCGTTCCCGGCGCGGGCGGCCGCGCAACACCTCCCAGCGGTTCTCCACATCGAAACGGTTCGCCAACGCCACGATCTTCCAGTAAACGTCGCTGCGGCGCAGCCTGGCCGGCCACAACGGCCGGATCAGCGGGTGCTGAACCCCGAAGGCGCCCGAGCACCAGAACCAGTCGGTATCCCAGCGCCACAAGTAGTCGTGGGTGCTCAGGACGTCGTTGCGGCGCTGCTGGATCGAGCGGTAGTAGATCTGCGCCCCGGTGCGGTAGTCGCTGGCCGGTCCGGTGTGATCGGCACGCCGGCCCAGCGTCAGGTAAGACTCGGTGCGGGAGAACATCACGCCGTCGAGGTAGTCGACGTCCTCGCCACCCCAGTGCCGGGACGCCATGATCAGCCCAACTGCGGAGCACAGTTCGTCCAGATCGTCGAACCGCACGTGCCGCAGCGCGACGTGCGAGCGCACCGGTTCAAGCTCGATACGCAGCCGGGTGGCATAGCCCAGCGTGCCGTAAGAGTTGGGGAATCCGGCGAACAGCTCGTCGCCGGGCATTGCCGTGACGATCTCGCCGGCACCGGTGAGCAGCTCGAGCTCCAGGACCGACTCGTGCGGCAGGCCGTTGCGAAACGAGGTCGCCTCGATGCCCAACCCGCTAACCGCGCCGCCGAGAGTGATCGTCTTGAGCTGCGGCACGACCAGCGGGGTCAGCCCGTGCGGCAACGTCGCGGCGACCAGATTTTCGTAAGTACACATGCCTGCGACGTCGGCGGTGCGGCTGGCCGGGTCGACCTCCAGCACCCCAGCCAGGCCCGAGACGTCCAGACCGGGGCCGGCCGCCGCGCGGGATCGGAACAGGTTCGACGTCGGTTTCGCCAGCCGCACCGACGACCCCGCTGGGATCGCTCGGTAACTGGCTTGCAGCCGCTGGACAGCATCGCGATGGCTGCGCCGCACCCCGGTGAGCTGCACACCCTTTACGCTACGGCCAAACCAGGCCCGACCGCACCGGTTTCTAGGGATCCGGACATGGCTACCCTGTGACCCTCAAGGGGACCGTCAAGCGGGCCCGGATTCGACGAGAGGAGCCGCGGTGCAACCCGGCGGAGCGCCTGACATGCAGATGATCCTGCAGCAGGCCCAGAAGATGCAACAAGAGCTAATGAGCGCGCAGGCCGAACTCGCTGAGGCGGAGGTCACCGGGCAGGCCGGTGGTGACCTGGTCACCGTCACGTTGGCGGGTTCCGGGGAGGTTCTCAGCGTGACGATCGATCCCAAGGTGGTCGATCCCGACGAGGTGGAGACCCTGCAGGATCTCGTAATCGGTGCGCTGGCCGATGCGCAGGAGGCCTTGCAGGACCTGACCCAGCAGAAGATGGGTCCGCTGGCCAGCGCGCTTGGTGGGCCCGGCGGAGGTCTCAGCCTGCCCGGCATGTGAGCCGGCCGCGCGATGCCCGGCATGTGACGATGCGGCTGCCTGCCATGATGGCAGGGTGTATGAGGGAGTCGTCCAGGACCTGATCGATGAGTTGGGGCGGCTGCCCGGCGTGGGGCCGAAGAGTGCGCAGCGGATGGCGTTCTACCTGCTGGCCGCTGATCCGGCTGACGTGACCCGCTTGCAGGAGGCGTTGCAGCGGGTCAAGGACGGTGTGGTGTTCTGTGCTGTCTGCGGCACGGTTGCCGAGAAACAGACCTGCCGAATCTGCGCTGATCCGCGCCGCGACGTGCGGGTCATCTGTGTGGTCGAGGAGCCCAAGGACGTGGTCGCCGTGGAGCGCACTCGTGAGTTCACCGGCCGTTACCACGTGCTGGGCGGGGCGCTGGATCCCCTGTCCGGCGTGGGCCCCGACCAGCTTCGGATCCGAGAACTGCTCACCCGGATCGGTGCCGACGATGTCACTGAAGTGATCATCGCGACGGATCCGAACACGGAAGGCGAGGCCACCGCCACATATCTGGCGCGGATGTTGCGGGACTTTCCAGGCCTGTCGGTGACCAGGCTCGCTTCCGGCCTACCGATGGGCGGGGACTTGGAGTTCGCCGACGAACTCACCCTCGGCCGTGCCCTGTCTGGCCGCCGCGCTGTCTGATCCGGCTACCGGCGCAACTGGCGAAATCGTCGCAGGGATGCTTGTGATTGCCTCCCAGCATCTACAAGCACCCCTGCGGCCCCCAAACCCCCCACTACGTCAGTCCTCGTCCGGTGGGTCCTCGACCAGGGTGGATGCGAAATACCAGTCCTGTTCGGACAGTGGGCTTGCGCAGCGCGGGCACTGGCCCCGCTGCCGGCGCGCAGTGCGAACCGCTGACCATTCAGCATTGAGCCTGCGCCGCTCCTCGGCCTGGCGGCGAAGCTTGGGCCGCAACGCCTGGGTGGTCCAGGTCATTCCGAGCAGCAGCCCGAAACAGACCAGCAGGACCGCGCTCAGCGCACCCCAACTGAAAAGTTCGTGGGTCACCGGGCTCTGCGGTGGGCCCCGCCACGACGTTTCGCTCCCTGGCTCGGGCCCGCGGGCCGAGCCGTGGGGAGGCGTGTCGCGCTCCGATGAGATGCCGACATAATTGCGGTCTCCTTTCCCCATCGGTAGTGCGGGTTCGGCGCTGCGGATCGGGGTCGCCGGGCCTCAGCGCCTGACGCTATTGCGCGCCATAGTCTGAGCGTGCACTATGCAATCAGTTCATGCAATTGCATAAGGAGATCTCTTCATGGGATTCACTGGAGAGGAGTAGCGTGTTGTTTTCCAGTCCGCTGGGTGGTGGGACATCCCGCTCAGCCGGACACGAAGCGGGCGGAGGCGTGTGATGTCCCCAGCACGTGGGCCGGTAGTTCCGCGGCGCAGGCTCGGCGCCGGGCTTCGTGCGCTGCGCGAGCGAGCTGGCCTCACCATCGACGAAGTCGCCAAGGAACTCGAGTGCTCTGTCTCCAAGGTCAGCCGGCTAGAGACCGGCCAGGGCATCCCGAAGAGTCGCGACGTTCGCGATCTGCTCGACCGCTACGGGGTGGAGGACCAAGCACATCGGGACCGGTTCATGCGTTGGGTGCGGGAAGGCCAGCGCCAGGGTTGGTGGAGCGACTATTCCGACGTATTGGCGCCTGATCCCGACAACCCTCTGCTTCCGGACAACCTCAGCCGATACGTCGCGCTGGAACAGGACGCCAGTGAGGTACACGCCTTTGAGGCGGCTCTGGTACCTGGCCTGCTGCAAACCG
Source organism: Pseudonocardiales bacterium (assembly GCA_032230565.1). Classification (GTDB taxonomy): domain Bacteria; phylum Actinomycetota; class Actinomycetes; order Mycobacteriales; family Pseudonocardiaceae. Next base: position 3,962 of record JAVXWL010000003.1, on the reverse strand, counting down.
CGGACTACGCTCGCGCCGTTCTCAACACGCTGTCCACCGCAAATTGTGAGGCCACCGACCGTCTAGTCGAGCTTCGGATGCGGCGACAAGCCCGCCTCTACGCCGACGAGGACGCGCTCACCGTCCACTTCGTACTCGATGAGGCGGTGCTGCACCGCGTCGTCGGCGGTAAGCAGGTGATGCAAGAGCAGCTCAAGCGGCTATTCGCTGACGCGCGACGGCCGAACATCACCGTGCAGGTACTCCCCTTCAGCGTCGGGGCACACCGCTCGGTCGACGGTCCGTTCACGGTGCTACTTTTCCCGGATTCAGATGATAGCGATCTTGTGTACATCGAGAGTCATGTTGGCTGCTTCTATTTTGAGAAGGAGCACGACGTGAGGGTCTACAAGCAGATCTTCGACGTGTTGGTCGACACGTCCTTGAGTGCCGAGTGGTCCGCCGCGTCCATCGGCAAGTTCCTACTGGATGACTAAGAGGAAGGAATCACAGTGGCCGTTGCGTTCCACCCCACGCTTGCATATCGGACGAGCAGCCGGTGCAGTGCAGGGGGATGTGTGGAGGTGGCGCCTTTGCCCGATGGCGGCGCCGTCGTGCGGGACACCAAGGACCGCACCGTTGGGCTTATGTTCGATGGGCAGGAGTGGGCCGACTTCGTAGCAGGCGTGAAGAACGGCGAATTCGACTTCTCCTGAACCCGCATACTACGGCGGCCACCGCCGCCTGCTAGGTGTGTCGTGAACTCGGCGCTGCCGACGTGCGCGCTCAACGAAAACGTTGGTAGCGTCGAGTTCACGACAGCACTGCTCGCTCCAGTGCGCTAGTGCAGGGTGCGGTTCACCGCCGACACGACCGCGTTGAGCGAGGCGGTGACGATCGATCCGGAGACGCCGACGCCCCACAGCACCTGCTCGTTGACGGTGCACTCGACATATGCCGCTGCCGCGGCGTTGTCCCCAGCCGACATCGCGTGCTCGAAATAGTCCAGCACCCGAACGTCAAACCCCAGGGCAGCCAGGGCGTCTACAAAGGCCGCGATCGGGCCGTTGCCCGAGCCGCTGATCTGATGCTCATCACCCTCCACCATGACGCTGGCGCAGATCTCGTCATGGCCTTCGCCGTCGTCGGACAGCTGGTGACGCAGCACCCGCAGTGGGGTGCGCCGGTCGAGGTAGTGCTCGGCGAAGATGTCCCAGATCTGCTGTGGCGAGACTTCGCCACCATCCGTATCGGTGTGCTGCTGGATGATCCGCGAGAACTCGATCTGCAGCCGGCGCGGCAGATCCAACTGATGTTCGGCTTTCATGACATAGGCGACGCCGCCCTTGCCAGATTGGGAGTTCACCCGGATCACTGCCTCGTAAGTCCGACCGACGTCCTTGGGGTCGATGGGCAGGTACGGTACCTCCCAGCGGTGCACGTCTACCTCGACCGCCGCCGCGGTGGCATCGGCCTCCATCGCCTGCAGCCCTTTGTTAATCGCGTCCTGGTGGCTTCCGGAAAACGCGGTGTAAACCAGGTCACCACCGTAGGGATGGCGCTCGGAAACCGGCAGCTGATTGCAGTACTCCACCGTGCGACGAACCTCGTCAATGTCGGAAAAGTCGATTTGAGGGTCGATTCCCTGGCTGAACAGGTTCATTCCCAGCGTTACCAGACACACGTTGCCGGTGCGCTCGCCGTTGCCGAACAGGCAGCCCTCGATGCGTTGCGCGCCGGCCTGGTAGCCCAGTTCGGCGGCGGCCACCGCGGTGCCGCGGTCATTGTGCGGGTGCAGCGAGAGGATCACCGCGTCGCGTCTGTCCAGATTGCGGTGCATCCACTCGATGGAGTCGGCGTAGACGTTGGGTGTGGCCATCTCGACAGTGGCCGGCAGATTGAGGATCACCGGCGCCTCTGGCGTCGGCTGCCAGATCTCGGTGACCGCATTACACACCTCGGCGGCGTAGCTCAGCTCGGTACCGGTGTAGGATTCCGGCGAGTATTGGAATCGGAAATCCGTTCCGGAGTATTTATCCGCGTACTCGACCAGCATCTCGGCCGCCGACGTGGCGATCTTCTTGATTCCTTCGCGCTCCTCCCGGAACACCACGCGACGCTGCAGAATCGACGTCGAATTATAAATATGCACGATTGCCTTGGCCGCGCCGTGCAGCGCCTCGAACGTACGCTCGATCAGCTCGGGCCGGCACTGTGACAGGACCTGGATGCGCACGTCCTCGGGCACTGCATTCTCAATGATGATCTCTCGAACGAAGTCGAAATCGGCCTGGCTGGCCGACGGGAACCCGACCTCGATCTCCTTGTAGCCCATCCGCACCAGCAAATCGAACATGCGTCGCTTGCGGACTGGGCTCATCGGGTCGATCAGAGCCTGGTTGCCGTCGCGCAGATCCACCGCGCACCACAGCGGTGCCCGACTGATCGTGACGTCGGGCCACGTGCGGTCAGGCAGTGATACCGGCTCTACGGTCTGCGCGAACGGCCGGTAGCGATGCACGGGCATGGCGCAACCGCGCTGGACGTTCCAACTGGGTTGGTCTCTGGGAGTCGGGCCGGCTGGGAGCCGGATTCGGCTGGTACTGCCTGCGGCGAAGGTGCTGGTGCTGACGTCAGTGGTTTGGGAAGCCATCGTCTGCTGCGCTGCGATCTTTGGGGCCATGACCTCGGGCTCTCGGCTAGCCGGATATCCGACCGGCGGATGCGCGCGAGCGACTCCGCGACGGGGGGCCGGTCGTGGTCAGACCCCGCCGCGGCAGCGAAGCAGGAGAGCGCGTGCCACCCGGCCACGGTAGTCGGGGCGCCCCGGCGGCACGCAACCGCCTCCCGGATGATGAGAACCACTCATGGCAGATTCTCAGGAAGTTACGTGGTGAGCACTCGTGCACCCACGGTGTCGCCCGTGGCAGACTTCTGTCATGGGCTCAAGCCGCACAGCCGTCCGCGGGACGCGCACCAGGATCGCCGCCATCTTGGCGACTCTGATCCGGGTTGTGGGCGGGGTCATCGTCGTGATCCTGGTGGCGCATGTGGTCCTCACCTTGGGCAACGCCAACCCGACCAACGGCATCACCATGTTCCTGGCCTACTGGGCAGACCGGCTCCAGTTGGGCTTCCGTGGTCTTTTCAACCCGGTCGACCCCAGAACACGCCTGGTGATTGACTACGGCGTCCCTGCAGTCTTCTGGTTAGTCGTGACGTGGGTGCTGGTGCGTCTGGTGCGGCGCCTCGGCTGACCCCGGGGCACCCTCCGAGCCGCCCGCGATTGCCGGCTTATTGCGCTGACGCCGCCCGGTAGCGATTACTGCCAGCGCCGGCCGCGACGCACCCGTAAGCGACCATTCCGGGTGAATGACGGACTTTCCACTCATTAGAGTGGCGCCCTGACGCACCGTAGTAGCACGCCGCATGCCGTGCCCGACTTCGGTGTATTGCCGGGAAGCTGCCGTCCGGTAAAGTCACTTTGTGTTACGGCTGGAAGAGTTCCCACACTGGATGTGTGGCTTGCGACACCGCGCGTAAGCCTCTCTCCACGGTGCGTGTCAGTTCCTTTACCCTCTGCCATCAATGCAGTTCAGGGAGGGTATCGTGATCAATTCGACGGCCCCGAGAACGAAGACCGGCTGCCCGCAAAGGCCTCTGTGGACGTTCTCGCGACCCTCACGGCCGTTCCACGACGGGTGAGGCCACTACGCTCTGTCCACCACGGTCACCCACTTGCTTTCTTGGTCGACTTCGTCCAAGCTGCCGCGTACCTGACGGGAGCAGCTGCCCCGGGGAGGCGTGTTGATGAAAGGAGGCCGTCCAGCGGCGACGGCCGTTGCGGCGACTATCATTGTCCCGCCACGACTCCCCGCCCAGCACGCTTCCCTAGCATGAAAAATCCTGCACTAAGGAAGCGGTGGTGGAGTTGGCTAGAACGGATGCTCGATCCAGGGGATCTGGAGGAGCTGGACTGTTCA
>JAVXWL010000211.1:0-3140 GCA_032230565.1 Pseudonocardiales bacterium | reverse complement strand
ATGGCGGCCGGGCGTCGCTGAGCAGGTCGGTGGTGGTGGCTGCCAGCTGGTCGATCGAGACGATCGCCTGCCCGATCGGTTCCCGGTCAGCGGCCAGTCCAGAGACCAGCCGCTGGAGTTGCAGAATCAACGCGGACAGCTGCTCGTCGCGGCCGTTGATGGTGTCCAGAATGGCGTTGAGGTTCGCGATCAGCTCACCGACTACCCGGTCCCGGTCGGCGATGTCTCTGGTCAGCGACGAGGTACTGGCGAGCAGGCTTTCCACGGTGCCGCCTTCGCCCTGCAGCACCTGCACGATCTCCCAGGACAACCGGTTGAGCTGCGCCGGGTCCAGCCCTACCAGCAGCGGCTTGAAACCGTTGAACAACACGGTGAGGTTCAGCGGGGGCGTCGTGTGCTCGATCGGGATCAGCCCGCCCGGAGGCAGGGTCTGACCGACCGGCCCCGGAGCCCGCGCGAGGGCGAGGTAGCGCTGCCCGAGCAGGTTGCGGTACAGCACCGAGGCGGTCACCGACGCCGGCACGTGCTGCCTGACGTCCACGCTGAAGCCCACCTGTGCGACCCGCCGATCGACCAGCTTGATGGAATCCACCGAGCCCACCCGGACTCCGGCGATGCGCACGTCGTCACCCACCAGCAGGCCGCTGACGTCGGTGAACCGGGCCAGGTAGCTGGTGGTGGCGGTCAGCGTGACGTTGGCGATGGTGAGCGCCACCAGGCCGGTGGCCAGCGCGATGACGGCGGTGAACACGATCAGCTTGGTCAGTGGCGCGAACACCGCCCTCACCTCAGCGTCACATCCGTACCGCGCAGCAACGGGCCCAGCAGGAAGCTCGTCCAGCCGGGCGTCTCGGCACCCTGCGCACCGTCGGCCGAGGCCAGCAGCGCCGAGAGGAACTGCTGTTCGGCCGGGGAATTCGGCAGTCCCATCGCTACCTGCGGTGGAGTGCTGACCGGTCCCACGCCCGGCGAAGGATCCCCGCGGCCGATCGGAGGCGACGTCGAGCCATCGTGGATCGGGCCGCCCGGGTACTCCGGGAACTTGCTGCCGTCGAGCACGGGGTAGCAGCGCGGGCCGCGGTCCTCCTGGTATCGAGGCTCGTCCACCCCCGGCAGGTACTTGCCGCGGTTGTTGGTGACCTCCAGGTAGATATGTAACCCAGGCTGGTGGGTGCCCACCCCGAAGGCCCGGTCCAGCTGCGGCACCAGCCCGGCGATCTGATGCAGCAGGCAGGGGTATTCCGGGGCGTACCTGGCCAGCGACTCCAAGGTGGGCCTGCTGTCGGCAGCCAGCGCGATGAGATTGTTCCGGTTGTCCTGCAAGAAATCCCGAAGGTCCTCCGATACGCCGGTGACCGAGGTCCACAACTGCGCGAGGTTCTGCCGCTGCTGGGCGACAGTCCGGGTGGTGGTGGACAGGTCCGCCAGCGCAGCGAGCAGGTCGGGTGCGGCCCGGGTGTAGGTGTCGGCCAGATCAGCGGTGCGGGTAATGTCCTCCTGCAGTTGTGGCAGCGCCGGATTCAGTCCGCTGACCAGCTGCTGCGTCCGGGCCAGGGTGTCGCCGAGTTGGTGACCGCGACCGCGCAATGCGCCGGAGATCGCGCCCAGTGTGCTGGCCAGATCCTGCGGCGCGACGTCCTGGAGCAGCGGCAGCAATCTGTCCAAGGCCGCATCCAGCTCCCGGGCTGGCTGGCTGCGGTCCTGCGGGATGACATCGCCCGCGGACAGCGGCCGGTCAGATGGGTGCGGGGGGAGGACCAATGCGACGTACTTCTCCCCGAACAGCGTCTTGGGCAGCAGCCGCGCGCTGACGTTGTCCGGGATCAGGTGCACCATATCGGGATTGAGTCGCAGCGCCACGGTGGCGGCGGCGCCCGACGAACTGAGGTCGGTGACCTCGCCAACGATCAGCCCGCGGACCTTGACGTCTGAGTGCTTGTCCAGTTGCAGGCCGGTGTGGTCGACGCGCAGTGTCACCGGTACCCCGTTGGAGAAGGCACCCGAATACTTCGCGATGGATAGCGCGATCAAGGCGATGACCACGGCCAGGAAGGCGACGCCTTGGACCCTGCGCCGGATCACCGCACTGGTCATCCGGCCACCCGCACCGACGTGAACGTGCCGAAGATGACCAAGGTGAGGAAGAAGTCCATAACGGCGACGATCACGATGCAGGCCCGCACCGCGCGTCCCACCGCGATGCCTACCCCGGCCGGCCCACCGCTGGCCCGGTAGCCGTAGTGGCAACACACCAAGATGATCACGAAGGCGAACGTCAGCACTTTGACGTAAGACCACAGGACGTCACTGACCGGTAGGAACAGCGAGAAGTAGTGGTCGTAGGTGCCGGGGGGCAACCCACTGACCAACGTGACGTTCAACCGCGATGCCGCGTAGGACATCGCCAGCCCGATGGTGTACATCGGGATGATCGCGATGAATCCGGCGATCACTCGGGTGGTGATCAGGTATGGCACGCTGGGCACGCTCATCGCCTCAAGCGCGTCGATCTCCTCGGAGATCCGCATCGCGCCGAGCTCCGCGGTGTAACCCGCCCCGAGAGTGCTGATCAGCGCGACTGAAGCGACCAGCGGGGCGATGTCGCGGGTGTTGAAGTAGGCGGTGAGCAAGCCGGTCAGCGCCTGAGTACCCGAGGCGCTCAAGGCCCGGAAGCCTTGCAGGCCCACGAGGCTGCCGACGAACAGCGACAACGCTGCCATCACGCCGGCAGTGCCGAAGATGACGATCAAGGCGCCGGAGCCGAAACTGACCTCGGCCAGCAGCCGGGCGATCTCCTTGCGGTAGCGCCGCAGGGCTCGCGGCACCCAGCCAATCGCCCGGCCGTAGAGCGACAGCTGATTACCGAAGTCATCGAGCTTGTCCAGCGGAGCTTGCACGGCCCGCCGCAGCCAGTGCTCTAATTGCCGGCTCAGCCGGCGGTGAGGCATCGTGGTCAGGAGTCTCAGCCTCCCCTCGGTGGCACGATTTGCAGGTAGATCGCGGTGACCACGAGGTCGATCAGGAACACCAGCACGAAGGAGATCACCACGGATTGGTTGACGGCCTCCCCCACTCCCTTGGGTCCCGGTGGTGGGTTGAGCCCCCGGTAGGCCGCGACGATCCCCGCGGACAGCCCGAAC
>JAVXWL010000158.1:0-9831 GCA_032230565.1 Pseudonocardiales bacterium | reverse complement strand
ACAACACCGAGCTCACCGCGGTCGACCGGGTCCCCAACGCCACCACCTCGGGCACCCCCGACTGCCGGCAAATCGCCGCAGCGGTAAACGTCGTACCCACATCGATCCCGAGCCAGTAGCTCATCCTTCGCGAGCCCCTTCCTTCTCGGGCGACCCCCTGGAGCGAACCGCAGCCTAGAGCGGGGCTGAAGTGGCGCCCGGTCAGGTATCGCCATCACGCAGCGTTGCGTTAGCGGCACTGTCTGTCAACCAGCGCAGTCGCATCGGGTTTGCGGGCCCTTGGATCCGCTGGAGTAGCCTCCACCGGGGCAGTCGGCAGGAGAGGGCAACGCAGTGAGCGCAGTAGGACCGCCGGGCCTCGACGTTGTTGACCGGTTGATCAGCTTGACCAGGGCGGGTGACCGTAGCGACCTACTGCAGCGGCTGGCGCATACCCGTCAGCGGCTGCTCGATCCCGCTGTCCGGGTTCTGGTGGTCGGCGAGTTCAAGCAGGGCAAGAGCCTGCTCATCAACGCACTGGTCGACGCTCCGGTCTGCCCGGTCGACGACGACATCGCCACCGCATTGCCCACTGAAATCTCCTACGCGAAGTCGCCCATCGCGTCGCTGGTGCGTGGGATGGACGGTGCTGGTGACGCGGAGACCACGCGAGTCCAGGTGCCCCTCGACGAGCTTGCGAGCCACGTATCCGAGGCGGGCAATCAGGCGAACCGGCAGGATCTGTTGCGTGCCGAGGTCGGCATCCCCCGTCAGATTCTGGCTGACGGGTTGGTCCTGGTGGATACCACCGGCGTCGGCGGCCTCAGCTCGGTGCACACCACCAGTACGTTGGCTGCGCTACCCACCGCTGACGCTGTGCTGCTGGTCTCCGACGCGTCGCAGGAATATTCGGAACCGGAGATCGACTTCCTGCGGCAGGCGATGAAGCTGTGTCCCAACGTCGCCTGTGTGCTCTCCAAGATCGACCTTTATCCGCAATGGCGGCGTATCGCCGACCTGGACCGCGTGCACCTGGCCGGCGCCAATGTCGAGGCCGATTTGCTGGCGGTGTCCTCGACGTTGCGCCTGCATGCGATGCGCGCTGACGACAAGCAGCTAGATGATGAGTCCGGCTTCCCGCCGCTGGTGCGGTACCTGCGCAACGCGGTGGCGCAGGCTGACCGGCTGAGCCGTCGCAGCGTGGCGCACGACGTCTTCACTGTCACGGACCACCTCGCGGTGTCGCTGCGGACAGAACTACAGGCGCAGTGCAACCCCGAAGGCGGCACGGCGCTGATGGCCGAGCTGGAAGCCGCCCAATCGCGCGCCGAGAAGTTGCAACGCCGCACGTCACGATGGCAGCAGACGCTCAACGACGGGATGACTGATCTGACCGCCGACATCGACTTCGACCTGCGCGACCGGATGCGGCAAGTCGTCCGCACTGGTGAGGCGGCGCTGGATCAGGCCGATCCGCACGCGATCTGGGAGCAGTTCACCGAGTGGCTCGGTCAGCAGCTCGCTGCGGCCACCTCGGACAACTTCGTGTGGGCTAACCAGCGAGCGCAAGCGATCGCCCAGCAGGTGGCCGTGCACTTCGCCGAAGATGGCGGCGAGCTGCTCCCTGAGCTCCGCTTGGGAGATACGCCCAGCACCCTCGGCGCGGTGCCTGAACTGGCGGCGCCGCACACCGACGATCCCAAACTCGTCGGCAAGTTGCTCACGGGGATGAGGGGTTCCTACGGCGGCGTGATCATGTTCGGCATGCTGACCATGCTGGCCGGGGCGGCGTCGATGTTCAACCCGGTGTCGCTCGTCGCTGGGTTGGTGCTCGGCTCGAAGACACTTCGGGATGACAAGCACAGCCGCCTGAAGCGCCAACAGGCGGAGGCCCAGATGCTGCTCCGGCGCCAAATCGACGACGTCACCTTCCACGTAAGCAAGGAATGCCGCGACCGGTTGCGCCAGGTCCAACGGCTGCTGCGGGACCACTTCAGTGAGGTAGCGACCGAGCTACAGCGCTCGCTCACGGAATCCATCCAGGCTGCCCAGAAGGCCGCCCACACCGAGGATTCCCAACGGCAGCTGCGGATCAACCAGCTCAAGGTCGAGCTGGCGCAGATCGACGCGGTGCGCCAGGACGCCCGCGCCCTGCTGGCCGCCCCAGGCAACCGTTCGTGAACGCCTCGACGAGGGCGGCTCCCAGCCTCAGCACCGCGGTTCGTGCGGTATTGAGGCGGGCAGCCGAGGTATATCGCGACAGTCCGGCCACGGCCACCCAGCTGCGCGCGCAGATTGACCGGCTCGACGAACCGCTACGGGTGGCCGTCGCCGGTAAGATCAAAGCCGGAAAGTCGACACTGCTCAACGCGCTGGTCGGGGAACAGATCGCCCCGACCGACGCAGGCGAGTGCACGCAGGTCGTCACCTGGTATCGCGACGCAGCCAGCCCGCGGGTCACTTTGATGCCCCGCACGGGAGTGCCGCGGCAGCTGCCGCTGATCCGGACCGATGGCCGGTTGGAGTTCGATCTTCGTGGGAGCACCGCGGACGAGGTCGAACGATTGCTCGTCGACTGGCCGTCTCGCAGCCTGCGGACCACAACGCTGATCGACACCCCCGGTATCGCGTCGCTGTCGACCCAGATCTCGGCACGGTCGATCGCCCTGCTCGCGCCGGATGACCGGCCGTCGGACGCGGACGCCGTCATTTACCTCATGCGCCACCTGCATGCCACCGATGTGCGCTTTCTCGAGTCGTTCCACGATCAGGCGGTCGCGCCCGCCGCGGTCGTCAACACGATCGCGGTGCTTTCCCGGGCTGACGAGATCGGTGCTGGCCGCCTCGATGCGATGGTCTCGGCACGGCAGGTCGCCCGGCGTTACCGCAGTGAGCCTAAGGTCCGCCGGCTGTGCCAGACCGTGGTCGCGGTCGCCGGCCTGCTGGCGCAGACTGCTCGGACGCTCCGGCAGGCGGAGTTCAGCGCGCTGCGCGAGCTGGCCGAGGGATCCCGATCCGAGTTGGACGCCTTGTTGCTTTCGGCGGACCGGTTCGTCGCGGCGCAGGCGCATCCGACTCTGCCGGCACAGACGCGCAGCGCGTTGGTGGAGCGGTTCGGGTTGTTCGGGCTGCGGTTGGCGACGAACCTGATCCGCCAGGGTCACCGAGAGCCAGCCGGGCTCACCGAGGAGCTGGTGCGACGCAGCGGTCTCGATGAGCTGCGCACTGTGCTGGCCACCCAGTTCACGGAGCGCCGCGACGTGCTCAAAGCCCGATCGGCGCTACTGCTTGTCGACCGCACCTTGCGGGAACAACCCCGCGTCGAAACTCAAGAGCTGGCCGGTGAGGTGGAACGGATCCTGGCTGGCGCCCACGAATTCCGAGAACTGCGCCTACTCGCTGAGTTGCGAGCTCCCGATCTGGGGCTGTCGGCTGATGCCCGGTCTGATGCCGAACGGCTGCTCGGGGGCCAAGGCGCCGCGATGCCTAACCGTCTCGGCCTGGAGCCCGACGCGGACGCCGGTGCGCTCCGTGATGCCGTGACCGCTGCGCTGGCCCGTTGGCGGCGGCGCGCCGAGAGCCCGCTATCGGATCGCGCCGCCGCTGACCGGGCCAGGGTAGTGGTGCGCAGCTGCGAGGGCATGCTTGTCCGGTTGTCGAGGGCCCAGGTCAACTCCTGAGGCCGAGTCGCCATTGGACTCGGCCTCCCGCGCGAACGTTAATCCAGCTGGCCGCGGAGCGCTCCCGCATGGTGTGCGGTCGTATGGAGCATCAAATAATAGTCCGACGGGTCCTCGATGATGTCGCGGATCTTCGATTCGTCACTATGGACACAATCCGCCACCGTGTTGTACTCCCCGTCGAAGTTCCGGTCAATGAAAAGATTGAGGAAGACCGGACCGTCGTTGTGCCGAGGGGCGGCGTGGATGTGGAAGTCGGTCACGTCGCCCTCAAGCCCGCGCCAGGTGACGACGTAGCAGACCCTCTCATTGTATGGGTCAAGGTCGAGGCGAGCGACGGCGTTGCCGTCGCGGTCTCCGCCATCTCGGATCTCATCGCCGGTCAATTGGATGGAGAATTGCGCATGGCCGTACTCGTATGATGTGGCGGTGACTCCCGCCGCCGAGGCGGAGCCGGCGAACACCACCATCGAAGAGGCGGAGGCCACCAGGGCTCCCACCCGTCCCATTGTCCGGGCGCCCTTGCTGAGCTGCATTGTCGAACCTTCCTCGCCGCTGCCGGCCAGCCTACGTTCGCCCTTCGCGCAAAGCGATTTCTAAGCAAGCAGCTAGGCCGTCGAGACGATTGTTAGCTGTATGGGCCCCGACCCACTCCAGCATAGCCCGAACCGGCTGCAGCGTGAATGAGCTGTCCCGGTGTTCTCCACTGGCCCTGCGTATATGCATTGCCGATAATGCACCGAAGAATCCGCGAGTAATTATCCGATAGAGGTGTAACTGTGGACATCCGGTCACTGAGAGTCATTTCACTGACAGTAACCGGAGCGAGCCCGCGACTCCGCCATGCTGACTTAGGCTTCTAGGCTCGTGCGGTGAGCTATCCCGACGGCGACCTGCGCGACCAGCTAGCCCACGTTGGGGCGCAAGCCGTCCGCACCGGTTTGGTGATCGGATCGGGCGGCAACCTCTCAGCTCGCATGGCGGGCTCCGACCAATGTTGGATCACCGCAGCGGGTAGCTGGCTGGACCGCTTGGAGCCCACCGCGTTCTCGTTGATCAGCATCCCGGAGGGGTGGTTGCGGGATGGGCATCCGCAGCCGTCCAGCGAGTGGCGACTGCACACCGAGACCTACGCCCGACGCCCGGACGTCAACGCGATCATCCATCTGCACCCGCAGACCAGCGTGCTACTTACCGCGCTGGGTTACGACATTGCGCTGATCACCAGTGACCATGCTTATTACCTACGCGAAATCGCTGCCATCCCCTTTGGCCAGCCCGGCAGCGTCGAGCTTGCGGTGGCTGCCGCCGAGGCCGTCGCCGGTGGAATCAACGCCCTGATGCTCGATCATCACGGTTGCTCCGTGCTCGCTGATTCGGTGGAGCTCGCGCACAAACGGGCCGTCAACCTTGAGGAGGCCGCCCGGAGCACCTATGCCGCGCTGCTTTTGACGGAGGGGCGATCGCGTCGGGTCCCGCAGGTCCCGGAGCGTTTTCTGGAGGCCGTTGGCCGCGGCGAGGCCCAGGTATGAGCGAGCCGTTGCGGTTGCGTCCGCCGCGTCACCGGGTCAGCCGGCGGGCGATCATCTGGTGGAGCACCCAGGCCGCTGCCGAGGTCGCGGCGGTGTTGGTCCCACTGGTGATCGGGGTGTTCGTCTGGGACGACGCCCGGCCGTGGCTGGTACCTGGCACGTTCGCGGTGGCCATCATTGGTTTGGGTTATCTGCTCGTGATGCCACGGTGGCGGTTCCGGGTGCACCGGTGGGAAACCACTGATGCCGCCGTCTATACATCAGCGGGCTGGATCAGCCAGCAATGGCGGGTCGCACCGATGTCTCGGATCCAGACCGTGGACACGGAGCGTGGACCGCTGCAACAGCTGTTCGGACTGGCCACCGTCACGGTCACCACCGCATCCGCGGCCGGGGCGCTGCGGTTGGCCGGGCTGGACCGCGCGGTGGCCGACAACCTCGTCGAGCAACTCACCGCAACCACCCAGGCGACTCCCGGGGACGCCACATGACCGCGGTGCTTGCGCCGGGTGAGCCCGGCTGGCAGCGCCTCAACCCGTGGATGCTCGCGGTGACTCCACTGCGCCAGCTTGCCGGACTCCTGCCGGTGATCGCGGTAGTGGTGGTGATCGGGATCGGTCAGGACGTCGGCGGGCGGATCTATAGCGTCCTGGCCGGTGTGCTGGTTGTGCTATTCACCGGGATGTTGCGTTGGTTCACCACCCGCTACCGGATCACCAGCGAGCGCGTCGAGCTGCGCACGGGTGTGGTGTTCCGCAGCACCCGGTCGGTCGCGCGGGACCGGATTCGCAGCGTTGAGGTTACCGCCGGACCGATACACCGGCTGTTCAAGCTGTCGGTGGTCAAGATCGGGACCGGTGAACGCGCTGAGGGGCGTGAGGCTCGGGAGCTGACCCTCGACGCGATTTCCGCGACCGAAGCTGACCGGGTACGTCAGCGGCTGCTGCATCCCCTCGATGCCGGTGGTCCGGACCGCTCATGTGCGCCCGCTGCCGCCGAGTTGGCCACACTGAGCTGGTCTTGGCTGCGCTTCGCGCCGCTCACAGTGTCAAGCCTGGTGGCGCTGGTTGCGGTCGCCGGCGCTGCCGGGCAACTGATCAATGATGTCGGTGCCAACGCGGTGGACGTCGGCGGTGTCCGTGAGAAGCTGACTATGGCCCCGCTGTGGGTGGGCATCGCTGCGTTCGCGGTGCTAGTGCTGGTGATCGCGCTGGGTGGCTCGATACTGATTTTCATTGAAGCTTGGTGGGGATTCACGCTGGTCCGTGAGTTGGGTGGGACCCTACGGATTCGCCGAGGGCTGTTCACCACCAGGTCGGTCTCGCTGGAGGAGCGACGACTGCGCGGCGTTGAGGTGGTCGAGCCACCGCTGCTGCGGTTCGGGCGGGGGGCCCGGACTATCGCCGTGGCGACTGGGCTGGGCGGACGGCGCGGCCACGGCCGGGGAACTCTGCTGCCGCCCGCCCCCCGCAGTGTGGCGCATCGGGTGTCGGGGGCGGTGCTCGCCGAGGATCCCTCGCCCACCGCCACCACGTTGCGCAGGCATCCGCTGGTGGCCCTGCGGCGTCGGTTGGTCCGCGCAACGGTGCCGGTACTGGTGGCATCCGCAGCGCTGTGGCTTGCTCCAGTGCCGGCCTGGGTGGCATGGGCCCTGCTGGGCCTGCTGCCGGGGGCGGTGCTGCTCGCGCTGGACGCCTACCGCAACCTCGGACATGCGGTGACCAGCCATTACCTCGTCACCCGCCACGGTGCCGGGGTGCGCGCAACGGTGGCGCTGCAGCGCGCCGGGGTAATCGGCTGGACGGTGTCGCAGTCGCTATTGCAGCGCCGGACCGGCCTCGTCACAGTGACCGCAACCACCGCAGCCGGCAACGGTGGGTATTCCATTATCGACGTCGGGACCGCCGAAGGGTTGGCTGTCGCCGAGCAGGCGGTGCCAGGACTGCTCGAGCCGTTTGTACAGCAAGACGTGAGTGGCGTCACGCACCCACTAGGCTCGACGGCGTGAACGATCGTCTGGTATGGATCGACTGTGAGATGACAGGGCTGGACGTCGGCAAGGACGCGTTGATCGAAATCGCGGCGCTGGTCACTGATGGGGAGCTTCGGGTGCTCGGCGAGGGCGTCGACGTGGTAATCCATGCCGACGATGCCGCGCTGGATTCGATGCCTGAGGTGGTGCGCGACATGCACGCCAAGTCCGGTCTGACCGAGGCGGCGAGGCAGTCCACCGTAAGCCTCGCCGAGGCCGAGCGGCTGGTGCTGGCCTATGTCCGCACGTGGGTACCTGAGGCCCGCTCGGCGCCGCTGGCAGGCAACTCGATAGCCACCGATCGGGCTTTCCTGGCCCGTGACATGGCCGAACTCGATGGCTACCTGCACTACCGGATGGTTGACGTGTCATCCATCAAGGAGCTGTGCCGGCGCTGGTACCCGCGGGTCTACTACGCCCAGCCGGCCAAGGGTCTGGCGCACCGGGCCCTGGCCGACATCATCGAGTCCATCCGTGAGCTGGCCTACTACCGGCGCGCCGTGTTCGTGCCGGCACCAGGCCCGAGCTCAGAGCAAGCGCGGGCGGCGGCCCAGGCCGTCACTGATCAGGTGCCCGAGCGCTGACCCCGGACAGCGCTGCCGCTATTATCGTCCGCAGCGCTGGTGACGCAGCTGCATGGTGGGTGTAGCTCAGCTGGTAGAGCACCTGGTTGTGGTCCAGGATGTCGCGGGTTCGAGTCCCGTCACTCACCCCAAGGTCAGGGGCCGTCTGGTTTGGACGGAACGGCCCTCGTGCTACCTGGTACAGCAGCAAAGTACCGCAGTAGGTCATTCGAGGCTGTCCCCCAGCTTCTTCAGTCCGGCGCGGGTGGCCTCGTCGGAGACCTGGGTGTAGACCTCCATCGTGATCGCGAACTGTGCGTGACGGAGTATCGCCATGGCCACGCGCGGATGCACGTCGAGATCGGCCAGCAGTGACCCACAGGTACGTCGGCCATCGTGCACGGTGATCCTGGGCACGCCTGCCTTAAGGATCCGAGCATCCCAAGCACGATTGAAGTTGCGGGGCTCGATTGGTGTGCCATAACGAGTCGTGAACATAAGGTGATGATCCTGCCATACGTCAGCGGCGACTTGCTTGTCACGATCTCGTTGCGCTTGCCGCAACTGTAGGGCGGTACCGACGATGGCCGGGAAAGGCAACGTGGTGTCGGACGTTTCGGTCTTGGTCTCTCGGTGAAGGAGTTGTCTGCCGACTCGTTGGAGCTGGTATCCGATGTCGAGCTGTTGTCGCTCGAAGTCCACGGCATCATCGGGTAGACCGAGGACTTCACCCTTGCGCATGCCTTCGACGACAACCAGGACGTACGCGGCGTAGAACGGATCATTATCCGCTCGCGCCGAAGCTAGGAATTGCCGCGCTTGCTCGGTGGTCCAGCGCTTACCTTTCTTTTTTCGCGCAGCGGGAAGCTTGATCGTTTGTGCGACGTTTCGGGTGATCAATTCATCGTTAATCGCGCAATTGAGCGCTGACCGGAGACAATCACGGATATTCTTCAGCGTTCGCGGCGACAGGCGTTGCTGACAACATTTACCGATCGCACAGCATGTCCGTTTTTCCTCGGAACGACCGGCATCTTTGCGTTGTGCGCAGCATTGACACGTCTTGGCCACCTTGTTAATCCATTGCTGCACATCCTGGCTTGTCAGCCGAGCGAGGTTCTTAGCGCCCAGTCCAGGGCAGATGTAGACCCGAACAAATAAACCATAGATATCAACGGTCTTAGGTGCCAAATTTGGCGTCACGATTTCATTGAACCAATAATTAAGATACGCTCCAACGGTTGGTGTCTTGGTCGCTACTGGACCCTGCGCGGCTTGCTGTTGAAGTTTGATCCACTTGTTGTGGACCTCCTCCCGGGTTCTACCGTAAACGTACTTGCGGCGTCGCAGACCATTGGGTGTAACGACCCACGCGTAAGCCGCGTAGCCGTTTTTGTAAGGGTAGATCGAGCCATCCCCGTTAGACCGAACGCGCGGTGTCATGCCACTGTCTCCTTTACCCGACGTTCGACGTACTCATCCACCCACTCCGGCAGGATACGACGATACTTACCGTCCTTGACCGAACGCAGCTCACCAGTAGCGATGAGCATCTTGGTCTTGCTCAACCCGAAACCAAGCATCTCCGCGACCTGAGCGACGCTGTACCAGCGAGGCGTAATCACGACGTGTTTCCTATTCATAAGCACCTCCTTCATGCGATCAATTGAGTCACCCGTTCCTCTTTGGCAATTTGTCGTTGTTCGCGGGCTTGGGCGGCTGCGGTCAGCGCGAGCCATTGGTCTCCGATGGTGCGGTAGCCGATTCCGGCGAAGGTCAGACTGCCGACGATGAGGGTGGTTTCCTCCTCGGTGTGGTCGACGGTGTCGTGTTGAGCGCGACGGGTGTGGTGCTGCGCGCGGCGCCAGTGGCGGCGAGCGGCTTTCAGGGCGGTGCGGGTGGTGGAATACCGGCGGGATTTGGTGGTGTGGTGGCCACCGAAGCCGAACAGGTGCGCCCACCGACGCAGCCGACCGTAGGTGGCTTTCCAGTCGGCGGGATGCTCGTCGTCGGGGCGGCAACCCAGTGCCCAGCAGGTGCGGACA
>JAVXWL010000145.1:0-3489 GCA_032230565.1 Pseudonocardiales bacterium | reverse complement strand
CGGTCGGCTCGGGAGCCGGTGAGTGTGTAGCGCATTCAGCGCCGCGGTGAGGTTGTCAACGTCGGCGGAAGGTCCGCTGTGGACTTGCCTAGTTGGCTGAGCGCGGACCGCAGGTGGGTGATCGCCTCGTTCCCCGGGTGACTCTTACGCCCGGTCTTTGGCCGATGACCGTGGGGATCCAAACGACGACTGAGTTCATCGGCCGCACACAGTTTTCGGCTCGGCCATACTTCATTGACCTATCTGGGAGGGCGCCTGACGCCCGGAGGAGGTCATCGAGACCATGGTGCCTGCGCTTGTGTCGTATGTGTCTGGGGTTTCCCAGGTCCCGCTGCTGGGTGACACCATCGGGGACAACTTCGACCGCACGGCCGCTCGGTACGGCGACCGTGCGGCGCTGGTCGATCGCCCGAGCGGCCGCCGCTGGACCTATTCACAGTTGCGGGCTGATATTGACTTTTTGGCGCAGGGGCTGCTGGCCGCTGGGATCAGCAAGGGTGACCGGGTTGGTATCTGGGCACCGAACTGCCCGGAGTGGCTGTTCACCCAGTACGCCACTGCGAAGATCGGCGCAATGCTGGTCACCATCAACCCCGCATACCAAAGCCGTGAACTGGAGTACGTTCTCGAGGCAGCCGGGATCCGGCTGCTGGTTGCGGCGGAGTCGTTCAACACTGCTGACTACGCCGCGATGATCGCTGAGGTGCGTCCTCGCTGCCCTGCGCTGGAACAGGTAGTACTGATCGGTTCCACCCAGTGGGCGCAGCTACCGGCGCGCGACGGTGACGCGGCGATGCTCGCCGCCGCGCAGGCGACGCTGTCTGCGGACGACCCGATCAACATCCAGTACACTTCGGGCACCACTGGCTTCCCCAAGGGTGCCACGCTGTCGCATCACAACATCCTTAACAATGGCTACTTCGTCGGGCAGCTGTGCGGCTACACCGAAGCTGACCGGATCTGCGTGCCGGTTCCGCTTTATCACTGTTTCGGCATGGTGATGGGCAATCTGGCCGCCACCTCGCATGGCGCCTGCCTGGTGTACCCGGCGCCGGCATTCGAGCCGGCGGCGACCCTGTCGGCCGTCGAGCAGGAGCGGTGCACCTCGCTATACGGGGTCCCCACCATGTTCATCGCCATGCTGGCTGACGCTGGCTTCGATTCCCACGACCTGTCGTCGCTGCGTACTGGGATCATGGCGGGCTCACCGTGCCCGGTAGAAGTAATGAAGCAAGTTGTCGAGCGGATGGGCATGACCGAGGTGACCATTTGCTATGGGATGACCGAGACCTCCCCGGTATCCACCCAGACCCGGGCCGACGACACGTTGGACCGGCGGGTGTCGACGGTCGGTCGGGTACACCCGCACCTCGAAGTGAAGATCGTTGACCCAGACACCGGGCTGACGGCGCCGCGTGGGACTCCGGGCGAGCTGTGCACCCGTGGATACTCGGTCATGCTCGGCTACTGGGAGCAGCCGGAGCAGACCGCCGAGGTGATCGATCAGGCGCGCTGGATGCACACCGGCGATGTCGCGGTGATGGACTCCGAGGGTTACCTCACCATCACCGGGCGGATTAAGGACATGGTCATCCGCGGCGGCGAGAACGTCTACCCTCGGGAGATCGAGGAATTCCTCTACACCCACCCGGACATCCTCGATGCGCAGGTGATCGGAGTGCCCGACGCGCGCTACGGCGAGGAGCTGTGCGCCTGGGTGCGGCTGCGGCCCGGTGCGTCCGAACTCACCGCTGAGACACTGCGGGACTATGCGACCGGCCAGCTCGCGCACTACAAGATCCCCCGATACGTGCACCTGGTGGAGGAGTTCCCGATGACGGTCACGGGCAAGATCCGCAAGGTGGAAATGCGCGAACGCTCAGTGGAGCTGCTAGGCCTGACCGACCAAGCGATCCTTGGCCGCTAGGACCTTGGACTGGTTGCAGGGATGGTCGCCGGCGCCGACTGCATCAGCGACATGGACCTGTTGCGCCACGGCGCGATGGGCCGGTTGTTCACCGATATCCGGGTCCCGTCGACGTTAGGCAGGTTCTTACGGCTGTTTAGCTTCGGCCTCGTCCGCCAGCTCGACGCCGTGGCCGCCCGGTTCCTCGCCCGGTTGGCCGGTGCGACCCCGATCCTGGCCAGCGCCGATCAGATCGCGTTCGTTGACATCGACGACACCGTGCGGGCGACTTATGGCTATGCCAAGCAGGGTGCCGGGCGCGGCTACACCGGTGTCAAAAGGCCTCAATGCGCTGCTGGCCACGATCTGCACACCACTGTCTGCGCCAGTGATCGCCGCTACCCGACTGCGCGGCGATCTCCCACAACCTCACCCGCGCCGCTGGCGCGCTGGCTTCGGCATTCCACGCCCGCGCCCGGACCGGCACCATCCGCGCCCAGCTGATCAACATCCCCGCACGGATCGCCCGCTCCGCGCACCGGCTGGTGCTGCACCTGCCACGGGACTCGCCCTGGGAACCCAGCCTCGACGAGCTATTCCACCACGCCCTGCATGACCGGATCCCCGCAGCTGTCTGACCATCGGCCCCAGGGCCACGACCGGAGATCATCTGTGGAAGAGCCGGCCCACCGGCGGATCCGCCACGCCCCGACCAACGCGCCCCACCACAAAGATCAACTATTAGGTCGAGGAATTGGCGCGGTGCATCCAGGCTGAGAAGTGTCGCTTCCGACGCTGTTCACCGAACGAGACGTTCGGTCGGGCCTCCCTTGCAACGCACCGATGGCTACCAAATGACGCAAGGCCAAGCCGCTACGCGGTCTGCTATGCCGAGCCCTGCCTCACCGGGTAGGGCGATGCCTGTGCCCGAAGCGCCGGGTACACATGGGTACAAACGGCGGTGACACCAGCAGCTGACGATGGTAAAGGACGAGCATGGTTCGCACTGGTCAGACAACGTGTCGGACGGATGAACCCGGGTCGCGGCTAGCCGCGACGCAGTTCACCAACTACTGCTAGACGTGGTCCAGCGACGTGAGATCTTTGAAGAACAAGGGACACCGGCTCCGTAAGAGCGCTCCCAGGGCGAACAAAATTGTCTGCTACGCGATGTGTGACGGTAAACGTACCCGCACCGTCATCGGTACGGATTGAGATGACCGACGTGTCATTCTGTAGGCTTGCTGGCCGGCTGCCGGATGCACGTATTAATCGGAGTGGTCCACCACCATCGAGCGGTAGCTCTCGATGATTTCCATGAACTCCTTGTGCTCCTTTTCCGGGACACCGACGTAACCTAGGGTGGCTGCGATCTCGAGGGCCACCACATCGAAGTCATGCTGGCTCACGTTCAGATGCTTATGCGCCTCGTCCATGTCGCGGCCGGGGTAGCACCTCGGCCCCCCGGTGTGCTCGACCGACCAGGCGGTGACCAGGAACTTGAACCCGGCCTGCCCCTGCTGCTTGTGGAACTTTTCCACCTCGGGGTTCATGTTGGCCGAAGCGTTGGAGTACAGCCGGTC
>JAVXWL010000119.1:0-16218 GCA_032230565.1 Pseudonocardiales bacterium | reverse complement strand
ACCAGGACAAGATCACGCAGCGCACTGTCTGAACCACGGTCGACACCGTCCCCGGCCATCCACCGCCTCCTTCAGACAGACCCTGCTTCTCTCGGGCACTTGACTGACTACACGAACAGTCCAGAAGCCCGCCTGCCGTCACCGCAAGACCGCCGTACGTCTTAGTGCGCTCGTTACCGACAGTGTTGCTGACCAGCAGACCCTGGGCAACCGGCTAAGTGAATCGCCCTTGGCCGCGCCGAGCTGAGGTTGTGCTCGCGAGCTTTGCCCCGCGCAGGTCGGTGGCCCGCAAATCAGCCCCCAGGAGGTCGACCATCCGCAGGTCCGCTCCCCGCAGGTCGGCGCCGATCAGGTAGGCACCTCCCAGGCTGGTACCGCGGAGATCTGCGCCCCGAAGATTCGCCCCCATCAAGTCGGCACCCTGCGATCGCACTTGCGGTCACGGACCTCGGCGCCCAGCTGCTGGCTGACCCGCTCCAACGGAGGGCCGACCTCCTGCCGGTATGCGGTGGTGTCGAAGAGTGCGAGCTCGTCGGGCCCGGCCCGTGAGGCATTCAGTCCGTTTCCGAGTGTGTTCGAGCTGGTCGCGTAGTGGGCCAGACGGCAGGATCGTCACGGCTTCGGTCAGGTACCAGAGCAGCTCCCGCAGCTGGCGCATTACTGTGAATACCGCGAACATCGACATTGCAATCGTGGGGTTCGTCGCCAATCGGCTCCGCCGAAGGTCACCTGGACCACCCGCTGGCCCGCGCCGAAGCAGTCGAAGACGGCGCAGCCTGGGAAGCCCTGCTCACGGAGGCTGTCGTGGATGCCGCATTCGAAGTCCGCGCGCAGGTTTAGGCAGGGCCGACCTGCGGGCTTGTCTATGGCGAAGTCGGCCGACGTGGCGAAAGCCGGCGCAACGCAGCACAGCCCAGCGGCCGCAGTCGGCCCGCAGGTCCTGACGCCCAGTCCGGGAGGCTCGCCGAATCCCTGGCTCGGTCAGACACTCTGCCAGCCCTCCGTGAATCAGCACGCACACCACAGCCAATCCAGCCCGGTGCTCACGACCCAACGTAGACCTCGGAGCCCAAAGGCTCCGGACGGCCTCCTGGTGAATCGACAACAGCTGTTGTGCCGCTGAGGGATCCTATTGTGGGAGAGCCTCCCGCGGCTCGACACCCATCTCTCGATCGACCACACTGCGATACAAGGAGGGGTCAGCCAAGGAGATGATCCGACGGTGATTGCTCTCGGTCTGGTCCTTAAGCGCTTGGTGGCGTTCCACTCTCGTAGCTACGGCGCTGATGTAGCCTCCACAATCCGATCCGATGGATCATGAGTGGCCGGAGAGGCGCTGTTTTTGCCACCGTGGGGTGATCCAGGTGGGGGAGCGGTCAGTGACCGATTCAAGTCGGTGGTTCCACGTGGCTGCCCGGCTGGGGAGCCCCCGAACTGGGGGCTCCCACGGCGCAATTCTGGTGGCATTCGCCCATGCTCGCCCACGATCGCCGGGGACCGCTGCGGTCGATTGACCTGCTGGAACACCCTGGACGATCGGTGCTGAACTGTCGGTCGCAGACCTCGAAAGCGCGTGAGGGTTCACGCCCTCCGTGGGTTCAAATCCCACCGCTACCGCCAACTACCAGGGCAAACGTCGACTGACCCGTGGGCACGCCGACCCTGCGTTGCCTCCGTCTCAGTTGACCCAAACGGCAGCAGCCCTATGGCCCTGTCTCCCATGCGCCGCCCAGCGGGGATGAGACTGTCGCCACTCTTCAGGGTCAGATCGCGGCTCCCACGGTTGAGAGCTGACTCTATAGGGTCCTGCGCGCGATGAAGATTAACCCGGGCGCTGCGGTCGTTGCTGGCGGTGGCCACCACTATGCCATCGGGGTTGAACACCACCGCCGCAATCCCGCCCCCGTCTGGTGTGGTCCACCATAGGCAGCGGCATCGGTCTTGGTGGATCACTCATTCTGAAGACGTCAAGAGGGGTCAGTATGCGGCGATTCGGGTTCTTGATTGTTGTGTCCCTACTCGTTGGCTGTAGTTCATCTCCCGCCGGCACGCCCTCAACAGCCGCTGCCGCCGGTGGCGGTTCCCCCTTCGATCCGCTGCCGTCTGGAATCTCTGTCAAGGACGCATACACCTCGGTGCTGGTGCAGGTGAACAACCCGGCGACGTTTCCCGTCGCTGGTATCGATGGCAAGTTCCACGTTGCTTACAACCTCCTGCTACAGAACGCTTCTCAGATCCCGGCAACCATCCGCAAGCTCGAGGTCGTTGATGCGACCAGTACTAGCAAGGTTTTCGCTACATTCAGCGGCAAGCAACTGCTGGACCCTGCGTGCAACTTCGGTGATTGCAACCGTCTCCAGGCTCTTCCCGCCACACCGGTAAAGGACACGGTGGTCCCGCCCCAGCAGGCGCGGGTCCTGTTCGTTGACTACTCCTTCGGCTCTCCTGGGGACGCGCCGAAGTATGTGATGCACCACCTGTACTTCGACGGGGCAGCCAGCCCGGTGACCACGACCCCGGTTCCGGTGGATTACACGGTGACGCCCTACAGTGTCTCGACGAGCGGGCCGATCATCATCGGTCCGCCCCTGAAGGGCAAGAACTGGGTCGCGCTCAACGGGTGCTGTGAACCGGGCTGGCCCCATCGCAGCTCGCCACTGCCTCTCAACGGCAACCTTGTCGGCAGCCAGCTGTTCGCCATTGACTGGAAGCAGACCAACGGCCAGGGCGCCTTCTACACAGGGGACAAGACTAAGAATGCGAGCTATGCGGACTACGGATCGGAAATCCTTGCGGTCGCTGACGGCACGGTGACCGGCATCCTGGATGGGCAGGACGCCAACGCCCCAGGGGTGCTACCGGCCGAGGATCCGGTGCTCGGGCCGAAGTTGACCGTGGAGAACGTGGATGGCAACCACATCGTGATCGATATTGGCAACGGCGTTTACGCCTTCTATGCGCATCTGATCAAGGGCAGCCTGCTGGTCAAAGTGGGTGACAAGGTCACCAAAAGCCAGGTGATCGCGAAGTTGGGCAATACCGGCAATGCGAGCGCGTCACATCTGCATTTTCAGGTCATGAACGGTCCATCGGCTATTGCCAGCCCCGGCATCCCGTATGTGATCGACTCGTTTGAATATCAGGGTCAGGTTGCCCCTCAAAGTATCTATGAGGCCGACGACTACCTCACCGGAAATTTCATCGGCCCAAACCATCGCCCGACGTCCGACACCCGCACCAACCAGCTGCCCATGGCATGGGCGATCATCAACTTTCCAGGGTGAGGACCTCGGCCAGGTTGACCACGACTCATTAGCGGCATTCGGCCGCTGCACTTGCTCGCTGGACCGGGCCGGGTCCTCGCTGCCTGCGGCCCGGAGACGGCGCACCTCAAGGGCCCGGTGACCGAGAACGCAACACCTCGAACCATTGGGCTTCGTGCACTTCGATAGGCTGCCGCCGTGCGTCCAGGCCGCCTTCGTCTGCCCTCTACGAGGCAGCTACTTGACATGCCGTTGACCACCGAGTGACATCCCTCCTTAAGGACCTCGACATCAACAGTTCACGGGGCGCCCACACAATGCCCGCCATGCATTATGGTCGTGATAGCAAGAATGGCCGCCCCCTACTCACAATCCAGCAACGGAGTTACCAATGCCTGTGACCACAAATATAGACCCGTCGATAGCTTCGCTGCTGATCGACGCAAGTATTGAGTCATACTACGCGCTCGACGCGCATGCTCCGGCCAAGTGCAATTGTGATCCGAAGAAGGTCACCCCACCCATCGGCTACGATTTGGTAGATTGCTGGACCGGATACGACGCGGTTTTCGGCCCATTCAGTCAGGTTGAGTGTTTCGGCGTGGTCTTTCGTTCGCAGGCAGCGCCGTACACCTACATCTTCGCTTTCCGTGGCACCTACTCATGGCGCGACGCCTTGGAGGACCTGGATTTCTGGGAACTGGACTCCTTCGTGCCCTTTCAGCAGGCTTCCCCGTCTCCGGAGGCCAAGGTCGCCTGTGGATTCTGGGGGATCTACACCACAGCCGTAGCCGGTACGCCATCCATGCAGGAGCAACTTTTCGCTCTTCTCGATAAATACCACGCATCCGCGCAGCCAATTCACCGGCTACTCATCACCGGCCACAGCCTCGGCGCTGCACTGTGCGAGTTGTTCACCCTTGACCTGGCACTGTCGGACTACCGGGACATCGAGTACTCCAATTACAATTACGCTGGCCCTCGAGTAGGCAACCCGGCGTTCGCCGATCTGTACGACTTCCAGCCTCGGGAGAAGGATCCAGCGACGAAGACGCTGCGCATCCAGAACACCTACGACGAGATCCCCTGCTCGCCACCCGACATACCGGGGCTGCCCGTCTACCAGCACGTGGGCGCCGCGTACCTGATCGCCTTCTACTACAAAGTCTGGGAGGACCCGTTGGCCCTCTACTACGCCCATCAGGCGCTGAACTACCAAGCGGTGCTGGCCTGTGCCTTTGGCAGTTCGGGCGGCCTGTGTATCAACGACAACCTTTACGTATGCAGCGACAACGAGACCCTTGTATCACTCCAGCCCGACTCCTCGACGCTGTGCTCGTGGCTTCTTCAGGCGCAGACTCCTAGCTTCCCTGGGGCATACCCGGCTCAGCCGGGCAGTGAATCTTTTGCGGTGGCGCCGAACTCAGGGCCTTGAGCGGCGCTGTTTGCGTTGTTGCGTAATGGCAAGTTCGGCGCTGCAGTGCTCAGCGCCGGGGCAGTGATGCTCCATCGGCACGGTCACCAAGCAGCCCGCGATCTTGGTAAACGCTCGCCACGTCCGGTCCGGGAATAGTCTCGCTCCCCAACTCCTCCGCAGCCAGCGGTGCGCCGAGTCGACCACGATGTCGTGGCTTGCCGGTCGCCAGCGCCGACGTGACCGGTAGGTGACCGTTTGATGCAACTCACACATGGCCGCCCAATGGTAAGTGGCAGCTGGGTGTAGGTGGTCCTCATGTTGGGAACCCCGTGGACGAGCATGGTGCCCAGCAGGGGGGAGATGCGTGATGCGGCTACATCAGACTGGCCGGACTGCTTTGGTAGTGCTGGCGCTGCTGATGGGCGGGCTGGCCGTGGCTGGTTTGCTCACCGCGACAGGCTCACCGACCGGCGTGGGCCACTTCGCTGGCTTCTCCTTGAACATCCCACATAGCCTGCTGCTGCTGGTCACGGCTGTCGGGAGTGCGCTCGCAGCGCTGACGAGTCGGATTGGCCGGCTGTGGGCGATTGCCCAGGCAATTCTGTATACCTTGGTTTACGTTATCGGCACTGCAGCCAGCACCGGGCACTCGCAGGACACGTGGCTGAGGTTGAATACGTCGGATCACTTCTTCCACTTGGGCTTGGCGTTAGTGAGCGGCGTGCTAAGTGCAGCGTTGTTTTGGCCTACCGCCGCGGGCGCCCACTCGCCGGCGAGGATCCTGCCTGGAGAGCCACCCCCTCCTGGGCAACGGCCAGCGAGCAGCTCCGAGGAGGAATCTGAGATCTCCCGAGACATGGCCGCCGCAGAAGTGGCCGTTACCGAGGGCAACGCCACACCTGAGCAGGCCCGCCGAGTGCAGGAAGATGCGCAGCGTCGCGCCGATGCGCAACGTCGCCGTGCGTGGAATCATTTCCAGGAGTCATCGGGCACGGAAAATCGACACCGGTGACCGCAGCAAAGGTACTCAGTGCGGCGGCGCCTGGTCGCGAGAGCAGTGAGTACCGGCCGCGTCTGGGGTACGCATCCAAGAAACGCACCACAGGACCTGCTTACCGTCGCAGCTCACCCACGCTGCAGGGCGAGCCTGCGCACTATTCAGAACGAGATCAACGCCGGGCCGAACCGGCGCTTTCGTCGAGCTCGTCCGGGATGCCATCGTCGTCGGTGTCGGCCAGCAGCGGGTCGGTCCGGCCCGCCCGGACGGCCTCGAGCTGGGCCGCAACGCAATCCCGGCGAGCAACGCTATGCCGGTGAGGTTAGCCACAACAGCAGCGCCATCACCGCGGTAAGAGGCCCGTAGGTGTCATCGAAGCTGTCCGCAATGGAGATGTACACCCCGAATAGGACGGACACCACCAGCCATCCCAGCACGGTCACTCCGGCCCCGACCGCCAGCCGGGAAAGCCCGGGCTGCCGCCGCCGCGGGGCGTACTGGAACAGCGCGGTCACCGCGGCGAACAGCGCGCCGAGCCCCAGCGGCCATCGCAGCACATCCCACACGGTTTCGGCCGGGTCACCCCACCGGTAAACCTGCTCAACCGCCTCCCCGGCCACGATGGCACAGCAGTCCAACGGCCATGGCCACACCCGCGGTCGCTGTCAGCACCATCGCTCGGCCGTACTTGCGCAGAGTTGGGCGATCCCGTTCCGTGCCGTAGATGCGGTTCGCGCCGCGCTCAAGCTGTGCGAACGCCGAAGTGGCCGCGAGAACTGCGGTACCTAATCCCAGGACAACTGCCACCTCACCCCGCTTACTGCCCTCGTCGGCCGCGCCACCCTCGATGATGACCTGGCGCGGCCCACCGATGCGTTCGACGATGGCGGCCGGACAGCCTGTTATACGCGCCGGTTCGATCGTCTCCGGTTGGGGCCTATGTGCACATTGGGTATCACGAATTTATGCTGGTCTTGGCTTGTTCCATAACGCGGGCGAAGACGGGCAACGACTTTCCAACCATCTCGTCGGTGGCGGTCAGGCAAATGCGGAAATAGCCCGGTAGCTCGATGACATGGCCGGGGAGAACGACGACTCCCCGCTCGGCCAGGAGCCCGCAAAAGGTGTGGTCATCGGCCATTGGTGCCCGCGGAAGCAGGTAGAAAGTTGCCTCGGGGATGTGCAATTCGTAGCCTTGCTGTCGCAATTCCATCACCATGCGGTCCCGTCGGCGTTCTATTGCGGCGACGTCGATAAGAAGGCCGTCGATATCAGGCAGAGCGTACTGCATGACCGCGTCCGGCATCATGAGTCCAGAGGAACAGATGACACTGAACAGTGCTTTGCGCATGGTCTCGGCCGCCGGTAAGTCGGGCGCCAGAGCTAGGTAGCCGAGCCGCTGCCCTGGCGCTAGCGTGCTTTTGCTGTAGGTGCGGACGAGCATCGAATAGGGGTGGAAGAGGCCGGGGCTGTGGAAGCTGCGATTGTCGAACAGGATGCGGTTGTACGCTTCATCAGAAATTACCCAAAGGGGGTGGCCGTATCGTTCGGCGGTCTCAGCAAGTGCATCCGCTAGACGCTGAAGGGTGGCCGCGGGATAAATGCGCCCGGTGGGATTGTGTGGGGTGTTGAGGATGATGGCTCGGGTCCGTGGTGTCAGCGCCGCGATGATGGCGTCGACGTCCAGGTCGAAGGTCGGAGGTTCGAGTCTGACACGGACCGGCGTGGCGCCGCTGGCGAGAATCATCGCCTCGTAAAAGAACCACGGAGGGCTCAAGAACACGACCTCGTCTCCAGGATCGACCACCGTGCTCAGTGCCAGTGCAATGGCCCCGCCAGCGCCGCGGGTGAGGAACACGTTGTTGGCAGGAAAGTCGACGCCCAGCTCGGCGGTCAGTGACTCTGCCACTGCCTGGCGTGCGGGTTCGTGTATGAAACGATAGGCGAACGAGTCGTTCGAGGTGGGTACGCTGCAGCGCTGCAGCGCCTCGACGAAGCCGGGGGGGGGTAGCTCCTGCGGGTCGCCGGTCATGAAGTCGGCAATAATGGGTTTCCCATCCCTGAACGGTGATTGCATCACCGTCTCGAGGAAGGGACGCAGCGCGCGCTGCACCGCCTGGACTTTCCTGGCGATCATCTGCTCGACCATATCGACCAACCCTTTCGATGCATGTGTCAGTGGGTCACACCACCCGGCCCGGGCCTGTCGGATGCATGAATTCGTTTTCATAGTCCTAATTGCGTGAATTTCGAGGACACTCCGGCGCCGGCGCTCAACATTTCTCAGCTTCCCGGTACTCGATACCCGAGGCCATCGCGCATTCAGTCTGCCACTACCAGGATCAATCTGCCCTTCGAGCAGGCCCCGATGACGTCTTGCGGCCTGGCGTGTTCATCTTGAGCGGTGGCCGCGCAGGTGGACGGCTGCCGGGTTCCGGAGGGCAGCGATATCCGTCAACGGGTCAGCATCGGCAACGAGCAAATCGGCATCGAAGTCCGCCATTAGACGACCTTTCCGGTCAGCGACGCCGCACGCTTTGGCTGCGAGGGAGGTAGCCGACGCGAGGCATCAGCGGTACACACGCCACCCGCAACGAGGTCGATCGCGGGACAGGTCGGGATCCCGGACTTGACCAGAGACGCGACGACGGTGTGGGCACCTCGATCCCGGTTTCGGTGGCGAACGTACCGTGCTCGATGACGTCGACACGGGCGGCGACGGTATCCCGGTGAGAGCGCTACTTCCTGGTCGACCTGGATCGCTGCCGGGCGGTCGGTTACCGGGAGCTGTTTGGTGCGTGGTTGTGATCAGCTGCGACACGAGGAGGGCGTCATGTTCTACGTCTTTGGTTTTGAGCGAGTTGGTGTGGTGATGAGTGACTTGTACTTCGTCGACCCCGCTCCGTTGCCGGGTCGGGAGGGTGCCGAGCGTGGTGTCCGCCTTGAGGTGCGGCTAGTCGAACCGGCAGAGCTGAAAGGTTCGATCTATTCGGCTAGGCCGATTGTGGTCGACCGTCCCGTGTGGAGGGTCGACCTCTTGGAGGCGGTGGCGAGTCCCCTTGGCAGCTTGGATCGCGCGCACCATCACCCGGCCTTCCGGGGGTGGGAACCGGGCCCGCGTTGCTTCGTCGAGGGACTGGCAACCCGACCGCTTGACTGGGTGGGTGCCCGGCTGTCGGATCTCGCCGCCCTCCTTGAACAGGCTGAGATGGCACCGGTCGATGTCGGCACCGGCGACGGCGAGGCGCTCCGGCAGGCCGTTCCGGAGATCATTGACGCGTTGGGGAGGCTGCTTGACCGGGTGAAGGCGGGGCAGCTGGCGCGTGCGCCGGGCGATGAGCAGTCGGCCAGCGCCCGCATCGGCTGGCTCTGATCCCATGCTGCGTGCGCGGTCAATCGCGGGCTGTGCATGAGCCTTCACGCAGGGTCGATATGGTCCGAGCCTCACAACAGGTAACAGGATGGACAGGAGCACCGGTGGCGGTGAGCTTGGTGCGGGAGATGGCGCCCGCGGCGGCGGTGGTGATGCCGGTTACCGTCGAGGATGAACCGTCGTCGTGCGGGTTCGTGCGTCGCGATCAGGAACTCGGCATGCTATTGGCTCTGCTTGACCCGCGCCGCTCAGAGGCGTCGGCGGGGATAGTCGTGTCGGGCATCGCGGGGGTCGGTAAGACCGCACTGGCCCGGCAGGCGGCCCGGACCGCGGTCGGGCGCGGCTGGTTTCCCGGTGGGGCGGTGATCGTCGACCTGCATGGCTATGATCTCGAACCGATCGCCCAGGTGGCGACGGAGCGGGTGTACGTCTCGCTGCTGCGCGCTCTCGATCCGGACGGTCCGGTCCCGGCCACCGTCGACGAGCAGGCCAGCGGCTATCACGGTCTCATGTCTCATCTCGACCAGCTGTCCCGGCCAGTGCTGCTGGTAGTGGACAACGCCGACAGCACCGACCAAATAATCCGGCTGCTGCCCGCCGGTCAGGTGCATCGGGTCTTGATCACCTCCCGGCATGCTCTGGAGGGGCTATCCGGCGTGCGGCGACTGCAGGTTGACGCGCTGACACCCGACCTCGCCATCGAGTTACTGGGCACCCGCCGCCCCGGCGATCCCAGGCTGGGCGCAGACCCGGCGGCGGCCGCAGAGTTGGCTCGCTTGTGCGGGCATGTGCCGTTGGCGTTACAGATCATCGCTGTGCTGATGGCCGATGACCCCGCCCGTCCGGCCGCTGAACTGGTCACGGAGCTGGCCGATGAGACCACCCGACTGCAGAGCTTGCCTGGCGAGCAATGGCCTGGACGCGCTGCGGTCGGGCTGGCCTATCGCCGCCTCGACGACTTCTCCGCTCGGCTGTTTCATCTGCTGGCGGCGGCGCCCGCGCCCGATGTGGCGGCCGAGGCTGCGGTCGCCCTGGCCAATCAGCCCGTCGAGCAGATCCGTCCGGCCCTAGCCGCGCTCGCAAGGATGCATTTACTGGAGTTCAGCCAGCCCGGGCGGTGGCGCATGCATGACCAGATTCGCCGTTACGCCACGGAGCTCGCGGCCCCGCGTGAGTCAACTCGACCACGAGCCACCTCACACGGCCGTGTGTCTCGCACCGATCGTCACCGACCCCAACGCTGGCTACTGCTGGCGGCATTAGTCATTGCGATCGCGGCTTCAGTATTCACGTTACTGAAGCCGGTCATCGTCAATACGGGCACCGGCGCGGCCCGGTTGACGCTATCGACCGCCCAGGTCAAAATCGGTGATTCCTACTTCATTAGAGCTTCGGGCTTCTCCCCCGGAGAGGCGGTACGTTTCTCCTGGACCGGACCGTCCAACGGCGTGATGGGTATCTTCTCCACCGACTCAGATGGCAACAAGTCGCCCGACCCGGTCTTCGAGCGGCATCCTCCGGGCAACTACACCATCACCGGCACCGGACTAACGTCAGGGCGTATCGCCTCGGCTGGGCTAGAGGTCACTACCGGCACCGGTCCGGCGCGGTTGGTACTGTCAACGTCCGAAGTGAAGATAGGTGATCCCTACTTCGCCACCGCATGGGGTTTCGTACCAGAGGAACAGCTGCGGTTCTCCGTGAACCGGGCCAATGGCGTGATAGGAGTGTTCCCCGCCGGCTCGGCTGGCAGTAGGTGGAACCCAATCGTGGAGAACGGACCTCCGGGGAACTACACCGTCACCGTCACAGGGCTGACATCGGGGCATACCGCCTCGGCTGAGCTGAAGGTTGTCCAACCCGGCAGCTGAAGACTTGCCCGGTGAGCGTGGCTCCGCATCG
Source organism: Pseudonocardiales bacterium (assembly GCA_032230565.1). Classification (GTDB taxonomy): domain Bacteria; phylum Actinomycetota; class Actinomycetes; order Mycobacteriales; family Pseudonocardiaceae. The sequence goes on along the minus strand of JAVXWL010000119.1, from coordinate 5,266 downwards.
AATACCAATGGTTTAGCATGCCACATCGTGAGACTCCTGAGCGCCGGGCTAACCAGCGTGCTCGTCTGCGTTGCGACCATCGTCATTGGGTCGTCGTCGGCCGCGGCGGGTCCGGTGAGCGCCGAGGATCTCGGATCCTTGGTGCCAGTGCCGCCGGGCGTCATAACCAGCTTCGCAGTGTATGACCGAGAGGAAGAGGATTTCACCGCTGTGCGGCACCCGCACGTCCGGTTTCGCACAGCGTCGGTGGTCAAACTCCTTATCGCTTTGGATTACCTCATACGACACGATCCCGTACTGGACCTAGAGCAAGCCAGCACCGATGAGCAACGCATGGACATCCTCGCGTTGCGCACAATGCTGCGGGGCAGCTGGGATTACGCTGCTAGTGTCTTTTGGGTGCGGGGCGGGTTCACCGACATCGTCAACCGGATGACGACACTCATCGGGCTGCCGGACACGTCGCCCCCAGTCCTCGAACAGCGCGGATTCTGGGGTTACACGGTGACTTCGGCCGCGGACACCGCGAAGATTTACCGCTACATCCTGGACGTGGCGCCTACCAAGTATCGGGACTTCATCATCGGTAATCTGCACGCCTCGACCCGGTGCGCCGAGGACGGTCGGGACCAGTCTTTCGGCATTCCCCGGGTATTCGCCCGGCCATGGGGTGTCAAACAGGGCTGGTCGGGTTGGGGTACGACCGTGCCGGACGAGCAGCGCTGCTTCGAAGATCGTGCCGGTCTGGGCGAGTTCGCCGGCCCGGTTCACGCCATGAAGGAAGAACCGAACCAGCGGCCGGACCTCGTCAGCCCGCTGCTGCACACCACCGGGACGATCGGTTCGGGCGAGCGCAGTATCGTCGTGGTTTTCACCACCTACCCTAGACACACGACGTGGCCGCAAGCCGCAGCGTCGATCACCCGTCTGTGCCGGTCGTTATCACCGTTCGTCCCCAACGCCGCACCTGTTGACTTGCGAGCGGACTGATAACCCCATGCGTTACCGGTGCGGTCTAAAGTCTCGACGAAAGTGTGTCCTGGCGTGATCATCTCGGCTGAGCTCAGCCATGCGCGACCACGCCGCGTAGGCCTCAGCCGGAATTTCGGGTGTCTGCGGCGGAGGCGAGGGCATCATGGTGGTCGGAGGTCTGGGTCGGCTGATGGTCGTGCTCCGAACGGTCTGAGGTATGCGCACCGGGGCGGCGGCTGACCGGGCGGTGTCCTCGGCTGGTGTGTTCGGTGCGGCGACGGGCGCCGGGCTGAGGTTCTCAGTGTGGGGGCTGTTGCCGAGGCTCGGTGCTGGGATGGCAGCCACCGGGGCTACCGGCGCCAGGTGCCTGACGTCGGTCGTAGCGATGGAGCCGCTATGCGACGTCATCAGCGGTACGGACGCCGCCCCCCCGGCGAGGGCGAGAATCCCCGCTGCCGCCAACCGCGTGAACCGCCGAGGGGCGCGTCGACGCTCCTGGACGTCAATGGATCCCGGCGAGATGGTGGCCAAGGACAGCCGCCGTCGTACCTCGGTTTGGGTCGGTGTGTGGACTTGGGAGCCGGCGAGTCCGGAAGCTCCAACCGTCGTCGGCGCTGGCGTGACGGTGGTCTTGCGATCGGATTGGGTCTTGAGGTCGGATTGCGACGCCTCGATGGTCCCGGCCAGCGGTGGACGGATCAGCTCTTCGAACTCAGTGCGGTCCAGCCACATCTCTGCTCGATCGCTGTAGCGCTGAGCGAGTGACTTCCGAGTCAACGCGACAGCTTCGCGGCGCTGGGACAACTGCTGCTGCTGCCTAAGCACCATGCGTCACCTCTCGCGAACCTGCTCCGCGCTCGGGCACCTGGGCTAGCCCCGGTCGCGGCCGGTTACCTATCGTGGTCTCCAAGCTACGGACGGACACCTTACGCGCCCGCCTCCACTGCGCAACAACGGACAGCCCGCAGGGTCGATGTTCGTCAGCCAGCCCACCGGCGGCGGCCGCGGCGGCGATGGTAGCGGCGCCATGGATCGCGAGCCTGCCACGCGCGTGCCCACAGACTTTAGCGGTCCGAAACGCAGCCTCAAGATATCTCGATCATCGGCTGACGGGCTTGATCACGGTTTAGGTGCCTAAAGTGACATGACGTGTCACTCAACGCACCGAAACCGTGATCATAATCTCTGAGAGTTCGGGCTGCGGTCCAATGGCGATGTCTTCAGACGTGCCTCACCCCACCGCCACGTCGATGGTGCTGATCACGAGCGTTTCCGGATCGATGGCAGCCCAGCAGGGTTACCTTCGCGCTGACGTGATCGCCTGGAGTGCTGGTCACGAGCCGGTCGGCCGGGCGCTGGCGCGGAGCTTGCCACCGCTGGTCGCGCTCATCGCTGCGGTGCTGTGAATGGCTCCTCTGAGGTGTGCCGGTAGGTGACGCTGATTCGAGGGCCGCCGCGGTTGGTCTTGGGCACGGTGTGCTCCCAGTCGTGCTGGCTGCGACCGCCCATCACGAGCAGGTCACCGCCCTCCAGGGTGAACCATCGTCCGGTCCCACCACCCCGAGGCCGCAGGCCGAAGCGCCTGGGGGTGCCCAGCGAGACGATAGCCACCCGCGGGCGTTGTAGTACGAAGCGCACCCGATCGCCGTGCCAGGCCACTGAGTCTTTCCCGTGCCGGTAGAAGTTGACTCCGATCGAGTCGAAGTGAACCTCGTAGCGCTCGGATAGCAGATCAGCCAGATCGTCCAGCGGCGGTGGTGCGTCACTCACGGCCCAGCCGCAGGTCAGTCGGGGCTCGGCGACGCGTTGGTCGTACATCGTTCGTTCCCGCTGCTGCCACGGTGCTGATTCGGCGAGCCGGGTGAACAGGGTGTCCGGACCGCTCAACCAGCCGGGTGCCAGATCGACCCATGATTCGGTGTCGAGCCAGAAACGGCGCAGCGTACTGAACGACGGGTCGCCCAACGGGTCGCCGGAGCCGAACAGTGAGGGCTGGAACGGGAGGCTCACCTTCTTCATTCAACGCCTCTGGGCGCTACTGTCACCGGATAAGCGGCGGCGGCGAGGAGGACGACGTGTCAGGTGTGCGGCCCGAGGATCTGGCGGAGAGTGACCTGCTTCGCGAGTTGCAACATCTCCACGCCACCCGGCATGGCACGTTCCTGCACGGTTCGCCCGATGCGCTGGCGGAGCACACCAGCCGCACCACCGAACTCGAAAACGAGTACCTTCGCCGCCATCCCGAGCGTGACGTGGACCCGGCACGCACGCGCGCCGGCGCCCGTGGGGAGGATCCGGCTTCCTGATCCCGGTCGGGATCCCGACGCGGGTGTCCGGCGAGGCACACACCACCGATCTGAGTCCGGGAAGCGACGGATGAAGCGATTTCTAGCCCTGGCGACCCTGCTCGTCATGTCAGCGACGGGGTGTACGGCCTCCCAAGGGAAGTCGTCAAGTGCAACGCCTTCGAGTGAGCCGTTCACCTCTCGAGTCCTGACCACGGGTTTGGCGGACCCGTGGGAAATCACCTGGGCCCCCGACGGCTTCCTCTGGGTCACTGAGAAGACGGGCAAGAGGGTAACCCGGGTCAGCCCGTCGGATGGCTCCAAGAGCACCGTGGTCACTATCGCTGACGTGTACTCCACCGAGAGCCAGGACGGCCTGCTCGGCATGGCATTCGGTACTGACTTCCTGAAGGGCAGCAATGACGTCTACCTTGCATACACTTACGATGCCGATTCGGGGCCCACAGTCGACCGCCGCACCAAGATAGTCCGGTACACCTACGATCCAGCAGCGCACACGTTGAGCCGGCCGGTCGATCTGATTACGGGTCTGTCGGCGAGCACGGACCACAACTCAGGCCGCCTGCTGGTCGGCCCCGATCAGAAGCTTTACTATTCGATCGGGGACCAGGGGAATAACCAGTTCCAACGCTTCTGCAACCCTACTCGAGCGCAGGATCTGCCCACCGCCGCAGACGTCGGCAACCGGAACTGGGCAACCTACGTCGGAAAAATTTTACGGTTGAACCTCGACGGCAGCATTCCGACTGATAATCCAGTGATCAAGGGCGTGCGGAGTCATATCTACTCGTATGGCCATCGGAACCCGCAAGGTCTGGTCGTGGGACCAGGTAGCCGGCTGTTCTCGGCGGAACATGGCCCCAAGGCCGACGATGAGATCAACCTGGTTCAGGCCGGCAAAAACTACGGCTGGCCCCATGTGTCCGGCTTCAAGGACGACGAATCCTACGTGTATGGGAACTGGTCCGCATCCACCACGCCGTGCGCCAGCCTGCACTACAACAACTTCGCGATCCCGCCGTCTGTGCCTCAGCAGCGGGAGACCGCCTGGAGCGACCCCGACTACGTGGAACCCCTGAAGACGCTCTACACGGTCCCCAACGGATACAATTTCCATGATCCAGCGTGCGGTGACCAGTCATACATCTGCTGGCCATCGATCGCCCCGTCCAGTATGGATTACGTACCAGCTGTTCAGGGCGTATTCGACGGTTGGCGCAATTCTTTGTTGATCACGAGCCTGAAGAACGGTGCGCTCTACTGTTTGCGGCTCACCCAGGACGGCGGCTCCGTCCAGGGCGACATCACTCAGTTTTTCAAGACCACAAACCGGTACCGGGATCTCGCGCTGAGCCCGGATCATCGAACTGTCTATATCGCCACGGACAGCACCGGACTGTCCGGCCCCAAGTTCGGACCCCCCACTGAAAAGCTCGACAACCCCGGAGCGATCCTGGAGTTCACCTATGTCGGCTCCCGGTAGCGGGTCCGTTCCCGGCCAGCGGTGACGTCATCCGCGCGCGATGTACAGGTCCCTCAGCAACCCGGTTTCCAGTTCCATCTCCTCGATGCGCGCCTTAACCACGTCACCGATGCTGACCAAGCCGACCAGCTCGCCACGGTGGACTACCGGCAGGTGGCGGTAGCGAGAAGCCGTCATCTGTTGCATCAGCCGCGTGGTGCTGTCCTCCGGAGAGCACACCGGAACATTGCGCGACATCACATTGGTGACCTTCATGGTCAGCAGCTTGGCGCCGTACTTACCGAGACCACGGATGATGTCGCGCTCAGTCAAGGTGCCCACGAGCGGCCGCTGCTCGTGTTCGTCGCAGACGACCAGTGCGCCGATCTGAGGGGGGCCGTTCAGCCGGCCCACCGCCTCAGCGATGCTCGCGTCGACCTCGATGATCTCTACCGATCGGCCCTTGGACTTGAGGATTTCCTCGACCTTCAACAGTGCCCTCCCGACGACGCAGGTCCTCTCATCG
>JAVXWL010000068.1:0-5900 GCA_032230565.1 Pseudonocardiales bacterium | reverse complement strand
AAACGACGACCGCGTCCGGCATCGTCATTCCGGACACCGCCAAGGAAAAGCCCCAGGAGGGCAAGGTCCTTGCGGTGGGCCCGGGTCGCGTCAATGACACCGGCACCCGCATCCCGATGGATGTGAGTGTCGGCGACGTCGTGATCTACTCCAAGTACGGCGGCACTGAGATCAAGCACAACGGCGAGGACTACCTGATCCTTTCCGCGCGCGACGTACTCGCAGTCGTCAACTGACGTCTTCGACCGTCGTCGTCAACTGACGGTTCGACCGTCTTCAACCGCCCCGCGGCCCCTCCCGGGGTCAGCGGGGCGGTTGCGTTTCAGGTCCCGGCTGAGCTCGTGAGAAGCCGGAGGCCTATCGAAGTTTCGCCCGTGAGGAAGGCAGCAAATGCCCAAGCAGATCACGTTCGACGAGACCGCACGGCGTGCGCTGGAGCGCGGAGTCGACCAGCTCGCCGACGCGGTCAAGATCACCCTCGGTCCACGCGGCCGGCACGTTGTGCTGGACAAGAAGTACGGCGGCCCGTCGGTCACCAACGACGGGGTAACGATCGCCCGCGAGATCGAGCTTTCCGATCCCTATGAGAACCTCGGCGCCCAGCTCGCCAAGAGCGTGGCGACGAAGACCAATGACGTCGCTGGTGACGGCACCACGACTGCCACCGTGCTGGCTCAAGCGATGGTCCGGGAGGGCCTGCGCAACGTGGCCGCCGGGGCCAACCCCATCGCGCTCGGTCGCGGAATCGGCGCGGCCGCAGACGCGGTCGCCACCGCGTTGCTGGCCCGGGCGACACCGGTCACCGGCGAGCAGGCGATCGCCCAGGTCGCCACGGTGTCCTCGCGTGACCCGGAGATCGGCGCCCTGATCGGCCAGGCGATGACCAAGGTCGGCGAGGACGGCGTCATCACCGTGGAGGAATCGTCCACGATGGCCACCGAGGTGGAGTTCACCGAGGGCGTCGAGTTCGACAAGGGCTACATCTCGCCCTACTTCGTCACCGACCCGGAGCGGATGGAGACGGTGTTGACCGACGCCTACCTCCTGCTGCACCGCGACAAGATTTCCTCGATCATGGACCTGCTGCCGGTGCTTGAACTGGTAGGCCAGGCGGGCAAGCCGTTGTTCATCCTGGCTGAGGACATCGAGGGCGAAGCGCTGTCCACGCTGGTGGTCAACGCGCTGCGCAAGACTCTTTCAGTGGTGGCTGTCAAGGCGCCGTTCTTCGGTGACCGCCGTAAAGCGTTCATGGATGACCTCGCCGCTGTCATCGGTGCACAGGTGATCGACTCCGAGGTCGGTCTGACGCTGTCCGAGGTCGAGCTTGAGATGCTCGGCCGGGCCCGGCGCATCGTGGTCACCAAGGACCAGACCACCATCGTCGAGGGTGGTGGCGATCAGGCTGCGGTTGACGCGCGTGCCGCACAGATTCGTCGCGAGATCGAGGAAAGCGACTCGGACTGGGACCGCGAGAAGTTGCAGGAGCGGCTCGCCAAGCTCTCCGGCGGCGTAGCTGTGATCAAGGTCGGAGCGGCCACCGAAACTGCGCTCAAGGAACGCAAGGGCCGCATCGAGGACGCCGTGGCGGCCTCGAGAGCGGCTGCCGAGGAGGGCATCGTGCCGGGTGGCGGGTCGGCGCTGCTGCACGCTGCCGACTCGGTCGGCGACCTCGGCATGGTGGGCGATGAGGCGCTGGGCGTCGCCATCGTGCGGGCCGCGAGCGCCGCTCCGGTTCGCTGGATCGCGAACAACGCGGGCGTCGAGGGATCTGTGGTCGTCGCCAAGGTACGCGACCTGCAGTGGGGCCACGGCTTCGATGCCGAGGAGCAGACCTACTGCGATCTCGTTGCGGCCGGCATCATTGACCCGGTGAAGGTCACTCGATCGGCGATCGTCAACGCTGCCTCCATCGCTCGCATGATCATCAGCACCGAAAGTGCGATCGTCGACAAGCCGGAGCCGGTACACCCGGTCGGTCAGGGGCAGGGCCACGGCCACGGGCACGGGCCGGGTATGTAGCCAGCGCAGCAGGCCGCCCCCGCAGCTGGTAAGCCGACGGCACAGCCCGCGGGCTGTGCCCGCAACACGGCCTGATGAGGGCACGACGGTCCACCGAACCCCCAAGAGGAGTCCGGTGGACCGTCGTGGCATGTAGCGGCATAGCCGCTATGCCCGAATCATCCGTGTTCACGGTACTGCCGGGATCCGCTTACACTCGGTAGAGTGAGGGTTGCTCCACCCCGGTGATAGTGGCCGCTGGGAGCGTGCAGTTCCGGTTCTTGATGAAATCCATCAGATCGTGTCAAGTTCCGGGCCTGCATGACCGATAGGGAGGTGGGCACATCAGTTGGCTGCAGGAGAGGAGTTCATCCGTGACCGCAGTTCTCATCTGCGACGACCGGCGACAAGTCCGCGAGGGTCTCACACGTGTGATGTCCGCGGTCCCCGGCGTGGCCCGGATCGACTGCGTGGCACACGGTGACGAGCTGTTAGCTCGCTATTCCCGGCAGCCAGTGGATGTGGTGCTGGTCGGAACGCAGCGCGCCGTCCCGGCCGGAGTCGAGGCTACCCGCCGGCTGGTGTCGGCGCACCCACAAGCGAACGTCATCGTGTTCGGGGCGCCGGACGACGCGGGCAGCATCGCCGCCGCGATCGCCGGCGGCGCCCGAGGTTACCTGCGCTGGGACGCGTCCCGACCAGAACTCGTCGCGGCGCTGGCTCATACGCTGGCCAGCACGTCAGTCCCGGCGCCTCGCCCCCCGTCCGATCCTGGTGTCCAGCTCACTGAGCGGGAGCTGCAGGTCTTGCGCGGGATGAGCCAGGGTAAGAGCAATGGGCAGATCGGGCGGGAGCTGTATCTGTCCGAGGACACCGTGAAAACGCATGCCCGCAGGCTCTTCCGCAAGCTCGGCGTGCGGGATCGCGCACAGGCCGTCGCGCACGGTTTTCGACGCGGCTTGGTGGCGTGAAGCCGCGGACGCGGACCTGAACAGGGCGCCCGAGGATGTGCAGCGACGGCCGATGGCGATGCCATCGGCCGTCGCTGTTTTCGGACTGTGGCATCGCCATCGGCCAGCGGTACCGCATTACCGGAACCGATCTGTCTACGACTACGGTTTGCCGCGAGGTGCCCGTGTCTCGACGGATGTTGATGGATGGTCGGGGCGATTGAGTGGCCACCGCCGGCCGGCGTTCAGCCCGGCTGGTCTCTCGTCGTAACGGCAGGGCTGCATCCAGCGATGACCGCAGTAGGGGACGACCTCGACGCCCTGATCGGTGATGCCGTCAACGGGAAGCCACAAGCCGTTGAGGGTGTGCTCCGACGGATCCGTCCCCTGGTGGTGCGGTACTGCCGTGCCCGCGTCGGTGGCCAGGAAAAAACGTTCGCTTCGGCGGATGATGTAGCTCAGGAGGTGTGTCTCGCGGTGCTTACGGCCCTGCCCAGTTACCGCGACCAAGGCCGGCCATTCCTCGCCTTCGTCTACGGCATCGCCTCGCACAAGGTGGCTGACGCCCATCGGTCCTCGGCGCGCAATCGCTCCGAGCCGGTCCCGGAGCTGCCCGATATCCCGGACCTGGCCGATGGTCCGGAGGCACAAGCGATGCTGGGCGAGTTCACCGGGCGCATGACCAAGCTGATGGAAACCCTGCCGGAAAAGCAACGAGAGATCGTCCGACTGCGGGTCATGGTGGGGCTGTCCGCGGAGGAGACCGCCGAGGCCATCGGCTCTACTCCTGGCGCGGTCCGGGTGGCCCAGCACCGGGCTCTGGGCAAGCTGCGCAGCGTGCTGGCCTCTGAGGGGGTGGTCTGAGTGCCTGGTCGAGACGACTTCCCCCGTGCCGGTTATTCCAACGGGGACCCTCTTGAGATGCCTGCTGATCTGGCTGCGGTACAGGCCGACGACACGCTGCTAGACATGGTCGGCCGGGCTGGCTACAGCCCGAGCGACGAGCACGACGAGTTGACCCGGCTGCTGGCGGGATGGCGCCAGGAGATGGAGGCCGAGCCGTTCACGGAACTGGTGGACACCGACACTGCTGTGACGGCGATCCGCGCCGGCCGTCGGCCGGTCGGCCGCCGTAACCCGGTGTTCGGCTCACTCGCGGCGGCTGCCGCCGTGCTGGTGATCGCCTTTTCCTCGGTTGGCTTGGTCGCCAAGTCCGCGCAACCCGGCGACCGCTTGTGGGGCGTGACTCAGGTGCTCTACGGCGACTACGCCCGCTCGGTGGAGACGGCGGCCACGGTACGGACCGAGCTCAATGAAGCCCGGACGGCACTGAAGCAGGGCGATCCCGAGCGCGCCAGGGCATCACTGCAACGAGTGCAGAACCAGCTCCCAGCGATCAGCGAGTCCGAGGGTCGCAACGATCTCACCGCGAGCCACCATCAGCTCGAACACATCCTGAACAGCTCGCCGGAGACCGGCTCAGCGACGATGCCGGGAATGCCCAGCTTCCCCTCATCCGGAGCCGCCAGTTCACGCAACGGGTCCAGCACGTCGTCGACGTCGACCGACGTGACGACCTCCACCGGTTCGACCACCACGTCTGATTCGGACACCGAGCCGCCGTCAAGCATGACACCGCCAGGGCTCCCCAAGGATCATCGTTTCGGTCCGGACTATCGGCGACCTGGTTACCCGGGCCCGAGCAGTGGCCCGTCCTCGATGGGGACCACAACAGGCGCTCGCGCGGGCGGGGTTGGCACCACGGGGGGCGATCCTGGCGGGGGCTTTACCGTGGGCAAGGATTTCTCCAGCCGTGGCGGTGCTACTGGCACGCCGGGTAATGACGCCCCGAACTTCAATCCGCCGCAGCCCGGAGATCACCTGCATAGTGGTGGCCCGGGTGGGGGCGCAGCGCCGGGCTGTGGACTCACCGGACCGGGACGGCCTCCTTACTGCGGTTGAAGCGGCCCTATCCCGGCGCAAACAGCTCAGCCGCCGTTCTCGGCGAGCACCGCGTCGGTGTATCCACGGCAGTATTCCCAAGTCACATAGCCGTCTGGGTCCGGGTCGTAGGCGGGCTCGTGCGGGCGCATCCGGCCGACCTCGAGCAGCTGTTGCAAACTGGCCCGCAGTAAATGCCAGTCGTGGTAGTGCTGCTCAGCGCAGTCGGGGCAGTCCACCGCGATACCGCGCAGCCCGCGAGGCGCCAGCAGAGCCTGATAGACGGCGAGATCACCAAGGTCAGCGAGCAGTCCGGCTCGCTCCTCGTCATCCAGCGGCTCGTCGTCAGCGTCCTCGGAGTGCTCCAACGCCTCCAGGGCCAGCGCCGGATCCTCCGGGTCACCAGCGAACGGGTCAGGGGGAAGCGAGTCATGCGCCACGGCTGGCACCGTACCCGCCCGGTGGATAGCCGTGGGCAGATGGTCTGCACTAGAGGGCCACCGGTGGATAAGGCCAGGACGGATACCGACGGATACCATCGTCGCATGACCAGCGAGCACACCGCGGCCGGCTTGCCCTCGAAGTTTGCGCTGCTTGGTCTGACCTTCGACGATGTCCTGCTGCTGCCCGCCGAGTCCGACGTCGTGCCGTCTGAGGTCGATACATCGACCAGGCTCTCGCGCAACATCACGTTACGGGTACCGCTGGTCTCCTCGGCAATGGACACGGTGACCGAGGCGCGGATGGCGATCGCGATGGCCCGCCACGGTGGGATGGGGGTGCTGCACCGCAACCTGCCGGCGGCCGAGCAGGCCGCACAAGTCGAGGTGGTCAAACGGTCCGAGGCGGGCATGGTGACCGACCCGGTGACCTGCTCACCGGACGACACACTGGCCGACGTCGACGCCTTGTGCGCCCGCTACCGGATCTCCGGGGTGCCGGTCACCGACTCTGACGGTGTGCTGGTCGGCATCATCACCAACCGCGACATTCGCTTCGAGGTCGACTTCG